>JAJEDY010000097.1 GCA_022821275.1 Candidatus Latescibacterota bacterium | reverse complement strand
TTTAACTGACGTTACGCACAGACACAATATAATGCATAAATGCGCTTGTCATTCTGAGCCGTAACGTAGTGGAGGCGAAGAATCTCCTACCAACACAGGTGGAATAGATGCTTCGGCTACGCTCAGCATGACAAAACGCCGGACATGCGTAACATCAGTGTTTAATATGAAAAATTACACAGAAATAGGAAATCATAAGACCGTGAATATCTTTGAAACAGACTGGTATCGAGATATAAAGTCTAAAATCATCCCCGGTGACACCCTCAGAATCTATCGTCAAAATCACAATATGACCCAGGCGGAATTGGGCCGAAAATTGGGCAATATACCCCGTCAGCATATTTCCAACATGGAACGGGGCATCCGAACAATCAGTTTGAAAAACGCCCGCAAATTAGCCGCCATCTTCGGCGTATCTCCCGAGAAATTTATCTGAACTTTGTATCAAGCGTGCTTTTTACTAACGATATTATATTATGCTATCATCACGCTTTCTACAACAAGCGGGAATAACACCATGAACACAATGACACATAAAGGATATGCCGCTCGCATTGAATACAGCGATGAAGACCATTGCTTTATTGGTCACATAGCGGGCATCAACGATATCGTGGGTTTTCACGGCGATTCAGTTGCACAACTGCGTACCGCATTTGAAGAAGCCGTAGAGGATTATCTCGAAACCTGTAAAAAATTAAATCGTCCCCCACAAAAGCCCTATTCTGGCAATCTGATGTTGCGCCTTCCACCAGAAGTTCACGCAGCGATTGCCATAGCTGCTGAAGTCAGTGGCAAAAGCATCAACCAATGGACAACCGATACACTCGCCGATATCCTGCAGACACAATCATCTTAAGCCGCCACGGCTTTCTCACCCAAATGCGCCTCAATCCACGCCTTCAAAGGCACATCTTCGGGTTTGGGCGACGTATATCCAAAACCACCTGAAGGACTCGCCCCCAACAACTGCCTGCGAATGGGATCGCTGCGCTCCAAAAAATGATCCACCGTCATATTATCCCGGGGCCGCAACCAGCGATAGCTATAGCCGTAAAACAGCGTACGACGTGGCGAATCCCAATAATTGGTACTGCTCGAATGCCAGATACGCCGATCAAAAATAACCGCACTGCCTTTCGGCACACACACCTGCATACCGCCCTCGGGCATTTCCGAGCGACTCTTGCCCGGAAACACATTGCCCAGATGCGAACCGGGAACCACAACAAAATTCCCGCGACCGGGTTCTGATGCATCCGTCAAAAAGAACGCCACCTTCAGCGAAATCCTCGGACGCGGATTCGTCTCAATATCGAGATTGAGGCGACCACTATCCTGGTGAAAACCAAGCCCTGGTCCATCCTTCTCGAGCGACTTTCCAGGACCAACGGGCGGCGTCACAATCATGTGAGAATGATAGAGCTGAATATTCCAATTCAGCAACCCCCATACCTTCGGAAAAGTCTTATACCAATCGAGCAACTCCAAAAACAAATCATCCTGCCCGATAAAATCCAGCATATTGGACCGCTTATCTGTCCCAATGCCCTCTCGCTCTCGATGCGCGCCATCCACGCGATCTACAACAGGAACCAACTCATCCACCAGATCCTCTGGCAACACGCTCTCGAGAACAAAAAACCCATCGCGTTCAAACTTCAATCGCTCCTCTTCCGTCACGCAATAATCCAAACATTTCGCATCCATAACAACACGCTCCTCTAACTCCGTGTGAGTGGAAAATCCCTCTCCCGATTCTCCCAAACCTGCACATCAACTCATACAACCTCCTCTTCAAGTTCCGCCAAACGCGCCTTCTGCTCCACCAGCATGCGCTCTCGTTCGCGGCGAAACTCCGTATAATACCGCTCTCGCTTGCCCGTAATGCGGTAATCCAATCGCTCGACACCCAGCGCCCGCAACACCACCCTCTCCACCAGTGAAAAATCATCGGAATCCTCTCGATTGAAATTCATAGGCTCTTTAAACGCAACTGGCGGATTCGTAATAAAACGCGGTCGTCCCGAAGGATTTGGCGCAGCAGAATGCAACATATACGGATGAATCAGATACACATCGCCCGCATTACCCGTCGCCTCGACAAACGCCTCACAACCCTCAATCATCTTTCCAAACGCACCCGGTTCCAGCCCCTCGGGATGATCGTACAAAAACCTCGCAACTTTTGGAACCGAATCCGGCGCAAGGTACGTACCGCCGCTATTGGGCAACACATCATCCCAAACGACCACCGTCAACAAACCCTGCTCTGGACTATCCAGAAAATGCCGAAAAAAATTGCCATCCTTGTGCCATCCCCCGCGCTTTGCCGACGGAACATAGGGATCATCCGCATCCTTATTAAAATTAATAATAAACCCATCCCCCCACGAAGGCTCACCCTCGATACGCTCTGCCCCGCCCATCACATCGCATATCCCATCCCATGCCTTTGGCGCGAGATCGGCAACAGCCCGCCGATTCATCGACGGCATGTGAATGCGATCTTCTTCCCAGGTCGTGGGATCATCTCTGTCATACCCCAACCGCAGATATGCCAGATCGAGCCAATCCTGAATCTCCGCCTTCTCAAAACACCCCTCTATCTTCACATATCCCTTCTCGACAAAATGCGCTGCCTGCGCGTCTGTCAATACTTTGAATGTCACATCAACCTCCTGTGCAAATGGGCGGGTTGGGAAACCCGCCCCTACTCAACCTTCAAATGCTTAAAAAAGAACGCCAGCATCGCCCGATTGGTATTCCCCGGCGGTGGCGATCCCATCTTCGGCAAATACATCTCCACCTCAACACCGGCCTCCTCGCACCGCTCTTTGATCGCAATTGAATGTTTGGGATGATGAACATAATGACCGCGATTTTGGGGCGCGCCACCCCTTTGACCACAAAACAAAAACACAGGAGGGTCGTCTTTTGTAATCAACCCGCGCATATCCACATCCGCCCGAATTTGCTTGCCCTTTTCGGTCTCGGCCTCATCAAACGTAGCCAGGCCGTAAAACGCGACCCCGGTATTCTCGGAGTAAAAATTCTCAGCAGGCAAACCGAGCACAGACTCCCATTGAAAAAAATCATAGGAAAACTGACCATTGAGAGACCCCGCCGCTACAATGCGCGAAGATTGGCGAAGCACGGGATCTTCACTATCGGGATCGGCCAGATCATCGTGAAACGCCAGCCACATTGAAGTCCCCGCACCCGCAGAACCGCCATAAGAAGCGATTCTCTCGGGATCGACGTGCCACGCCTCGGCATTGTATCTGATAAACTGCACCGCACGCGCCGCATCGCGCAAAATATCCTGTATGGGCGCAGTATTTTTAAACCTGTAGTTAATCGCCGCAAATGAAACTCCCTTTTCCAAACAAGTCTCAACAACCACATTGCCGCGAACCCTCCTTTTATTACCACTGGCAAACCCACCCCCGTGAATAAAAATCAAAACAGGTGCTGGTAAATCCGACTCGGCCCTCCAAAAATCCAGCACATTGCGCTCATAAGGTCCATACGCCACATTCTCCAGCGTAGGCGGCGTCCCTTTTCTCTCAGCATCCTGGGCATATACACCCGTTGCCCCGATCAAAATAAAGCATAAAATCCATCTCCCAACACGCATTGCTTCCTCCTATTCTTAATATCTAGCGATCAGCCCCAGCCCTTCCCCCAGTGGATTGCGGCTAAAACCATGCCGCAATGACGGTGGCACTTAATTCTCATTGAGATTATTTTTAAACCTCAACCGTCCACGGAACCTGCTCCGGCGTCACCCCGTGTTCCTCTGCCCAATCAGTGAGCGGATACGTATTTGCCCTCGCGCTCAAGTTGGGATTATCGCTCAACGGCACATCCAGAAGCTGCTTCTCAATATCGCTCAAAGCTGCGATCACGTCATCATCTAAATTCTCCAGATAAAATCCATTCCGCATCCAGTTATAACTATACCCAAAAATAACCACCTTAGACGTGCGCTGGCTCAAATTTGGCGACTTGGTATGAAAAATGCGATTCTCAAAAAACAACACATCACCCGCCTTACACACCGGCTGCACCACCTCAAGCGGATCGACTTCACCTCTCGGAATACCCAGCGGTTCATTCAACACATGACTCCTCCTCGCAAACCGCGTAATCCCCGAATCCGGTCCCGGGAAATTCGTCAAACAATAACACACCTTAATCCCAACACGCGGCTGATACGCATGCCCGATCTCCTGCGTAATCCCAATATCCCGATGCCAGGTACGCATCGGCTCCGTCGTCTCGGCATCTTCTGGATCCTTGTAAATAATCGCCGTATTCTGCAAATGAATATCCGGACTCAAAAGCTGAATCACCAGAGGCACCGTCCCCGAATGCGCAATCAAAGAGCGAAACACAGGCTTCTCCACTATCCCATCTCGAAACTGCTTATACGCCCTTCCCCTATCATCATAAGATGCCATCATCTCATCACACGCCTCCGTCAACCGCGCAACCTCCTCAGCCCCCAGCACATCCTCCACCACCAGATACCCTTCCGCATCAAAAAACTCCCGCTGCTCATCGCTCAATTTTACAAAATCCATACATCCTCCTCAACCGACACGCGCTCCTCTATATACCCCCAGCCCCTTGCCTTTCGCCTTTCCTCTGCATTCATCTGCGTCATCTGCGTCATCTGCGTCATCTGCGGATCACACTTCCCAATATTCCCACATATCATCCGGCGTCTCAAACTGCAACAGATCCCAGTCTTTTGTACTCATGCGACTCACCAGAGCCATCCGTATCTGATCGCTGCAATTCGACGTACCGCTGTGGACCATGTACCCGTGCCAAATACACGCAGTACCTGCTCGCCCGACCAACTCAACGGGTTCATTCAGATCAAAAATGCGGGTCATATCGCGCTCGACAATACCGCCGGGATGATGCATATTGAAACCCAGCAGGGAATGCGACTTGAAAAACTCTGCAACGGTCCTATGGCTACCGGGCCACAGTGTAAAACCGCCGCCACGCGGAGCCACATCACTGAGATAAACCGTCACGCCAATCGCAAATCCCACGGTTGCTTGCTCGCTCTTGTTATATCCATCCAGATGTGGCAACTTGATCGCCCACTCATCGCTGCCACTCGGATACACCAGAATAGTCGAAGGATCGGCATCATCGCTCAAATCGCCAGCCAATTCTCTGCACATCGCAAACAAATCCGTTTCGTAAAGCGTCGCGCGAATCGCCGGATGATCCCAACAATCTGGACTTCGCGGCCCAGCATCTACCCATGTCTGCGGATCATCGCGATCTGCTTCAATATAAGTCCAAAGCGTATCGACCGCCCGTTGAATTTGACCCTCACTCAACATATCGTGCCGAGTGAGATAGCCATTTTCCACAAAAAAAGCTTTATCTTCAACCGTCAGAAGTGACATAAATAGTCCTAAAAAACAAAGAAAGCAGACTGGATTGCGGCTTACACCCTGCCGCAATGACAGACAAAACCTTCTGGATTAAGGAAATAAACTTTCACTGACCACCTATCAACCCCTTCTGGAGAACTTCTATGACCAGACAACCCAACATCCTCTTTTCCATGTGCGACGACCAGCGACACGACTGCATGGGATGTGCGGGGCATCCCTTCATCGACACACCCGCTATGGACCGCCTCGCCCGTGAAGGCATCCGCTTTGCCAATGGCTTTACCGCCATACCCCTTTGCGCGCCCAGCCGAGCCAGCCATCTCTCCGGTGTTTATCCTCACACTCATCGGGCAGCGCACAACCGCGCACCGATTCGCCCCGATCTCGTAACCTGGCCCGAACAATTACAAAAAGCCGGATATCGCACGGGCTTCTTTGGAAAAATACACTACGGAACCGAAGGCATTGACCTGCCCGGCGGCAACCCCAAACCCGGCTTTGAGAGCTGGGTCAGTTTTCGCGGTCAGGGAGACTACGAAGACCCCATCTTTATCATCGACGGTGAAGAAGTCAAACACCAGGGATACAACACCGACCTCCTCGCCGATTACGTCGAACAATTTCTCGACCAGGACGACGACCGCCCCTGGGCAATTTGCCTGTGGTACAAAGCCCCTCACGGACCCTTCACCCCCCCACCGCGTCATGCCCATGCCTATTCCGATGACGAACTGCCCAAACCCAACGCCCTGGGCGCGTCTCGCGATGGCAAAGCCAGAACTCTCCGAGAACGTCCTTACAACTTCGAAGACAACGAACGCTACGACACCTTTATGCGCAACTACGTACGCACCGTGCGCGGCGTAGATGATGCCCTGGGCCGGGTACTCGACAAAATCGACGCCATTGGACAAACCAATAACACACTCGTCGTACACACCAGCGACCACGGCTACTTCCACGGCGAATTTGGCCTCGGCGACAAACGCTGGATGTATGACCCATCCATTCGCGTGCCCTATCTCATGCGATATCCCGACCTCATCGCCGACCCAGGGCGCGTAGAACACACCGACGTAATCAGCCTCGACATCCCGGCAACCATCATGGACGTATCCGGTCTCGGCGTACCCAATCACTACCACGGCCACTCTCTGCGACCACTCCTGACCAACGAAGGCGAGTTACCCCGAGACGACCTCTTCTTCGAATACTTCGAAGACCCGCCCTATCCCTATTTCCCAACAATGGTCTGCTTGAGAACCCAAACCGAAAAACTCATCCACTACATCCGCGAAGGCGAAGGCGACGAATATTACGACCTCGTCAACGACCCCGATGAATACACCAACGCCATCGCCGACCCCTCTTATGCCCATCGCGTGGCCGACATGCAAAAACGGCTATCAGACGCCCAAGAACGCTTCGGATTCACTGTCCCAGATCTATCGGGCTACTAATGCGAATTAAGTTAAAAGCAACCACCGATGAACACAGATGAACACAGAGTAAAAACTAACATTTAGCGATCAGCTTTCAGCCTTCAGCTATCAGTTCCCCACCCGACCACTCCAATACATCACAACCCAAAAGGAACACACATGACCGAACACCCCAACCTCTTGCTCATCACAACAGATACCCAGCGCTGGGACACCCTCAACTGCATGGGCAGTTCCTTTGCCCATTCCCCCCATGCAGATCGCCTCGCGGCCGAAGGCGTCATGTTCACACAGGGCCACACGCCCTCACCCGTATGCAACCCCTCGCGCAGCAGTCTCATCACCGGTCTTCACACACCCATACACGGCGTGTGGGAAAACGGCATGACCCGCCTCACCCACTTCCCAACCCTACCCGACCTCCTCAAAGAACAGGGATACACCAACATCATGGTCGGCAAACAACACTTTGGACAAACCCCCGACACCTTCGACATCATTATCGGTCAAAGCGACTACGGTGAATACATTTCAAAACACGGGTTCACACCTCAAGACTACCACAAACACCCCACACCCGTACCCGAAGAACACGTTCTCGACACCTTTTTCGCCAAACAAACCATCGAACAAATTGATCAGGTCGTTAAGAGCGATTCGGGTCCCTTTTTTGCCTTCTGCTCATTCCCCGCGCCGCATCCACCCGAATGTCCACCGGGCGACTGGCTCACCTTTTACGACAACTGCGACAACCTGCCCGACCTCAATTACACCCACCGCGAAGAGCAAAACCAGCCCACACACACCAAACGCCTACTCGGCATCAAACCCAAAAACGAATGCCATCCGGGCGAAGACCCAAATGATATTGGGTACTGGCGAGAAGCCATTGGTCGCATCTACGACCCACAATATCACAACACCATCATGGAACTGCGCAAAATCTATTATGCGTATGCCGCGTATTGCGACGCCCTCCTCGGTCGCATCCTGGACTACCTCGACCAGAATAACCTCCGGGAAAACACCCTCATCATCTTCACATCCGACCACGGACAGCAGTACTTCGATCACGGCTTTAATGACAAACACAACTTCTACGATGAATCCTGGCGCGTCCCCTTTATCATGAGCATGCCAGGCACCCTTCCGCAAGGAGAAACGCGAGACTTCGCCATCTGGAACGACATCACCACCACCCTCCTCGCGGCTGCCGGCACCGAATGCCCCTCCATGCAGGGCTTCGACCTCTTCACCCCACTCATCAAAGGCGAACAATCCCCCCGCCGCTGCGCCGTTGCCACCCTCTACAAATCCTGCGCCGTCGCCACCAAACGCTGGAAACTCGATTATTTCTTTGAAGAAGACGAAGGTCGTCTCTTTGACCGCATCAACGACCCCCGGGAACAAAACGACCTCTACCACCATCCAGACCATCTCGAAATCCGCAACGAACTGCGCCACGCCCTCCTATCCTGGCGCGGCGACATCGCCGACCTCAAAACCGTCCTGGAAGGCACAACAAAAAGCAAAGGACCAAACGCCCGGGGATACACCAACGTAGCCCCTCGCATTGCCACACACACCCATCAAATGCGCGGCACCGATGCCGAACAGCGTCTGAATGAAAAATGTGAACGAATAGACGAATAATCCGCAGATAACGCAGATGAACACAGATGAAGGGCGAATAGACGGAGCGGGGTACAACTGCGTCAGCAGTTCATCAACGAATAGACGAATCCCGCCCCACCACCTAACGGGCGGGCACAGGGGCACCGCCCCTACACACCATGCCACTGATTCAACGCAAAAAACTCGAGTGCCCTTCTTCGGCACCCGAGTTTTTCACTTGAAACCAGCGCATCTATCTACCGGTATTGAAACTCCGGCGATCCGATCAACATACTGACCACCTGCATATCTTTACGCCTGGCATCTGCGGGAATCGTCTCTTTGACCTCTGCCGCAATAGCACTGGTATCTTGCGCGGGTAACAGCAACTTGCTATACATCGCCAATGCTTGCTCCGTTGTGGGCGAGTGCTCGCTCTCTCTGGGCAAACGCTTCAGTACAATCCCTCTAATTCTACTCGTAGCCAGACGCACACCGAAATTCATTCGCGCAATCAGCGTACCCGAATTTGCCCAGGACTCGGCATAATCCGGAAAACCCGTAGGCGGCAAATAACCATACAGCGGCTCGCCCATGCGATCAAACCAGTACATCATCGGCTGTGGATTCCTTATATCCGCTTCCAATGCGCGCAGAGAACTCGCCGCCAGTTCTAACGGCGACTTCATCTTACTGCGCTTCTTCGCCTCTGCCCAAAACACGCGGGACTGCGCCAGCGTAGCCATCACAGCAGCGATATCCCCATCGGTTTTGGTAAAGGTTTCCGCCATCTCATCGATCACATCATCCGACGGTGCATCGTTCACAAACCGACGCGCCAACTTCGTAGAAATAAAACGCGCAGTTGAAGGATGACTGGTCAGCATATCCAGAACGCGCTCACCCTCTTCCAGACCACCTCCTGCGGGGAATGTCTCGCCCAGCACCACCTTGGCCTTTTTATCGTGCCAGGCATTGCGGAACAGAAATTCGCCCTGGCGAATGAGATTCTTATTGCCATTGGCGATTGCCTTATTGGTATTCTTCCGCCCATTCCCATAAGGCATCGCAGTCCAACCCGTCAACACCCGCGCGACCTCCGTAACATCCTGCTGCGTGTATCCACCATCCACACCGAGGGTATGCAGCTCCATCAACTCGCGGGCATAATTCTCATTCAAACCATACTTGCGTCTTGGAGGCGTCTTCGGTTTCGCAACAGGTTTCGGGGTAGCCTTTGCCATCTCACCACCCATCATCTCGCCGCCCATCATACCACCATCCATACCGCCATCCATACCGCCATCCATACCCATCTCGCCCATCGCCACTTCCTTCACAGGCTTTGGCTTGGGTTGATTCTGTTGCTCTGGCGGCGGCATACGCGACTGGGCATTATCCAGATAATACAACATCGCAGGATGCTTCGCCGTCGCACCCAAAATCGTGCGGAACTTGCCCAGCACATTGGGGCGAATCGCATCGCGCTCATAAGCGAGCACGCGACTGCGCGCACCACCATCGCGCGTGGTCACATTAAAGTGATTAAACCAGAAATCCGTCAGCACCTCGGCGAGCTGGTTCTCGCTATACACAGCCCGCATCACTTTCTGACCCTTCAGTTCCTGATTGGAAAGCAGGCCATAAGCACGCAAACCGTGTTTCTCGCGATACACTTTCATTTTTTCATTTATCTCTTTCAGAGGCATCTTTTCGTCATCGATCACCCCTTCCTTCTCCATCCTATTGCGAAGCCGCCCATTTTGAACATAAACGTCGTACATCTCGGGCAACGTCATCGACAACGCGGGAAAAGTCTTCAGGCGTTTCTCCAACTCAGCATCAGGCAAATTGCCCTTCAACTGCTGAGCCAGCCACTTCTCGGGACCCATCTTTGCCACTCTTTCCACTTCACCGGGCCGGGGACCAAAAGCAAAACGCTCTAAGAGATACGCTGCAGCCTGCTCCTTGCTCAGCCCTTCTTTTTTATACGGCAATTTCAACCCGGCCTCCGCCGAAGTGCCTGCAAGCAGGGCACCACAGCACAAAACAATAAGAGAAAAACGAAATATCATTGCAAACCTCCTTGAAAAGCATCCACAGATGAACGCAGATGGACACAGATAAAAGGCAACTATATAAAGCTATCAGCTCGAATTAAAAGTAAAAAAACCATCCTGGACGCCTGCTTAAGGCATGCAGAGCCTGCCCCTGTATGCTTTAAGCAGGGGCGTGACGAGCAACTGAGGTCATTGCGGCATGCTTAATGCCGCAATCCAGTAAAAAAAACTCGAGTGCCATACTCCGACACTCGAGTTTTCTTTTGTAAAGCGGTGTAAACTGCACACGCGCAACACAACGTGTCAGTACAGCAGTTCAAATGAGTGGTCGATAATGGCTTTACGTCATCACCTTAAACCGCTCACCTTCCCAACCCGGGAACATCGCGATATCGTGGGAACGATCGATATTCAGATGCTTACCAGCCACATCGGCGAACACAGAACGGAAATCCGTCGTCACGGGCAAATCGCGCCGATCTTCGAGCGCATCTTTCACCAGCAACTCTGGCACATCCCCGTGGATCTTTCCGCCAGCCACATTATTCCCCAGCACAAACAGACACGACCCGCGGCCGTGGTCCGTACCCAGAGAACCATTCTGATGCACTGTGCGACCAAATTCGGTCATCGTCATCAGCACCACATCGTCCTGATACGTACCCAGATCTGCCCAGAATGCCGCGATAGACTTAGACATCTCATCTGCTCTGCGCTGGAAAGAACCCGTCGTTGTGCCCTGTTGCACATGCGTATCCCAACCGCCTGTCTCGGTAAAGGCAACCTCAAGCCCCACATCCGACTTGATCAACAACGCGATCTGTTGCATCCTGCGACCCAATGATGTATTGGGATATTCCACGCCTTCAGCGGGCTTGTAATCCCTCACACCGATCTTTTCCAACAACTCAATCGCATCAAAACTCTCCTGGCTCACCCTCTGCATCAGGCGTTTGGCACTCCGCGCATACATCGACTCAAACCCTTCCTCCACCTGTTCGGCTGCCTGTGGATTATTCGGCACCTGAATGCCAAAGGAACGCAAATCATCCACTGCAATCGAAGGCTCCTTCCCGTAAAATGCGCGCGGCAACGCTCTGGTCAATGCCACAGACCGGAAGGGCGTGCCTTCATGCCCGAGCAAACCCACAGCCCGATTGAGCCAACCCGTGCGCGTACCTTTCACCCCAGGCGTCCCATTTTCCATGTAATCCTGAGCGTCAAAGTGCGACCGCGTCTTATTCGGCGAGCCTACGCCGTGTACGATAGCCAGACGACCTTCCTTGTACAGCGGTGCCAGCTCCGCAAAAGAAGGATGCAATGCAAAGCGACCATCCAGATCCGTCAGCTCGTTTTTCGGATCGGTCAGGTGCATAAACAAATTGGGGCGCGCCTCGGAAAGCGCAGCATCGTTAAATGGCGTCACCGCCATCAAACCATCCATAGCCCCGCGCTGGAAAATCGTCACCAGCACTTTGCGACGGCTGTGTGCCAGCGGATTATTCGCAGCATCAGCTGCGCGGCTCAAAAACAGCGGCGTACCCCCAAACGAGGCAGAAAACAATGCCAAACCGCTGCCCTTCATAAATGCTCTTCGCGTCCATTCCATAACTCTATCTCCTTTCCGAGTTTATCGGTATTGAAATTCCGGCGACCCCAGCAACATACTAATCACCTGAACCTCTTTGCGTTCGGCATCTGCGGGGACCGTCTCTTTGACCTCTGACGCAATAGCACTGGTATCCTGTGCAGGCAACAGCAACTTGCTATACATTGCCAATGCTTGCTCCGTTGTCAGAGAACCACTATTTTCGGGCAATTGCTTCAACGTTATCCCGTTAATACGGCCAGCGGCCAGATGGATACCAAAATTCATGCGCGCGATCAGCGTACCCGAATTTGCCCACGACTCGGCATAATCCGGAAAACCCGTAGGCGGCAAATAACCATACAGCGGTTCGCCCATGCGATCAAACCAGCGCATCATCGGCTGTGGATTCTTCACATCGGCTTCCAATGCGCGAAGAGAACTCACCGCCAGTTCAAACGGCGACTTCATCTTGCTGCGCTTCTTCGCCTCTGCCCAAAACACGCGGGACTGCGCCAGCGTAGCCATCACAGCAGCGATATCCCCATTGGTTTTGGTAAAGGTTTCCGCCATCTCATCAATCAAATCATCTGACGGTGCATCGTTCACAAACCGACGCGCCAGCTTCGTAGAAATAAAACGCGCGGTTGAAGGATGACTGGTCAGCATATCCAGAACGCGCTCGCCCTCTTCTAAGCCACCACCTGCCGGGAACTTCTCACCCAACACCACCTTGGCCTTATCGTCATGCCACGATTTGCGGAACACAAAATCGCCCTGAAGAATGTTATTTTTATTTCCATTTGCCATTTGTTTTTCGATATTTTTTCGCCCATTGCCATAAGGCGCCGCAGCCCATCCGGTCAACACACGCGCGACTTCCGTAACATCCTGTTGTGTGTATCCACCATCCACACCCAGGGTATGCAACTCCATCAACTCGCGCGCATAATTCTCATTCAAACCGTACTTGCGTCTGCGTTGCGGAGGGGTCTGCGCCTTTGCGGGAGCCTTCTCAGGAGCTTTCGCCATCTCACCACCCATATCGCCATCCATCCCACCATCCATACCCATCTCGCCCGATGCCATCTCCTGCTTTGGCTCAGGCTTTGCCTGTTGCCGCTGCTCTGGCGGTGCCATACGCGACTGTGCATTATCCAGATAATACAACATCGCAGGATGCTTCGCCGTCGCACCCAAAATTGTGCGGAACTCGCCCAACACATTGGGGCGAATCGCATCGCGCTCATAAGAAAGCGTACGACTGCGCGCCCCACCATCGCGCGTGGTCACATTAAAGTGGTTAAACCAGAAATCCGTCATCACCTCGGCGAGTTGATTCTCACTATACACCGCCCGCATCAGCTTCTGACCCTTCAGTTCCTGATTGGAAAGCAGGCCATAACCACGCAACCCGTGCTCTTTGCGATACGCGCTTATCTTTTCATTCATCTCTTTGCGTTCCATCTTCGCGGCATCAATCACGCCCTGCCTCTGCAGTATTCTGCGAATCCGCCCATTTTGCACATAAGTTGCGGCCATCTCTTCCTGCGTCATCTTCAACGCTGGAAACGCTTCCAATCGCTTATCCAGTTCAGCATCCGGCAAATTGCCCTTCAACTGTTGAGCCAGCCACTTCTCGGGACCCATCTTTGCCACTTTTTCCACTTCACCTGGGCGCGCACCAAAGGCAAAACGCTCCAGAAGATACGCCGCAGCCTGCTCCTTACTCAGCCCCTCTGCCTTGTAGGGCAGTTGCAAATCGGCATTCGCCGGAGCTACCGCAAGCAGCGCACCGCAGCACAAAACAGCGAGTGCAACGCGCAATATCATTGCAAACCTCCTTGAAAATTCCCCAACGGGAATGGTATCTGTGAATATCTCTAAATAAAGTATATCACAGTGCCTAATGATGCAATGCAATTATACAATTTTATACAACACTATACAATTTTATACAATACTCGCTTCTCAGAACAAATCTGCCGGAACGGGCCTGACAATAATCGAGTCTTCCCCAAAGCCTTCCAACTGCTGGGGATTCAGTGGGGCTTGCTTATACTGCAGGACATAAGACGCGCCGCCCTGCGTCAGATTCACGGTCAAAATATCGCCCTCTTTGCTGAAATCCACATCGGACGCCGTCACATAAGTCAGATTCACACCATCCGGTGCACCACCCCGCAACGTGCCGTTAAGCACGGGCACGCCATTCTGAATCACATATCCCGCACGCCTGTTGAAGAAACGGGATTCATCGGCATGCGTGGAAAACTCGACCGGCCTGGCAAACGTGATTTCCACCAAACCCTGTTCGATGACCGGGCCATTCTCGATCAGGGGATCCTCCACGCCAGCGGCTGGCACATGGCCAGATGGCGCGCGGTGGCGAGGACTGCGCCGCTCCAGAATAGGTATCCACTGCACATCCAGTGAAGCCGGAATACCCGGGAATGGGTCTTCGGGATCCATCCATGTACCATTGAGGTGAGAATCTAGCATATACCATGTGCCGGAATACGGCATGTCATGGGTATCCAGTTCTGCAACCACATCACCCGGGGGAGCATAAGTGGCATAGCGTATGCCCTGACCGTCCTCCACCCACATAACCATCTGATGAGGACGAGGGTCTTCATAAGGCCATGGACTATTAAAATAAATAGATGTTCGGAGATTGTTTTGATTTGGAAGCGAGCCCCTGTCTGGGCTCTCGGCGTTTGGAATACTAATGCGAACGCGCCCATTACCCAGCACCGTCACACGGCTATCTTCCTCGGCTCCGGGCAGTACGCGTATCAGGGTATTGGGCTGGTTCAATGCATCAGCCGCACGAACCGGAAACGGACTCGTATAATTGCCCAAACGATTGCCCAATTCACCGAACATCGGCAACCTGGGACCGATCAGCCAAATATAATACGCACCGAGTGCCAGTCTGTTACGCTCGTGGTTATTGTGATTATATTCAATGCGAAGTTGATCGCGCGTGGCATTTACTGAACGCATATAATGCCGCACGGTCTTTTCATAAGTCACCGACGCCATTGGCGGTGCGGTAAGCGGTGGATTGTACACAAATACCACCGTGCCATAATCCGATGCCGCTGCCGTAAAAATAATATGCCGGGGTGTACCCTGAGGCGGATCGGCAACATTGATGGCACTGCCTCCATTCGTCCCGGAAATCAGCCGATAGCTGCCGCGCCACTCCTCGGCAGGCTCAACCGGGATATCTCGGGTACATCCCGTTGTACCCAACACACCAATCAGACAAAGCAATAAAAACTTACGCATCTTTTGATTCCTCCTGTCGGCGGGCGACCACAAGGGTCGCCCCTACCTAGAATGTTCCCGAAAGCGTCAAACGCAGCGGTCGCTCTTTAATCGTACCACCGATATCGCTGTACGAAACATCCACACTGATCTTGCGCTCTTCGCTCACATTGAGATTCACACCCGCCCCCACGCTCCAGCTCTCCACATCATATCTGAACTTATAACCGGCGCGGAGTGCCAGCAGATTTTGTATCCACAACTCGCCACCGACGTGATCGCGCTCTCCATAATCGCGGAAAAACACATGCTCATAAGCAGCCGTCAAATAAAGCGGATCGCCCTGCTTGCCGATCAACTCCATTGCAGCGGCCAGATTGTAGAAAAACGGCAGGCGATAGTCCTCGGTCAGCACTTCCTTATTGCCACCGAGGTTGCTCATGGTCATACCCACGCGCAGACTCTTGAAACCCGTGTAAAAGATCGTGCCAATATCAAAAGTCGTGGAACTCACATTGATGATATGAAGCTGAGATCGCACATAACGCAGGCGAAAACCCATCGAAAACTTATCGGTCAGTTGCTTGGCAAAAGACGCCGCAACCGAAAAATCACCCAGCTTGATGTTTCGCCCCGTACCATTGGGTTGCACGGGCGTGGTCTCTTCCACATCGGGATAGGTAAACGTGCGAAAAGCGACACCCACAACGCCTATGGGAATGCGATAGGCAAATCCCCCAGCCCCCATCTTGGTGCCCACCAGCCACTCGTTATAAGACGCCAGATATGCCATATTGTCGATATGCACCAATCCGGCTGCATTCTGGAATATCGAGTGAATATCTCGCGACGTGCCCACATTGGCATCGGCCATGCCAGCCAGACGCGCAGATGCAGAAATTTTCAAAAGCGCGAAACCACTGCGCGCGATGCGGTTGCCCTTATCGCCTTCCGAGCGAAAATGCCCCTCCGCAGCTATGGGCTCCAGATTCTCGAAGCCTTCCACATCCTGGGCCATGGCACTTTGAGGGCTGAGAAAAAGCGCGATAGCTGCTATCCAAATCAAATGTTTCATAATTTGCTCCTCAATAATGACCAATGATCAATTGACAATCACGAACAGACCCTTCTGGATCTGACCCTCACTCGAAGGATGGTGCGACTCAATCGCCCAGATATACGTACCGGCATTGAGACGACCGCGCGTATTGGCATTCAAGCCCACCGTATGCGTATCCCATTCGATTTCACCGCGCGCCACCGGGTTGCCTCGCTGCGGATCGAGTGAATCAAAAGTCTGGCGCCAGGCCAGATCGCCCGTCAGCGTATAGATATACAGCGTACACCGGCTCGGCACATTGACCCAGCGAATGCGAGGTGCGCCATAGCTGTGCTCATCCCTGCCCTGTACCCAGGGATTGGGCACCACCCTGATCGGCAGCGACATAGTTTCATTTTCATGGTTGAGCAAGGCAGACGTCAGCCTTGGCACAATGCCATCGGCGGGGAATAAGTACTGATTGCGCTCATCCGAATGCCCTGTTTCCAGACCCTGCTCATCAAACGCGCGTATGGAATAGTGGTGAATAAAACCGATATCGGGTTCTGGATCGATAAACTGATAGGTGCCCCAGCGGAAGGGACCATCGACCTCAGCTTCGGCGGGATCCTCCTGCCCTTCTGCCCAGGGCTGATTGATAAAAGCAGCACCTGCGGGCGCACCTGCGGGCAACTGGCGTTCGCCTTCCGGTCCCTCAGCTTTGGGGATCGTCGCCAGCAATTTCCAAGGCCCAGCCCGCATAAACTCAGAGCGATAGATCCGATAACCCAGCACATCGGGACGCCCCAGGTCCGGATCAATCGCCGTATCGGCAATGCCAGACCAGTTCAATTCGATATTGCCTTCCAGATTCGTCATCCCATTGACCTTCACATCCGGCGGCTGGTTAAGCCCATCAAAACCCAGATCATACAGCTTTTGTGCTTCATTGCCGTGGGCATAGATCGCTTCCAGACCCAGTTCCAATTCGGGGATCAGGCTCTGCTGCTGCCAGTTCCACTCGTAAGGACGCGCATACCCACTGGTATCCATGCGGTATTTTTCAGAATTGGACGCCATACCCGCCACATAGGCGATCACCACTTTGGCCTTGTCGCCAGGACCCAGGGTATAAGGACCATAAACCTGTGCATCGATCCACGCACCCAATTCGTCATTGTCGTGGTACTGCACCATGCGGTCTGTATCATTTTCTCCGAGTACGCCGGCAGCATCGCTGTAGATGTCAAACAACTGATTCTCGCCGTGCGTACCTCCATGCGGATCATCGCCCAGTGCCGAAGAATACATGCGCCATCTGAGCACGGCGTGGGGCTGTGGACCTTGCGGCGTTACATAACCGCCTTTGCGATCCAGTGCATTGAACGGATGATCGGGTGTTCCCGTCGCGATCGGCATCATCCCGATATACTGCGGAGAAAGTAAAGTGCCATCCTTAAAGTTGGACGTTGATACATATTGATGCTGTGCGCGGGATCGGGTATAAGGCTCTCCGTAATCATTCCACAAACGGGCAACGGCATCGCCGTCATACACATACGTCAGGTGCATCGGCGCACCCTTGTAGTTGTAGGCATATTCCGGATGATCGTAATTATCCGCCTGTGTGTAGCGCCAGTAATCGTCTTGTGTTGATGGCTGCACAAAATCCCACGCATTCGAGTTCGATCCGCCAGCAGGCACCCACTCACTGCCTGTCTTGCTGGCGATAAACCCGTTCTTAACCACGATATAGACTTCGTCTAATTGCTTGGGATACCCGGGATCAGCACTGCCATCGCCATTTGTATCGCCATTATTCCAGAATTCCATCTCCGTGATCAAAAAGTCGTCGTAATCACCCCGGGTCATAATCGAAGATTGCTTGCCTGCAGGAGTTGGCACCGGGATCATCACGTCATTATCCGTACCCGGCGTGGAATACGCATGCACCATCCGCTTCACCGAAATACCCGATGCCTGTGCCCAGCCCGTCACCAGCAGATTCTCACCGAATAACTCGGGCGACAAACGCGGATGATTGGTCGCGACGCCATTCGACCGCATCTGATTCAACCCTGCGCGCACCCTTCTATAGGACGACTCGAGCATCTGCTTGAACGACTCTTTGTTCAGCGGATAAAACCCATAGCCCCAGTTGTAATAATCCATTGGCTCCACTTTGTCCGGTCCAGGCGGAAAACCGCGTTGCCCCAGACCACCATAGACGGCGACAGCGTACTGGTATTCCACAGGCTCGCCATTCACAAAATGGTGCGTGATCTTCATATTTCTCATGCGGGGCCAGTAAAGCGCGGCATTCTGCCCGTAATTGAACAGATTAAATGGACGAGCGCCTGAACGCCACACAGACCGCCAGATCGCTGCAATGCTTTCGACATTGTTGCGCGGATTGTGCTGGATCGGAAAAACATCTGCGGATGGCTGGCGAGGACCTCCCTGGGATACATATTTGCGCCCATCATCTGTGCGCGCCATCACCCACACGCCATTGCCCCGCGAATTATCCTGCCGGTTAAACCGGTTCACAATGCCCGACCGATAGGTCGAAGTCCACCGTCCGGGATAAGCCATGCCCACTTCGGGACCAAAGATGTCGCCGCCATCAAGCGAATGCCCCAGGGTGCCATTATTGCGCATTGACAACCAGAGTTTCCCGCGATTGGTCGTGCGGCGGCGCGTGCGCTGCTGCGCCTCGACATCGATCACCATATACAATTCCGATGCACCCCACAGCACCACAAAGGCGAGCAACACCCGCGTAAATTTTTTAAATATCCGTTGCATAAGCTAACTCCTCATTAAATAGCGGTCAGCAATCGGCTTTTACGCTGACTGCTGACCGCTGAAAGCTAAGCTTTAGAATTTCATTCTCAAACCAAAGTGGAACTCGCGAGGTGAATCCTGATACCTCAGATAATCACCCACATCGCCATATTGAATATATTCGGGGTTGTCCGGCAGTGGCGTGTAAATCACACCCCATTCCACGTACTCGGCACCCACTTCCACCAGCTGATTATCCACGCGATACCAGATATGCGGGTCTCTCTGGTTGAAGAGATTAAAGGCTTCGAAGAAAGCCGTCACGCTCGCGCGCCTGTTAAACTGAAATGTCTTCTCAAAATTGATATCTGTGCGCGTGTGGATCGGGCCATTGTAGAAGCCTTCGCCGCCTCTTTCCGGCGGAGAATAGAAGAACCTGCGCCCAGTGAACAGGCGATACACCGCATTCAGACGCAGATTTTCAAACGGATGGAAGCCCACAAAGCGCGGACCAAATTTGCTGGGCGACGAAAACATAAATGTCACCGTGCCAAAGTTGGTTCGGTTCAGATTGGCGGGCCGAAACTCCTGAGACTGGTTGTTGCGCTGCAACCAGGTCGAGGCGCCTTTGCCGTCCCAGTTGAGCAGACTATTTTCCGGATCCAGTGACCAGTTGTTGCGCCCAACAGCATCTTCGATCAGTTCGAGCTGATTGCGCGTGTTGTTGCCAAAGGCATTCCCACGTTGCCAGCGCGTAAGACCATCCATGGGTCTCGGGAACTCTTCGCCCGTATCGCTGCCATTGACAATACCGGGACCATAAACACCTTCTTCGGTAAGAAAATCACCGTCGCCATTGGAATCGTGTGTCCACTCATACCAGTAATGCGACAGGTAATTGCCAGCATTGTCGATATAGCCGGCATAATTGCCAAAGTTCGACGGATTCTTGGTCGCCAGTCTGTCTGGATTGACATAGTGATGGCCGCGAACACCCGAGTTGCCATTTTCAACCCACTGCACATTGTAGGCAATCGTGAACGCCGTCATGTAGTTGAATTTCTTTTTGACCGACAACTCAAAACCGCGCGTGTCGCGGTTATTCGTCTGGCCCGATGCATTCACCAACCTCTGATGCTGCAAACCCTGAGATTGGTGGCGATAGCTACCGCCACTGCGGCGATTGACCTGTTGCTTGTAATACGCCGTCATCCCCGCCGTGTAATCCGTGATGAAATTCCAGTCTGCACCCACTTCAAAACTCGTGGTCACCAGCGGCACAATTTTTGGCCATCCCCACTGCCCCGCATCTACGACATCCAGTGTGTTGTTTATCTCAGATTCGTCAATCCGACCATTCTGGTTCAAATCCAGAAACTCCTCTTCGGTGCGATAGCTATGAGAGAAGATCCACCAGAACTGCTCGACCTGTTCGAACTTGCCAAAGGTGAAGTGCATCGCGCTGCTCTCCGTAATCGGATGCGACACACCCACGCGCGGCGACAACACATGGATTGATCCCGGACGATAGGTCGGGATGTTCTCCATCTTTGTCGGATCGTGATACTTGTACAGGGAAAGAAAATATTCCGATTGCGGCATCTCGGTATTCGGACTCCAGCGCAAACCGCGCAAGCCCACATTCACCACAATCCCCTCAAACTCCATCTTGTCCTGGAAATACACGGCGTATTGACGCGGCACCACGCCGACATGGGGATTGTTGAACTGGCTGTAATACCGCTCAATCAGACCCCTGAAGTCGTTTTTGTTGCGCGAGAAACCCCAGTTGTCAAAAAACAGAAAGTCAATACCCATTTTGATGAAGTGCCCCTTGGTCACCTGGCTCGAATAATCGACCTTGAGCTGATAGCGGTCGCGCTCTGAATTTGTCCAGTTCACCACCGGGCGACCAATGTAGAACCAGCCAGAGTCATTGCCAATACCCGGCTCGACATAAGGCTGATCCGTATTGAAGGGCAGTTCCGTATTCACCTCAGATGTGCGGGAATACGAGAACCGAATTTCGTAAAAGGTGCGCGCCGACAGCGTATGCGTCAAAGACGCGTAATTCATAAAATCGCGCGTGCGCAACTTGCCAGCCCCCGAGTATTCCGCAGGCACAAAGAGGTTGCGACCAGAAGAGTTCATATTCTTGCGCGAACCCTGTTCAATGCGCCGAATAACGCCTGCATTGTACCGAGACCGCTGATTGAACAGAGACCCATAGTTAAATTTGATGTTGTTACCCGGGCGATACGTCAGCTTGAAGTTCGTTCGATTGTTAAACGGTGATATCGCCGTGGTTGAGGGCAAAGCCGAGGGATTGCGATTCATCGAAGACGTCAGCGTGAAGCCAATTCGTCTCATAATCGGGCCACCGAGCATTGCTTCGCCGCGACCACCCCACACGCCCGTATAATCCTGGCGCACGTGTACCTTCTGCTGAACATCGTCGGTGGCAAATTGAGAATTGGTTATTTCTCCCGTCTGATTGTCATGCCCCAGAATACCGTCGGCACCCGGGAACCAGGCTTGCAGGTTTTCCCATTCGGGATTGCCCCACTGCATCCTGCCGCGATGCACGGGCGCTTCATACACATTTGCTCCCCAGTGCTTCTGCCCAGGAGGCGTAATGCGATACTCGCCCCTGCCCGTGTACCTTTGACCACCCTCTTTGGTCACCACCGAAACGACAGAACCCGCATTGCCGTACTCCGCGTTCATCCCACCACTCAACACTGTGAGTTCTTGCACGGCACTCGTGTTCACGCCCTGAAACCGCGTAAATCCGGCACGCGCATCGTTATTCACCACGCGCACGCCATCGACCATATACGCCGTCTCCCAGAAGTTGCCACCGCGAACACTCTCCTCTTCATCCGGGGTCACGCCCGCTTGCAACTCCACAAAATCCGACATCTCGCGCACAATTGGCAAAGACTCGATCTCTTCTGCCGTAATGACGGACTTACTCTCCGTCTTGTCGTGCTCAACTGGCGGACGCTCGGCAACGACGATCATCTCGCCCAATTGGAGCGCTTCTTCCTGCATCTGGAAGTTCACCGTCGTGGTATGGTCAACATTGACTATCACACCTGTGCGAACGGACTTTGAATACCCCATCATAATGGTTTCAACATCATAGGTTCCCGGAGGAATATTGATGATGAAGTATTCACCCTCCCCATCGGTGATCCCGGCGCGTTTCACGCCATCGATATCGATCACCACATTGGCACCGGGCAGTGGATCACCTGTTACCTCAGTGACTCGTCCACTGATTTTACCCGTTGTGGCCGCTTCTGCCAATCCGGTGCTGATCACCAGGGCGACCAGCAAACCCAGACAACACAATAATCGCTTGCTCATTTACGACCCTCCATAAAAAATGGTGAGTGATAGCCCAGTTCCCCATACCGGAGAACTGGATCTCTTTTACTCGAAATAATATTTAAAACTCACACCAGCATCCGCTGTCCCTATCGGAAATGCCTTGTTCATTCCCCAGGCGGTCAATGGATTGATCTCGCCAAAAATGAGATTGTAGCGCACGCGAAAATCAAGCCCATACGAAGAACCCAGCGATCCCTCAAAACCCGCACTTATGGGAATTGTCCACGCTGTCCGCGTATCCTCTGTGGGCACCAACCCGTGCAATAACACCTGGCCATTGACAAGCAGACCGATGTTATCCCTCTGAGCTTCTGTTAGATTCTTGGTATCCAGGGAAGAGTTCGGATTGCCCGGATACACCAGCGATATCTGCACGCCGCCGCGATCTACCTCATCTGGAATATCCCTATTAATCGGGGCAATCAAGCCACTCACCTTGTGGCTATAATCGTAAAAACCAAGGCCTAACCCCAGATAAGGCGACCACTTCCGGTCGGACATGGTCTCGGCATTTTCCCGGAAAAACCACAACCAGTTCGAGGCCACGCTATTCCAGGTCATCTCAGAATCCGCCTCGGGACTCGGGACCTGACGACCTTTGTATTCGAACGTGCGCCCGGGAAGATTTGAATTGCGGAACTTCGAGTAGTGATATTCCACCTCTGTGGTCAAACGCGGAGAAATCACATAACTCACATTCAAGCCGAACTTCAAATCACCAGCGTACCAACCGCTCAAAGAAGCCGTCGGCTGATGATAGCTCACCAATCCGCCAATAGCCCACAGGTCTGCATCGCGGGCATCGGCAGAAGATACAGCCAATAAGAAAACCCCGGCGTACAAAATTAGAAATCTTTTCAAAAGTGCCTCCTTGGGTTTGGGGTGAACGAAAAAGAGGGGATAGTATAATGTCGAATCACGGGCAAGACAAGCACTTTATAAAGCACACAGCAAGCATTCAAGATCGGGTTGAAAATCGAGACTGTCTCGTGTTTTTGCGTGAAAAAAATAATCGCAACAGATTCGAATTTACATGTATATCATCTTAAAACAGTAACTTATGAAGAAATATAGATTCGGAAATCTTATTGAACAAAACACCAAAAATAAGAGTCTCTAAATCACTGTATTAAGGCGTAAGCAAATAGAAATAAAAGAGTTAAAACAACCTTGTCAATGAAAAGTTT
This sequence comes from Candidatus Latescibacterota bacterium, assembly GCA_022821275.1. GTDB lineage: Bacteria > Latescibacterota > UBA2968 > UBA2968 > UBA2968 > VXRD01. The sequence goes on along the minus strand of JAJEDY010000097.1, from coordinate 151 downwards.
GTTAAAATTTGTAACAGGACAAATATTGTGATTTATAGGACTCACTGGTCTTTAGAAGCTGTTTTAAAACGTTCTTGATTAAGCAAGTCTGTTGCTTAAGAGATAAATCATACCGATGTAAATAAATGCTTCACTATTGTCGGTTAAGCGT
>JAJEDY010000022.1 GCA_022821275.1 Candidatus Latescibacterota bacterium | reverse complement strand
TCGCGCCCGTCCCGGTGCAGTGGCTTCGTTGCGAATGGGGAATGACAAATCGATCAAAGGCGTGCGTCGTGTCTATTACGATATTGCCGACGAAAATGGCGAATTTTACATGCCGGGCATTGCCGAGCGCCGCGTGGATGTGAAAGCTTTTTATATGGATCCAGAAAGCGGCGAAATTACGTACGCGCCCAATCACGGACGCCAGGCGCGCATATACCGGGGCGAGTTTGATATGGACTGGTGGATATCCAAGCGCAGGCGTATTTTGTTCCCGTGTATTGCAACGGACTTTTACGATACCGTCGATCCGCGTTATCTCACCAAATTGTCGAGCATCAGCGTGCTCGGCCCCGGCAATACTGCGCCGCAGGAATACGGCTATGCCATTGGCTTTGGTCCAGAAGAACCGGTGGGGACCATTTTTACAACACCGGGCGAACGGGTCAAAATTGTGATGCGGGAGCGAGAGATTGGCGTGCGCTATTTGTTGTTGAACTCAAAGAGCGCGGAAAGCGTAGAAGCCGCGCGCGGCGAAGGATTTCAGATTTTGCAACACGGAGGGGCGTTTGTTCGCTCTTCATTCCAGGCCGCAAAAGATATGTGGACGCTGAATGAGGCGCGGATGCGCGAATTGGCGAAGTATTCGATTGAGAACCAGCGGATGACCAATTTGCACGAACAGGCCAAATACCATCTGGATCTGGCCGAAGAAGCGATGCAAGACAAGAAATGGGATTTGTTTGTCAAACACACCCGCGCGGGCATGGGCCTCGAATCTCGCGCCTATCCGGACGTGAAATCAACCCAAAACGATGTGATTCGCGGCGTGATTTTCTTTATGATACTGGTCATTCCGTGCGCGTTTTTTATCGAGAGATTGCTTTTTACATTTTCCGATATTCGGGTGCAAATCGGCGGTTTTGGCGCGGTTTTTATGGTGATCTGGATCGTTCTCTCGCAGGTGCATCCCGCTTTTGATCTCTCCAATCCGTTTGTGATATTACTGGCTTTTGTGATTTTGGCACTGGCGATTTTTGTGATTTCCATTGTGTCGGGGCGGTTTCACGACAATATTCGACAACTGCGCACAGAAGAGGTGTTGTTACACGACACCGATGTGGGGCGGATAAGTGCCTCGGTGGCGGCATTTCAGTTGGGTATTGCCAACATGAAAAAGCGCAAAATGCGCACTGGCCTGACGTTTGCGACTCTGGTCTTGTTGACATTTACGGTGTTGTCCTTTACGTCTATCAAAACGACACTCGATTTTCATCAACTTCCGCTGGACACCGAAGGCAAGTATCCCGGGCTGTTGATCCGCAGCCAGTTTTGGGGACCGCTGGAGGATACGGCTTATGATTATGCCCGCATCAATTTTTTTGATCAGGGTGAGATTGCGCCTCGCAGTTGGTATGTGACGCGAGACTTGAAAAAGACGCCTATTGAAACGGTGGATAAATCGACCAAGGTTCTGGGTATATTGGGGCTGTCGATCAATGAGCCTGCGGTGACGAGAATAGATACGCTATTGACCCAGGGGCGGTGGTTTAACGAGGGCGAATTTGCGTGTATTTTGCCCGGTAAAATGGCTGAATTGCTCGAGGTAGGTCCCGAAGATGTCGGCAAAAAGAGCGTGCGCTTATTTGGCAAGCAATTGAAAGTCGTGGGGTTGATCGATGCGGAAAAGATGCGCAATCACCCGGATCTGGATGGCGAGATTTTGAGCCCGGCAGATTTTAAGCTGACGGATGATGAAATCATCTCCCAGATGACCCAGCAGGAGAATCGCGAAAAACAGGGTTTGGAACAGCCCCAACTCGAGAACATGCCATTCGAGCATATTGATCCCGATAATATTGCCATTATTCCCTATAGGATATTGCGAGAAGTGGGCAGTCCGCTACAATCTGTGGCAATTCGTTTGCACGAAGGCGTGGACGTCGAAGAACAGGTCAAAGAATACGTGTCGCGGTTGTCGGTCGTGGTGTACGCGGGTATTCCCGGAGAAGATGGCAAAATCCATGTGTCCATTTACAGTTCGCTGGGGTGGGGACCATTGCCCGGCCTCGCCAATTTGTTCGTTCCCATTCTGGTGGCTGCGCTGATTGTGCTGAATACGATGATGGGGTCGGTGTACGAGCGTTTCCGCGAGATCAGTATTTATTCTGCTGTGGGGTTGGCGCCTGTACACATCGCCTTTTTGTTTATTGCCGAGGCGTGTGTTTATGCCGTATTGGGAACTGTGTCGGGGTATTTGCTCGGTCAAGGCGTGATTAAAATTTTGTTGTGGCAGGAGTGGTTGCAAGGGCTTAATGTGAATTATTCGGCATTGTCAACGGTGATTTCTTCGGCACTGGTGATGGTGGTGGTTTTGCTGTCATCGCTCTATCCCGCGCGTCAGGCGTCAATGATGGCCGTGCCTGATGTGACGCGCCGCTGGAAATTGCCCGATCCAGATGGCGATCACTGGCATTTTGAGTTTCCATTTACTGTGGGTGGCAAGGATGTGTTTGGGCTGTCGGTGTTTTTGGTGGATTATTTTGAGTCCCACATGGGCGAGTCCATGGGGGCATTTTATACAGATGGTGCGCGGTTTGGTTCGGTTGAAGCAGCAACCGGCTCGGGATATACGATTGATACGACGATATGGTTGGCGCCTTATGATTTGGGCGTGAGCCAACAGGTGCATTTTGAAGCCGTGCCAACGGGTGAGCACAATATTTTTGCCATGACGTTGACAATAGATCGGCTTTCGGGCGATGCGGCATCGTGGCGGCGGGTCAATCAGGGCTTTATGAATGCGTTGCGAAAACAGTTTTTGATTTGGCGAACGGTTGATCCAACCAATCGCGACAAATACACGGAAAAAGGGCGAGAATTGCTCTCTGCTCCCCCAGCTACGGCCAACGCATAGTCGTATTATGATACGGGAAAATTTATGGCTTTAGGCAATCTTTTAAGGCGCAACAAAGACAAAGAACCAAAGAAAAATACGCAATTTGAGGAGATTGAAGAGTATCGCGATCTGCTCGACGAGCCAGACGAATTTGTCCATGGGTTCAATAGCAAGACCATTGTGGGCGCGTTGTTCGTGTCGATTGTGATGGTTCCCGGCAATATTTATCTGGATCTGATGATCGGTGGCTCGATCGGTGCAGCGGCGCAATGGGTCACGATTATTTTGTTCATAGAACTTGCGAAGCGCTCGTTTACGATACTCAAGCGCCAGGAAGTCTATCTGCTTTATTACGTGACGAGTTCGCTGGTCAATCGGGAGTCCAATGCCTTTGAAGGTTTGTTGTGGCATCAGTATTTTGTGCAGTCGCCCGCAGCCGTGCAATTTGGCATACAGAAGGCATTGGGCGAATTGTGGTGGTGGGCGCCTCCGGCAAATTCCGAGGCGCTGATCGAGCGCACGTTTTTACACGCCGATTGGTTCTGGCCCATTGCATTTCTGGTGCTGGGCACGATTATGGGGCGTATTGCCTGGTTTACCGCCAGTTATGTATTGTTCCGCATTACGTCCGATTACGAGAATCTGCCATTTCCGTTTGCACCCATCAACGCGCATGGGGCCATGGCATTGGCCGAGGAAAGCAGCGGGGATATTACGTGGCGCTGGCGCATGTTTTCTATTGGCGCGGTGATCGGCGTGGTGTGGGGAATGGTTTATGTAGCTGTGCCGGCTATTACGGGTGCGTTTATGGAACAGCCCGTGCAGCTTATTCCAATTCCCTGGGTCGATTTCACGCAATATACGGGATATTTTTTACCCGCAACGCCTCTGGGTTTCACCCTGCATCTGGGACCCATTTTTACGGGTTTTCTCGCTCCTTTTTGGGCGGTGATAGGGTCCTTCGTCGGGGTGGTCATCCATACAATTGCAAGTCCACTTTTACACAAGTATGGATATATGCCCCACTGGTTTATGGGAATGGACACCATCCAGACGCACTTTGTGACGGGTATTGACTTCTGGATGAGCTTTGGTATTGGCATTACATTTGCCATTACTGTCATTGGATTTTATCAGGTGTGGCGGGGGGTGCGAACCGCGCGGATTGAAAAGACCGAGAAGGGGTCCTGGGAGACGCCGCCCGGACGGGGAGATTTTAAGATCTGGTTCTGTGTGGTACTGTTTTGCCTGGCGAGTTTGTACACCATTGTTCTGTCAAAAATTTTATTTCCTCAGTTGGTAACCACAACTCTGCTGGTGTTTTTCTTTATTTTTGCATTTGTGTACACGCCCCTCATTTCATTTGTGAATGCCCGCTTAGACGGTATGGTGGGGCAAAATGTGAGCATTCCGTACATTAAGGAAGCTACCATTTTCCTGAGTGGTTTCAGGGGTATTCATATCTGGTTTGTAGATTTTGGCCTGGACAACTATGGCGCGGCAGCGCAGCGCTTCCGGGAAATTGAGTTGACGGGTACCAACTTCAGGAGTATTCTGAGAGCCGAAATTTTTATGGTGCCGCTGGTTTTTCTAACCAGTTTTATGTACTGGTCGTATATCTGGAAACTCGCGCCCATTCCTTCCGATGCATATCCCTATGTGCAATTGTTCTGGCCGTTGCGCGCCCTTCAGCGGTGTGTGTGGATTACCAGCACCATGCGCGGCGAAGTTGACTATTCTCAAGAGGGCACGGTGACGTGGACGCCGGCCAATTTGTCGAATAATGCGTGGTGGTACTGGCGGGTGCGGGCTACGCCCGATGATCCAGATGGCGTACCTGCTGAAGAGCGCAGGTATGGGCCGTGGTCGAGTACCGCTTATTTTTATACCAATTACGATGAGACACAGCCTCCGCCATACCCGCCCGCAACTATGAGTCGCGGTCCGCCCGATATTTCCGATGCTCTGGCACAGGGGTTGCCTTCTGCGCCAGAAATACGCAGTGCGGACAGTGGCGCGCACATGAATACGCCAAATCCGGAAATGGTCATTTCCAGGGCGATGGATCCGCAAGATCGCGAGCTGTTCTATCAATATGAGATCGACCAGGTGCCTTCTTTTGACGGGGCATTTTTGCAGTCGTCAGATGATCAGCCCATTTTGTTCGAGGCTCTGAAACCCTGGGTTATTGGCACTGGATTTGCTGTTGGGCTTGTGTTCTTTTTTGTATTGTCTGTGTTTGGGTTGCCCATTTTGCTCATTTTTGGTTATGTGCAAAGTTTGACCAGTATTCCACATACGATGATCACCCAGATCATCGGTGCGTTGATTGCCCGCTACTATTTCTGGAATCGTTTTGGCAAGAAACAATGGCGTCTTTACGCGACAGTGCTGGCGGTGGGCTTTTCCGTGGGCATGGCTCTCGTGGGTATGGCATCGGTGTCTATTGCCATGATTCAGAAGTCGGTATCGGTCTTGTTGTTCTAATCGCGAAGGTTTATTTTAACGACAAAAATCCGTTGGTGATTGTGTATGCCAACGGATTTTTTTAGAGGGAATTATGGCTGACGAGCGTTTTTTAATTACGGGTGCATTGGGGTGTATTGGCGCATGGACTGTACACAATCTCGTGCGCGAAGGGGTGCCGGTCACGGTATTTGATCTGGCGACAGAGCCAAGACGGTTGCGATTGTTGTTGTCGGATGACGAACTGGCGCAGGTAAATTTTGTGGCTGGCGATATTGCGGATTTGCCCGCTTTTGAACGGGCGTTGGACGACAATGGCATCACGCATGTCATTCATCTGGCCGGGCTTCAAGTGCCGTTTTGCAAAGCCGATCCGCCGCTCGGTGCGCGCGTCAATGTGGTGGGTACTGCAAATGTTTTTGAAGCTGTGAAACGCCGGCAGGAGCGCATTGGCAAAGTGGTCTATGCGAGTTCTGTCGCTGTTTTTGGTGCGCCTGAAGATTACGAGCCGGGCGTTGTGATGCGAGATGATTCCACGTTGATGCCCCATACGCATTACGGTGTGTATAAACAGGCGAATGAAGGGACCGCACATGTGTATTGGCTCGACGAGGGGGTATCTTCTATCGGTTTTCGGCCCTATGTGGTCTATGGCGTGGGGCGCGATCAGGGGATTACTTCAACGCCGACGACGGCCATGCTTGCAGCAGCGGCTAACTTGCCCTATCATATTTCTTATGGCGGACGCACGGTTTTTCAGTATGCTGATGATACGGCGCGTGCGTTTATTCAAGCTGCACGGGCTGATTACGCGGGTGCTGGGGCATTTAATTTGGGTGGATTTGCTCCCGATATGCAAGATGTGAAGGATGCGATTGATCGAGCAGCACCCGAGGCGACAGATAAGATTACGTTTGAGGATATCCAGTTGCCATTTCCCCAGGAAGTCGATGGGAGGGGATTAGAGGCTGCGATTGGCACAGTGGCGCACAAGCCGCTGACAGATGGCGTGGCTGAAACTGTAGCGCTGTTTCGCGATTTGATTGTTGCGGGAAAAATCGATGCTGAAACGTATATTGCAGAGCGATCGTGAGGAGAGATATGGCTGAGCAATACGATGTGTTGATAACAGGTGGCACGGTGATAGACCCGGCCAATGGCGTGCAGGGCGCATGGGATGTGGCGTTGAAGGATGGCGTGGTGGCAGCTATTGGGCGCGATTTGGGTCAGGCCGATTCCGCGATTGATGCAAGCGGGTGTCTCGTGACGCCGGGACTGATCGATTTGCATACCCATGTGTACAAAGATGTGTCGAGTTTTGGCATAGAAGCCGATGATTTGTGTCCGCGCACGGGCGTGACAACGAGCGTTGATACGGGGACGGCGGGATGGATCAATTATCGCGGATTGGAACGCTATGTCATGGAGCCGTCTTCAACGCGCATTTTGGCCTATGTCAATTTGTCGGGCGTCGGGTTGCCCTGGCGGCGCGGCGAGATGGTGTATGAGGGCTATGTATCGGCCAGTGAATGCGCGCAGACGGTTTTGAATCACCCGGAAACAGCGCTGGGTGTTAAGGTGCGTTTGTACAAGGGCGTGGGTGGTGATACGGATATTCGCGATTTGTTGCAAATTGCTCTGGAGGCTGCCAATCGGTGCGAAAAACCATTGATGGTTCATGTCAGCAATGCCGATGTGCCTTTGCGCAATCTGATTCAGCCTCTGCGCCCGGGCGATATTGTGACCCATTGTTTTCACGGTACACAGCCAGCGTCTATTATCGACGACCAGGGAAAGGTGATTTCTGAAGCATGGGATGCGCGCGACCGCGGGGTGATTTTTGACATTGGCCATGGATTGGGTAGTTTTAGTTACGACGTGGGGCGCGCAGCTATGGAAGATGGTTTTCCTCCCGATACCATCAGCAGCGATATCCATTCGTACAATATCGACGGTCCCGTGTACGATTTGCCGACGACGATGTCCAAGTTTCTGAATTTGGGTATGCCACTTGGGGAAGTGATTCAACGATCAACTATTGAACCAGCGCAAGTAATTGATCGAGAGGATGATCTTGGACACCTAAGGGTTGGTGCTGCGGGCGATGTCGCTGTATTTGAATTGGAAAAGGGGACATTTGAGCTGACCGATGCGACGCAGCAGGTTTTGATGGGCGAGCAGCGATTGGTTTGCCGCGCATCTGTTCGAGATGGAAAGGTCTGGTGGCAGGGGTAAAAAAATAACACAAAGGAGTTTTGATATGTCCGAGGAAAATGGGTTGGTAAATCCGTTTGTTTTATCTGATGGCGATGGTTATATGTGGCTGAAGGGCAATTTGCACAGCCATTCGACAAATTCGGATGGGCGGGTCTCGCCGCAAGAACGCGTGGATGGGTATGTCAATCATGGGTACGATTATTTGTGTGTGTCCGACCACAATAATATCACATTTGTCGAAACACTGACCTGTCCGGAAAATTTTACGCTTATTCAGGGTGCTGAATTGCATCCCGATAATCCCTTTGGCGGTGACCGCCACCACTTTGTGGCACTCAATATTTCAGAGGATATGGATGCGCGAGCGATGCCCCCGCAACATGTGATTGATGAAGTAAAAAAACAGGGGGGCTCGATCTGGCTCGCACATCCGCACTGGAGTGGGATCAATATTTTGCGCGATACAATGCCGCTGACGGGTTTGGCGGGGATAGAAGTTTTTAATACGACATGTCGGTGCGCTGGACGGGGTGAGTCTTCTGTGCACTGGGACGATTGGATGGATTTGTCCGGACAATTGCTCCCTGCCCTGGGCAATGACGATTCCCATGCGGCTGATTCAGAAGCGCGCGATACGTATCAGGGCTGGACTATGGTGCGCGTGAGGGAACGGTCACCCGAAGCCATTGTCGAAGCACTGGAATCTGGCGCGGGTTATTCGTCAACGGGTCCACAAATTTTTGATATTCAGTTGCATAGTGGGGAAGGTCGCACGGTTGAAGCCACAATAAAATGTTCACCCGCACAGCGCATTGCCGCGGTGTTAGATTCGAGGGGGACTGAATACCACGAGGGCGGTAAGCTGTTTGAGACCGCCACTTTTGTGTTGCGACTCGGATCAAAACACGTGCGTTTTGAGATTATTGCGCCAAATGGCGACAAGGCGTGGTCCAATCCCTTTGATCTCACCTCGCTTTAGGTCGTGGGGATGGATGTATCGGAACTGGTAGAGAATTTTTGAGAATTGGAGCGGGTGTGCTTACGCAATTGGAAATTACGTCTCGGAAAATTGTGCTCAATGGCAAATTATACGGCGCTGTGGGGGCTTATGAAGCGCTGTGTGGCAATGCGTGGTTCGCGCTTGATCCTGGCCACAAACAAAACGAGGCGATTGTCGATTTAAATCTCGCGCCCGTTGATGAGAATGGGCGGGTGATTTTTCGAGCGGATGTGCATTTGCTCAAGCCAGTTGATGTCGCGCGGGGTAATGGCACGGTGTTTTACAATGTGGTCAATCGCGGGCGCAAAAATATTTTGCCCATGTTTAATCTGGCAACTGGGTCGAATATGCCAGAGACTGCCGCAAATTTTGGCGATGGCTTTTTGATGCGGCAGGGTTATACGATTGCTGCGTGTGGTTGGCAGGCCGATGTGCCGCCTGAAGCAGAGGGTGCTACCAATTTGATGACGCTGGACGCGCCCGTGGTCGATGTTACCGGTCCCGTGTCGTGTGAGATTGTCGTTGATGCAAAGACGGATTTGCATTCTCTGGGGAGTCGCTATCACGATCCCTATGAACCTGTGGAAGATGGCGATGCGGTGCTCACTGTGCGGGCATATCCTTATGATGAAGCCGAAGAAATTGGGCGCGATCAGTGGTCGTTTGATCGGTTGAAAGATGGGCGTGCCGCGATCCGATTTCCGCAGGGATTTGAACCGGGGCGCATTTACAATCTGGTTTATACGGGCAAAAATCCAAATGTGATGGGAACGGGTTTTGCCGCGACCCGAGATTTTATATCGTTTTTGAAACACGGGATACATGGCAATCCACTGGGCAATGCGATTGAGCGGGCTTATGCTTTTGGGTCGTCGCAAAGCGGACGTTTTTTGCGGCACATGTTGTATGAGGGCTTTAATGGAGATGAGGCTGGTCGAAAGGTTTTCGATGGGGTTTTTGCCAATGTTGCAGGCGGCGCGCGAGGATCGTTTAACCATCGGTTTGCACAGCCTTCGCGGCATGCCAGCGCGCATTTTGATGCGTTGTATCCCACGGAGTGGTTTCCGTTTACAGATTTGTCGCAGATAGATCCCGAAACTGGGGAGAAGGGTGGTTTGCTGGATCGCTGTGACGCCGAGGGGGTGACGCCTCACATTTTTTATACCAATACGTCAACTGAATACTGGAATCGCAGCGCGTCTTTGGTTCACACAGATGTAAACGGACAAGAGGATGTCGAGGTTCATCCTTTGGTTCGCGTTTATCATTTTGCAAGTACAAAACACGGTCCGGGTGATGTGCCCAAAAAACCGCGTCAAACAGTGCCGCCAAATCCCGTGAATTTTCGCTATGCAGAGCGCGCGCTTCTCATTGCGTTAGACCGCTGGGTGCGCGAGGGCGTTGCGCCACCTGAGAGCAGGTATGGTCGTATTGCGGATGGTTCTCTGGTGGATGCGGACGATTTGAAATTTCCCGCGATTCCAGATTTGAAAAGTCCCGTTCGCATGCGGCGGCCTTTGCGGCTGAATTGGGGAAATAGATGGCATGAGGGGATCATCGATTGCGAGCCGCCTGAAAAAGGGCGTCCTTTTGGGGTGCGCGTGCCCCAGGTCGATGAAGATGGCAATGAAATCGCGGGTATTCGCATGCCAGAGGTGGTTGCGCCTTTGGGGACGTTTACGGGATGGCGGTATCGACAACGCGGCGCAACCGATGCGCTCGTTGGTCTCGATGGGATGTGGGTGCCATTTGCGCGCGATGAGGATGATCGCGAGGGTGATTCGCGACTGTCGATTGCCCAGCGCTATGGTAGCCGCGAAGCGTATCTGGAATGTATGGCGCAAGCGGCTCAAAAATTGGTGGAGGAGCGGTTGATGTTGCGAGAAGATGTAGATCGCGCTGTCGAACGCGCTGGAGAGATGTACGATTGGGTGATGAGATAAGGTGGGGGCTGGGGGGGTGGGCGGATTAACTGCTGACTACCAGGGGGTGTTTCATGAAGCGCGTGATTAAACCCGAAGGCGCCTATCAGGTCGAGATTGAAGATGTGCCTTTGCCGGAAATTCGGCAGACAGAGGTGCTTATCAGAACAGAACGCACGCTGATTAGCAGGGGATCTGAGATCTGGCGGCGGTATGTGCGAAAAGAAGCGATTGATCACCAGATTATGGGGTATTCGCTCGCTGGTACGATTGTGCAGGTGGGCGCGCAGGTCGAGGACTTTTCGATGGGGGAACGGGTGGCGGCTCTGGCACCGCACGCCGAGTATGTAGCTGTTGAGGTCGTCAATTCGCGCCATAAACCATCCGTGGTTTCGCTGCCCGATGCGGTTACATCCGAAGCGGCGACTTTTTGGCCCCTGACTACGAGTTCGGTGCTGTGGATGCGGGATACAGGGGCTGGTCCAAACGATACGATGGTGATTTTGGGGCAGGGGCTGGTGGGGAGTTGCTGTATGCAGGTTGCGCGGCATTTGCACGATTGTCGCGTGATCGCGGTCGATGCGTTGTCCCTGCGTTGTGATTTGGCGGAACAGTTGGGTGCTAATGATGTGGTGAATGCGGGCGAGACCGATCCGATTGCAGCGGTGAAAGTGCTTACTGATGATCGGGGTGCAGATGTTGTGGTTGAAGCGGTGGGCGGACGTGCGGGCACACAGGCGTTTGCACAGGCGCAAGATATGGTGCGGGGGGGTGGGTTGTTGCAGGTTGTGGGATTGTATGAGGGCGAGCCGTTGCCTCTGGATTCGTCAAAAATTCAGGGCAAACGCCTGATTGGGGGATATCTGGATAGCGCGTACCGGCCACAGGGATCGGATACGGCGATCCAATTGTTGATGGAAGATAAGATCCAGACCCGGACAATGGTGACCCACCGTTTTGATTGCGATGATGCCGCAGACGCATTTGATCTGTTGTACTCGCGCCTTGATGAAGCTATGGCTGTGGTGATGGTTTGGAAGGATTAGTATGTCTTCACCTCAATCTGGAATATCTGCACACAAGCACAGGACGAGCAAGACGGCGGCACTCGCAGCAAGTGTACGTGCGTATCATCAACAGCAGAGCAAATCCCCAGTTTTTGCCGACGATTATGCGGTTGACATGGTGCCGTTTATCTGGCGTGTGATCGCTAAGAACAGACTGCTTGGTCGGTTCGTTGTTCACAAGGTGTTCCATTTGTTCCGTCCAATCTGGTATTTGTTCCCATTGATTTTGAGACCGATCAACTGAACGAGGCGCTTATCCGGGCTGGTTTCGATCCACAGAAGCCTGCCTTTTTTTCATGGTTGGGGACGACTTATTACCTCACAAAGGATGCGATACGAGAGACGCTTGGTCGCGTTACAGATGTTGCCGCGCCGGGCAGCCGCATTGTTTTCGATTATAAGCTCGCCAGGCATCTCATTCCCGAAGAGAGCTTGCCTTTCGCCGACAGGTTGGACCGATTCGTGGCTCGCCGCGGGGAGCCGATGTTGTCCGTGTTTACGCCCGAGGAATTGAATGACGAGATGTCGCGCATTGGCTTTGTGGAGATAGAGACTATTCCGTCTGAGGAGCAAAAACGCCGTTATCTAAAGGATAGAAGCGACCTTGTCGATCCCGCACCAAATTTTTCCTTCGCACTGTTTGGGGTGATGAAATAACGGTCACCCCCATTTACCTCGCCCACTCACGCAAATACCTTCTCATTTCCTCGCGACTTAGTCCCAGAATCTCGGCGGCACGCCCGAGTGATATGTACTCCATCTCAAGTGCTTGCCGTACGAGGCCTGCTCTTCGAGCGAATTCCTCCTGGGTCAACTGCTGATTCAGCCGTAGCCGGGCGATATTCGCGGCAATGTAATTTTCATCAGCCATTGTTTCTCCTTTGGTACTTAGAAAAGTAATCATTTATTATATTTTTGCCAATATGATATGTTTTGATGGTGAGCACGACCATGAAGTGGGTGATTACGCGCTCTTTCTCCTGAATCATATATAACGGTTTGTGTTGGAGATTGGCCTTGAAAACATTTGTTGATTTTGTTAACTTAAAACTGTAATGATGGCATGGTATGTAAGGAGATCAAGTGATTGTAGCCGACGCTTCCCCATTGATAGTCCTCGCCAAGCTCCAGCGTTTGCGGCTCTTGAATGACCTCTATGGTAAGGTTCTGACCGGACCTATCGTGAAGGCGGAAACAATTGATGCTGGCAGAGCTATACATGCCCTGGGTGTAGAGCAGATTGAGGCCGCCTTGGAAGACGATTGGTTACAAACGGTTCATTTGACCCCTGAGGAGCGCAACCTGATGCAACGTCTGACGAGGCGCTCCCGGCTGGATCAAGGAGAATCTGAATCCATCGCACTGGCGAGTATTCGTGACTTGCGGCTAATCGTTGACGATAAGGAGGCCCGCAGTGCAGCTGAGGCTGTCGGGGTAGAATACCTGGGCACTGCCGGTACATTATTGGAAGCGTACTTGCTACAGCATCTTAACTTGGGAGAATTGGAGGTCCTGCTTCGAGATCTCAGTCAGATCTTGTGGATCTCTCCAGCTGTTGTATCGGAAGTATTGAGACTTGCACGGGAGGCGAAGCTATGAAAAAAGAACGTATGGTAGGCACCAGGCTCCCCCTGGATTTAGTGCGTGAATTGGAACTCATCGAGGATGTCGAGCAGTCTGATCGTTCAACCACTGTGAGGCGGCTGTTGTCAAAAGCGATCCAGCAATGGAAGCTGGAGCATTACGCTCGTCTATACGGGGATGGAAAGCTCACACTTGCACGAGCTGCTCGCGATGCTGGTGTTTCCTTGTGGGAGATGATGGACTATGCCCGTGTCAGAAAAGTGCCAGCGCAATACGATCTCGAAGATCTCAACCGGGATCTGGGAACCATCCAGAAAAGCCTGAACCGACAGTAAATATCCATTGAAGGGCGATCAGAGATGTCGATGGCTATGAAGAATCCATCACACCCCGGCCTCAGCATTAAAGAGAACTGTCTGGAACCTCTCGATCTGAATATTACTGAGGCTGCGAAGGTGTTGGGTGTAGCCCGTCACGCGCTTTCACGCGTACTGAATGGTCACGCGGCTATTTCTCCGGAGATGGCTATTCGGTTGGAGAAGGCGGGATGGTTCAACGCCGAGTTCTGGCTACGGCGTCAGACCGCTTATAATCTGGTGCAGGTGCGTAGGAGAGAGCGACAATGAACAAAAACACTAAAGAACAAGGTTTATTCGAACTTTATCAGAGCGATCCCGATGAGGCCGATTACTTATTATTTGGCCGGGAGACGCATCCCGACAGGCGGGGATTTTTGAAGAAGGCCGGGCTGGCGATGATGGGGGCAATGGTCGGGGCGGCGATCCCATTTCATCGAAATATCCCGGCTCATTTTATTCCTGTCGCGCTCGCTGCGGAGGATATGATTCAGGGCAAGGATGGCTTGACCGTGCTCAATGAGCGGCCATTGAATGCGGAAACGCCACCGCACTTGCTCGATGACGCGATCACTCCGACGGAGAGGCATTTTATCCGCAACAATGGCATTCTGCCGGAGAATACGGATGCAGTGGGCTGGATGCTGACGATCGATGGTCTGGTGGATAATCCCATGACACTCAGCATTGACGACCTCAAACAGCGATTTGAGGTTGTGACCAGAGCGCTGACATTGGAGTGCGGCGGCAATGGACGCGCCTTCTTCGAGCCTCCTGCGGACGGTAGCCAATGGACCTATGGCGCTGTGGCCTGCTCGGAGTGGACCGGAGTTCGCCTATCCGATGTTCTCAAGGCTGCTGGAGTGAAAGACAATGTGGTCTATACCGCACATGTGAGTGCCGATACCCACGTTTCTGGTGAGGATGGACGGCTTCCTCTCTCGCGCGGGGTGCCGATTGAGAAGGCGATGGATGAGCACAATCTCATTGCGTTTGCTCAGAACGGTAAACTGATCCATCCCATGAATGGTGCGCCGTTGCGTCTGGTCATTCCCGGTTGGTCGGGGTCATGCTCGCAGAAATGGTTGACTCGCATCTGGTTGCGAGATCGGGTTCACGATGGTCCGAAGATGACGGGAATGGATTATCGGGTACCCAATCGGATGATAGCGCCCGGGGAAAAGGTAGAGGAGAAGGACTTCGATATCATCCATGCGATGAAGGTTAAGTCGTTAATTACGAATCCTGCTACCGGTCACAAGATGGCTGGGAGGACTCTGGAAGTGCGCGGGCACGCCTGGGCGGGAGATAGGAAGGTCGATTCTGTTCGACTGTCCATCGATTTTGGTGCAACATGGATTGATACGAAGCTCGATGAGCCAGTGAATGAATACGCCTGGCAGAATTGGCGGGCGGAGGTCGCGTTTCCCAAAGCGGGATATTACGAGATCTGGGCAAGAGCAACCGATTCGCAAGGCGTTAGCCAACCGCACGCCATTGTATGGAATCCTAAAGGGTATCTCAATAATTCGATGCATCGGGTCGCGGTGATCGTTGGTTAGGGTTTTAGATAAAAAACAGGAGCAATTATGGAGAACGGATTTTTTAAGGGTCATGGATTGGGCAATGATTATCTGGTGATGGATCCAAAAGAACTGACATTTGAATTGACGCCAGAGCGCATTGAGAAAATCTGTGATCGCAATTGGGGAGTGGGGAGTGATGGTATTTTGACATTGGAAGCGTCTGACCGCGCGGATTTTGGGTTGCGGATATGGAATCCTGATGGCAGTGAGGCGGAGAAATCGGGCAATGGACTGAGGATTTTTGCGCGGTATTTGCATGCTACTGGTAAGGTAGATAAAACCTCATTCTCGGTCGATACGCCGGGGGGACTGGTTCATATTGATTTGCATATCGACGAATGGGGCGATGCGAGTGCGGCGACTGTGGAGATGGGACAGGCGACGTTTGAACCAGGGGCCCTGCCCTGTTCTCTTGAGGTGAAGGAACTGATCGAACAGCAGATTACCGCTGCTGGCGAGGATATGGTATTTACGGGTGTGAGCGTGGGCAATCCCCATTGTGTGGTGTTTAAGCCCAGGGGCGAGGCGTGGTCGCGCGACGATTTGTTGCGCCTGGGACCTGAATTGGAGAACCATGAGCTTTTTCCGAGGCGAACCAATGTGCAGTTGGTCGTGCCCACAGGCGACCAGAAAATTTTCATTTTGATCTGGGAACGCGGCGCAGGCGAAACGCAGGCGTCGGGGTCTTCGTCATGCGCTGCGGCAAGTGCTGCGGTGCGTTTGGGACTGGTGGCATCACCGGTGACAGTGGAAGCTCCTGGAGGCACGTTGATGATCGATGTGGATGATGCGTTTAATCTGACAATGGCGGGACCTGTGGCAGAGGTGGCACGCGGTACGCTGAGTCCGTCTTTTTTGCGCGAGATCGGCGTCTGAACAGGTGATAAAACGGTTGAAAGCCGGTTTGATATGCGAATACTGCGTGGGGTAAGTTCTGCGTGGCTTCGCTTTTGAACCGGTTCTTTTTTTAACAATTTGGAAAACGGGTTGCGAATTTGGGATATTCCTCATAGTTTATATGCAACTCACCATTGCTCACGAAAGGAACGCATCATGCCTTTGGATTCTATGGTCGAAACTTACGAGACGCAGGGATTTTTGACAGAAGTTGATGTGTTTTCAGAACGCGAGATCGGTCAATTTCGCGCATTATTTGACGATTTGGAAGCGCGTGAAGGCAAGGAGAAATGTCAGATCGGTTTGCAGGGGCGGCATTTTGACGAGGCATTTATCTGGCAACTGGCAACGGATGAGCGGATCTTAGACGTGATGCAGGCTGTGATGGGCGATAATGTGATGCTGTTATCAACCCACTTTTTTTGCAAATATCCCGATCCAGAGGCAAAGATATTTGTGGCGTGGCATCAAGATATTACGTACTGGGGCCTGGAACCGCCCATTGCACACACGGCCTGGATCGCTATTGACGACGCGGATGTGGAGAATGGGTGTATGCGTTTTATCTCGGGATCGCACAAAAATGGGATTGCAGCACATGGCAAATCGGCGCGCGAAGGCAATTTGCTGAGTATTAACCAGGAGATTCCAGATGAATATGTGGATGATAGCGCGGCGGTCGATATTGTGTTAAAGGCCGGGCAGATGTCGGTTCACGACGGGCAATTATTTCACGCGAGCAATCCCAATCGGTCAAACCGACGGCGATGCGGGTTGACGGTTCGATTTATTCCCCCGCATGTCAAACAGACGACGCTCAATTCACATAAGCAGGCGTGGGAACCTATTGTATTGCGTGGCGAAGATCGATTTGGACATTTTCCAAAGGTCGGGATGCCATTTCCATTGTCGTGATGATTGAAGGAGCAGACATGTCAAAGAGAAAAGTGCTCATTACGGGGGGAACAGGTTATGTGGCCGGGCGGATGTTGCCTGTATTGCGCGAGCGGTATGACCTGACGGTTTTAGATGTGAAGACGACCAATCGCGAAGGCGAGGAAGTCCGCGATGTGGTGATTGCGGATTTGACGAATCGAGATCGGGATGCGTATCGGGAGTATTTCAGGGGACAGGATGCGATTATCCACTGCGGATTTGTGCGGACAAAAGACGATGCGGATCGCTTCTGGGCGGAGATGACGAATATCGATATGGCATATAATGTGTATCAGACGTGTGTGGAGGAAAATGTTCGGCGCGCCGTGATCATCAGTTCAAATCACGCGGCAGATTATTACGAGAATCTAATCTGGGCGGGTAAGCAGGAATTTGTGACGCCAGAGATGTACCCGCTTTCGGACAATTATTACGGCTGGGCAAAGGCGCAATACGAATTGTTGGGCTTTACCTTTGCAACGGGATTGATGAATGATGGCAAGAAATTGGAAAATGTGCAGATTCGGATAGGTGGCCCGCGCGAGACCGATATGGATCGCGCAAAATCTACGAATTTGAAAAGCATGCATCGGGGGTTGGGTGCGTATTTGAGTATTAGAGATCAGGTGCAGTTGATAGTGAAGAGCATTGAGGCGGAAAATATCGAAAATGAACATGGCATTCCATTTCAAATTTTTTACGGTATTAGTGGCAATTCACACAATTTCTGGACGATCTCCAATGCGCGAAAGAAAATCGGCTATGAACCCGAGAACAATAGTCAGGTGAAATTTGCAGAACAATTGTCAAAAGTGTTGTTAGAGGCGCGAGAAACATCGGGATGAATGATGATATGAGCGTACAAATCGGCAATGTAAATATTCCCGGGCGGACGGCGCTGGCGCCATTGGCTGGTATTACAGACCGGTCATTTCGCATGCTGTGCCGGCAACAGGGCGCGAGTTTTGCGGTCACGGAGATGGTCAGTGCTAAAGGGCTGGCCGAGGGCAGTGAGCGGTCGAATCAATATCTCGATTTTGAACCCGATGAGTTTCCGATTTCCGCGCAGTTGTTCGGCTCAGAACCCGAGGTTATGGCCGAAGGTGCTCGGGTTGTGGCAGAGCGAAATCCGGATATTATCGACATCAATTGTGGGTGCCCGGTAAAAAAAATCGTGACGAAAAATGCGGGCGCGGCTCTGCTCAATACACCTGACCGACTGGGACAGATCATTGCGTCAATGGTGCGTGCTGTGGATATTCCCGTGACGCTAAAAATTAGAAGTGGATGGGCAGAAGCCAATCAGGCAGTTGCAGTTGCGCGGATTGCTGAAGATTCTGGTGCAGCGGCAATCGCCGTGCATGGGCGCACGCGCGAGGCGAAATTTGCGGGCAGAGCAGACTGGGATATTATCGCGGAAGTCAAAAACGCGGTTTCGATTCCCGTAATCGGCAATGGCGATGTGCGCGGGCCAGAGGCCGCAAAGGAAATGATGCAGAAAACGGGTTGCGATCTGGTGATGGTGGGGCGATGGGCTATTGGCAATCCCTGGCTTTTCAAGCGTATGGAAGTCTTTCTGGATACGGGAGAATTATTGCCCGGACCGACGGATAGAGACCGTCTGGAAATGGCGGTTCACCATCTCAAGGTATCTATCGCGTTTAAGGGACTGCGCTATGGCGTCCTGGAAATGCGCCGGCATCTCGCGGCATATATCAAGGGGGTGCCCAGCGCAGCGCGTTATCGTCGCACGTTGATGACAGAAGACGATCCGAATCATCTCATGGATTTATTGCACCATATCAAATCAGAGGTCTTATCATGACTTACCAATACGCTCAGTCCACAGATTCAATCAGAGGTCGCATTGTGGCAATCCGGTCACGACAAGCCACCGCATCAATCCGCGCTATCCGCGTCATCCATTTAATCCGCGATCCGGGGGGGGCAGCGTGACACCAGAACGCATACGCGCGTTGTTAGAGGCTGTTGCACAGGGGCAAACAGATGTGGATGAGGCGTTTGAAAACCTCGCGCACTTGCCTTTTGAAGAGCTTGGTTTTGCGCGCATTGACCATCACCGCACGCTGAGGCAGGGGTTTCCCGAGGTTATTTTTTGTGAGGGAAAGACGGTTGAGCAGGTGGTCGCCATCGCAGACCGCATTGTGTCATCGGGCGCGACATTGCTGGCGACGCGCACAAATGCAGAGATGCGGGATGCCCTGGTCGCAAAATATCCCGGTGCAAATGTCAACGCGCTCGCTCGCACAGTAGTTGTCGCAGGAGAGATTCCCGTTGCGGAAACCGTCGGCAAAATTCTGGTCGTATCTGCAGGCACATCCGATTTGCCCGTGGCAGAAGAAGCCGTGGAAACCGCGCGGGTGATGGGCAATGAAGTCGAAACACTTTACGATGTGGGGGTTGCGGGGATTCACCGGTTGCTGGCATGTCGAGAACGCCTATCGGATGCGAGTGTGATTATCGTGGTGGCCGGTATGGAAGGGGCGCTACCCAGCGTAGTTGGTGGTTTGGTCGAGGTACCGCTTATTGCCGTGCCGACCAGTGTGGGATATGGGGCGAGTTTTAAGGGGTTGGCAGCGTTGCTGGGTATGTTGAACAGTTGCGCGTCAGGCGTGACTGTGGTCAATATCGACAACGGATTTGGCGCAGGTGTCGCCGCGAGCAAGATCAATCGGCTTCGGATGGGGTGATTACGGAGAAACGAACTTGTGTCCGCCGATTTTTTATCAGGCAAGCCCGTAAAACCCAACAGCTTTAGCGTTGGGTCGCATGGCGAAGGGCTTAGAATCCCTGCTTTCGCAGGGACATGCTTATGGGGTGGTGCTTTAGCATGGTGGCACATTGCACAAGGTAAGGTGGGCGGTGAGTCAACAAGGCTCGTCCTTTGGTTCTGCTTGACAAAATACGATCATAAGTGTATATTTTACTTATGTTTAAGTCGTACAAATACAGATTGCGACCAACGAAAAAGCAAGAAAGAATCTTGCTGGCGCATATTAACGAATGTCGCATTCTCTACAATCAACTCCTCTGTGCCAGAAAGCAAGCATGGAAAAACGAGAATAAGTCTTTGTCCCAGTATGACCAGACGAATACGATACCACTGCTGAAGCAACAGCATGTTGAATTTACGCAAGTATATAGTCAGGTATTGCAGCAAGTATCAGCAAGAGTCGATTTGGCATTCAAAGGTTTCTTTCGCCGACTCAAAGAGAGGGCAAAGACTGGCGAGAAAGCGGGCTTTCCCAGATATAAGGGACAGAATCGCTATGATTCTATCACCTATCCTAATTTTTCCAGTGGTTGCCGATTGGACGGCAAGGGCTTGCGATTGAGCAAAATAGGCTGTATTCGCGTTGTCCAGCATAGACCTCTCGGCGGCATTGCAAAGTCTTGCACTATCACTCGCACGGCGACGGGTAAATGGTTTGCATCTATCCCTTGTGATATTGGCGAGCCAGAGCCTTGTGACGAGCAACGCCCGCCAACAGGCATTGACGTGGGTCTCAATTCCTTTGCTGTAACCAGTGACGGGCAGACAATAGCCAACCAGCGATTTTTTCGCAAAGAAGAAAAGACTCTTGCCAAAGCACAGCGCAAATGGGACGCGGTAAAAAAAAGACCCAAGACCGATGCCGTAAGAGAAAAGCGTCGTAAAGTCATTGGTAGAGTGCATGAGCGTATCCGCAATAAGCGACATAACTTTGCCCATCAAGAATCAAGAAAAATGGTCAATCGTCACGGTTTCATAGCCATCGAGAAATTGGAAGTCCAAAAGATGCAAAAGAACAGACGATTGGCTAAATCAATATCAGACGTAGCATGGTCCCTGTTTCGGCACTGTCTCAAATACAAAGCGGAAGAGGCTGGTATTGGATTCAAAGCCGTCAAACCTGAATATACCTCACAAGATTGCTCGGCATGCGGACATAGAGAGAAGAAAGCACTTTCTGATCGTGTGCATCATTGCAAAAAGTGTGGCTATACAACGGACAGAGACCATAATGCTGCCATAAACATATTGACGTTGGGGCTACAACGTCAGGCGGCTTGACCGCCAAGAAGCCCACTCGCAGAGAGCTTTAGCGTTGGGAGTAGTCACGAGGATTTTGTTATGACAACATTAGATCATATTTCTCAACATTTGCAAACTCTTCCAGAACCTGTACTACGGGAAGTGCTCGATTTTGTCGAATTTCTTAAATCGCGGCACAAAATACCGAAAGCTCGTGAAGAAGATACTATGTGGACCGACTTATCTCTCACATCGGCGATGCGTGGTATGGTAGATGAAGAAGTGCCTTATACACTGACAGAATCGTATTCATCAGCTAAAGTGGTTCCGTGAATCACCGACGAACTCCTTTACGAAAATAGGTTTCAGAACCGACTCGTTGAAATAATAGAGGAGAATGCAATCCTTCAGTATTTCTTTGGAGGACAATATCTCTAATTGAAGAACCAAACCAAATGCGCTTACTTTTTGGATCAATACCCGCTGTTTGTCCAATCCGATCCGAGAGATTATGCTGATTTTGATATTCATCCCAGATCTGTTTGGCTTCGCGTGAATCAGCTTGTGTCTAGTGTGGGTGTTTCATCGTCAAAACCTCTTTATTCCCACTACTTTAATTCACTCGTCTTGCTTGCTGTTTTGAGCGACTCCAGGGTCACATATCCGTGGCCCATTACAAATGCCACATTCTTTTCATTTTTATCTTTCTTGTCGTTGATAATCTTCTGTTTTAGTTTTACTGTCTCGTCATCATCAGGTTCGCTCAGAAACATAACCTTTCCTTGAGTCCATTTATTATTTGGGTAGAGTTTCTCAATCTGCGTCAGCAACTCTTCAGCAAGGTTCTTTTGATCGCCTTCAAGATATTCGATTCCTTCCCGCGTTAGATTTACCGATTCAACTATCTCCTTGATTTTGGGCACAAGTGGTTGGACTGCGCCTTCTGCGTAGAAAGCCAGATGTGTGGAAGGCTGGAAACTACGGTTAGACTGGCATAGATATGCATTGAGGTTCTTGTATATCGGCCACGCCTCTCTGGCGGCGACCACGAGAACCCTGGATTCAGTAGAGCCTATAAGCCCGTCTTCCTGGATCATCGATATGAACTCCCTCAGAAGAAATGCCTCTTTCTCGGAAGGAGGCTCACTTTTATCCTCAAGGATTTCTTCAATGGCTTTGATCAGGGTTCTGAAGTTCGACCAGATAACCTCATCTCTCAGGTCTCCTGGCTGATCGTCGTCTGGCGTCAGCAATAATAGACGTTCGCCATCTCCAAGACTTTCCAAATGCCTCCTGATCTGTCCGGAACGCACCGTATTAGAGGCTGTCTTGGTCTCAATCCAGATAGTAGGTCCCGTCCTAATTCTGGCGTCAGGTGTCGATCTCTCTCTTTTTGGCTGATTCTCGAAAGAGACAAGACTAAAAGCTGTATCTTCAATAAGTGTTCTAAGTATCCGGTCTATGTTGGGTAGGCTCAACCGTTGAAGAACAGCTAAGAACGTAGAGGTGATGCGATTCTCACCCTGGCGATAAGTGGAAAACAAGTTATTGAACATACGTTATCCTCTGTCCCATTTTTTTGAAACGGCCCGCCTTGACATCCTCCCGGACTTTTTGGGCGAGTTTGGCGAGTTTATCTTGTGATGCGGCAAACGCTTCATCCCATCGGCGTTCATCTTCGAGTTCTTCAATGATTATACTTGCGATAGCCTCCTGCTTTTCAAGGGGAAGTTTAGACACTTCATGGAGTGCTTTTTCGAGAAGTTGGGGCATGATTGCGTCTCCTTTGAATTATCTATTGGATGAACCTCGAAGTGGGTTTAGAGCACCCAGGCGATTCTCATAAGCGAGTGGCGTTCCTTCCGTATTGCTCAGGGGCAAGGGGGGATCTATTTTTGCAGTCGCTTTGGTTATGATGACAAGCGCGAGAAGGCCGACGGGTACCGCGAGGAGGTCGGCGGGTTGGTCGGGTGCGATTTGAAGCAGGATGAGATAGGCGATAGCACCTGAAATCATCGACCAGAGTGCGCCAGAGCGATTGGCGTTTCGCCACCAGATACCTGCAGTGAGAGGTACAAAGAGGGTTGCCAGCAAGATGGACCAGGAATCGACCATCAGCGTGTAAACCGTGTCGTGCGAAAGGGCGAGATAAAGCGCGATGATGCCGAGGACAGGGACGCTCAGGCGGCACAGGCGAAGTTGGGTTCGCGCGTCAATATCGGGACGCAGATAGCGGATCAGATCGTTGCCGATCACGCTGGCAGGAGCGAGCAAGGCGCTGTCTGCACTGCTCATCAGCGCAGAGATTAAAGCTCCGATAAAAACGGCCATGCCGAGTGGGGGAAGATAGGTTTCGGCGAGTTTCATCATCACCTGTTCGGGGTCGGCCAGATTGGGAAATGTGAGGGTGGCTGCAATACCCAGAAAAACGGGCAAGAGGCCAACGGTCAGGTAAATAATACAGGAGAGATACGCACTGTTTTGGGCGACGGATTCATTTCGGCTGGACAGGCTGCGCTGTAAGAGATCTTGCCCTGCGAGATTGCCCAGGCCAATTACCAACCAGGCGCGCGCATAATTAAACCAGGTGGTCATGTCTGCATCGCGGGGATAGAGATAAAATTGGTCATCGGGTAGTTGTGCTCGAATGGCGGCCCATCCGCCCATATCGCTCAGGAGAACGGGGGTCATAAAAATTAGCCCCAGAGTTAAAACGGCCACCTGAATGAAGTCTGTCAGTGTTACCGCCCACATGCCGCCTATTGTTGTATAGATCAGCACGATAGCAGCGCCCAGACAGGTGCCTAATACCGCATCCAATCCCGTGAGCGCGTGGATAATTTTCCCAAATCCCACCATCAGCGATGCGACCCAGCCCAAATAAGCTGGAATCGTACACGCAGCAGCGACCACACCGGCTGTTTTGCCAAATCTCCGTTCAAAAAATTCGGCAATGGTTGAAACGCCCATGCGGCGCATCATTCGCACGTAAAACAAGCCCGCGAGAAACAGACACAGGGCTGCGCCAAAGGGATCGGCTATAATGGCTAAAAAGCCACCTTTGTAAGCCGCGCCCGCTGCGCCGAGCACGGTGCCTGTGCCAAACCAGGTGGCGGAAAGCGTGCCCGTGGCCAGCAAGATGCCCAGACGCCGACCCGCAACGACAAAATCGGCAGAATCTTTGACGCGCCTGCCCGCATAGACGCCGACCAGGAGGGTGAAAAAAACATAGGCGCAAAGGCCAATGATGACGGGTAGTTGAGACATATCTGGTCCTCCGGTATTTTCTCAGAATTTCTCGGCGCGCGAGAAGGTTCAGAAGAAACTTTCCCTGCGCCTTGTGCGTTTTAATACCAATCGTATGAATTAACTTTGCCTGTTATTGCAACTCATTTGGAGGTAATGATGAACGTCAGACGCCATATTGCAAGATCAGGGACACTATTGGTTCTCGGACTCACGGTTGCCTGTGGCCTTAATCCATCGCCTACTTTCCCGGATGCCTCGGAAGTGGCGTGTGGGGTTACAGAGGCTTACTCGAACGACTACCTCATGGCGGTGATTGGCAAAGATGCCGTGCCCACGTCGGTTGACGCCATCAACACCGGCAGTTGCGAGTTTGACGGAACCATTATCGCAGTGCGCGTCCAGCTAACCGGCAACGGGGGATCGCAGACAACGGTTATAGACCTGCCTGAACCAACGCGCACACTGCCCGTGCCTTTTCACAGAATTGTCGATATGCCGCTGATTGACGTAGATTTGCCTGCGGGCAGGTACGCCCGCACTGTAACCGGCATCACCGCTGGCGGCAGGGAGATCGACATACCGATCTTCGAGGACGTCCTTCTCGTGCGCGATCCCGGCTCCCTACAGGCGGACTTGCTCCGTCATCAGGGGCGGTGGGAGCGAAGAAGGGTTGCGAACTACGTTTATACAGGCGCGTGGAACTGCTTCTGCCCGATCGACTATACCGCTGACGCGGAGGTAACCGTGCGCGAAGGTATAGTCGTGCGCATCGCCTCTGCCGACCCGGCGGTGCCCAATATCCCCGATCCTGAGCGGTTCGTTTCGGTTAAGGATCTGTTCGTCCTGTTGCAGACCGCGCTGGACGAAGATGCCGCCCGCATTGACGTCACGTACAACAAGGAGTTCGGCTATCCGGAGCAGTTCTTTGTAGATTACCACGAGAATATGGCTGACGAGGAAAGGGGATTCGTCATTCGAAGCCTCACGCATCAATAGCTATTCCTGAGCTTGTCTCCGACCGTATTTTTGCATCACCTCGATTAATTTGTCATGCGGCAAAGCGGGCATTGTGCGATTGTCTCGACCCGTCATGGGTTCTGCCACACACATGGCGTTGACAATGGCTTCTTCGGTTGCTTCAATAGTGGCCTGGAATATAGCGTTTAGCCGGTTATCGCGCAGTGTGGTAATTGTATCGCGGTCGGCGCGGGTGCGAGTTAGGTGATAGGCGGTTGAAAAGGCAAGGGCAAAATCCCCACTGCTGGTGCGGGAAACAGTGCCCGTGCGACCAATGCCTATGACGGCGCGTTTGCACAGGCGGCGCAATTGATGTGGCACCAGGGGTGCGTCGGTGGCAATAACCACAATGATCGAGCCATCGCGCGTTGGCGAAGCCTGTACGGGTATTTCGCGTCCAACGGGAACGCCGGCAATAAGGAGTTCCCGCCTGCGCCCACAGTTGGCATTGACGAGCACGCCTACAGTATGTCCGTCTGGGACAACGCGCGAGGCCGTGCCAATGCCCGCTTTAAATCCATACGCGCGCATTCCCGTGCCTGCGCCGACTGAGCCTTCGGGCACTGCGCCGTCTGTGGCGGTTTCAATGGCTTCGACAACGTGATCGACTTTGACGTGTCGCCCGGCAATGTCGTTGAGGCCGCCGTCGTAACATTCGGCGACTACGGGTAGGGGGACTCGTCCGGCGCCCTGTTTGAGCATGTACGCGACCACGCCGCTATAGCCCTCTCCCACAGAGAGTGTATTCGTAAGTACAAGGGGCACTTCGAGTTGTCCGCGTTCGTTAATCCATGCCATGCCCGTCATCTCACCGTTGCCATTGAGGGCTTCGGCTGCGGCGAATACATTATTTCGATAGATATCCTCACTGTGTGGGACAACAGCCGTGACACCCGTTCGCACGGGACCTTTGCCCACGACGAGTTCGCCACTGCCTTCGATTAATGTGACGTGACCGACGAGAACGCCTTTGACATCGGTAATGGCGTTGTATGTACCCGTGGGCAATGTGCCAATCTGAATGCCGAGATCCCGGGCGCGTGGACGCTGTGCATGGGATGGGATTGCGAGTAGCAGGCTGAGGAGGGAGAAAAGGATTTTGGTCATGGGGTACCTCATATCAATGCTCTCGGCCTTTCCATGTAAATCCACGCAGGGTTCCCGCGAGGCCGATGAGGATGGTATAGGGGATTTGTACGATCTCCCAAAGAGGAAACATGATGAACAGGTCCGCACGTTTGAAAGTATAAACGCCTTTTCCCGCCACGAGTAGATCTACCAGTACTTTCGCGCCCCAGCAAATCAGGGGCAGTGTGTATGTGCCGTTTGTTATTGAGATGAGAAAAGCAGTGGGAATGAGCGCGTTGGTCAAAAAGACTACTGTAATATACGAAAAAAAAACGAGATTGAGACGCAGTTGATATGCGGCATTGGATGCCCATCGCTTGCGCTGCTGCCAGAACGATGATGGCGTTTCGGGGCGATGGGTGGTTGCAAATGCGCCGGGATCATTGGCAAAAGCGATGCGTCTATCCCACGCATGGCGTAGCAATTGGAGTAGTAGCACATCGTCGCCAGATGGGCGGTGTGCGATGTCGTGGAAACCGCCGACTTTTTCAAAAAGACCTTTGCGATAGGCGAAATTTTGTCCCGAAGCAGCCAGGGGAATGCCCATCCCGACAGCGCCAGCAGCCGCGGCCATAAGGGCGAGAAAATCACAAGCCTGTAATTGACCGAAAAATGAGCGCGATATAAGTTGTGAAAATCCAATGACAACGCCAGTATCAGCCGCCATATAAGACGCCATGCTGGCGACCCAGGTGGGCGGCACGGTGCAGTCGGCATCGGTCGTGAGGATCCATTCGCCCTGCGCGCAGTGAATGCCAACAGACAGGGGGCGTTTTTTGGCTGCCATTTCTGGAAATCTGTTATCGACAGACAAAAGGCGAAGATTGTCCAGGCGCGTGGAGGCGACGATTTGGGATGTATTATCAGTCGAGTCGTCGTCAACGATGAGGATTTCAAATCTGTCGGGAGGATAGGTCTGTTGTTTCAGAGAATTGAGGCACAGACCGATATAATCCGCTTCGTTGCGCGCGGCGATAACGATGGATATAAATGGCGTTTCAGCAGTGCGCGGCTGGTTGTTCAGGCGGAATAATCCGAAAAAAAAATACAGCGCGACGAGGACATAGAGGGCCGTGGAGAGCAGCAATAAGTGAAGGACGATATCCATATTCTATCAGTGCTCGACTTTTTCTATATCGTAAAACATGCCTTTTACGCCTTCTGAGCAGTTGTTACATATCGGCACAGATTTGCGGTCTTTGAGGATGGCGTTGCGGAAGTCCGTGTATTTTTGACCGGTCCAGATCTGATCGAAGTCCGACTCATTGAGGGCGTCGCCGAGGCCGTAGTGAACGTCTTTGTCAAAGCAGCAGGGCGATACAGCTCCGTCCCAATTGATGACGGTGCTGTACCACAGGTGCCGACAGGTATTGCTGATTTTGCTTTTGGTCGAGAGGTGGTCGGCAGTGTAATCGTAGCGGCTGAATTGCTCGTCGGAAGGCAAGAAGGTCTCTGCATCGGATTCGGTATAAACCTGGGCTGTTTTGAGTGAGAGGCGATCTACGCCTAACTCTCGAGCGAATTTGCGTGCGGATTCAATTTCGTGTTCGTTGTGTTTCATGATGATAAATTGCAGGTGGATCAGGGGATGGCTGCTTTGTAGATCGCGTTTGGCCTGAACGAGCAGGCGGATGCCGTCGAGCACGCGGTCAAAATTGCCTCCCACGCGGTATTTGACATAGCTTTCGGGTGTGACGCCGTCCAGAGAGACCACGAGTTCGGAAAGGCCGGAATCGACGATGTCCTGGGCGGTTTCCCGGTTTTTGATGTAGTGTACATTGGTGCTGGTTAGTGTGGGAACATTGTGCGCGGAGGCCAATCGGATCATGTCCGTGAGATGCTTGTTGATAAAGGGTTCGCCCTGATTCCACAACATGAGGAGTAGAAGGTGATCCGCCTGTTGTTCGAAGACATGTTTAAAGTGTTCAAATGGCATAATGCCGCGCTCGCGGGTCATGTCGCCATTGCCAGAGGGACAGAGCGGGCATTTGAGGTTGCAGAAATTGGTGGGTTCGACCATAAGCACAAAGGGTTTGCCCATGCGGATATCCCGCCGAAACAGATTGGAGAGGGCGTAGGACGAGACCACTTTTGAGGCATTCCATATCCGCCGGGGTGTGATTGCGCGATGGTATCGCATGAAGGTTTCGGGCAGGAGTTTGATTGACAACATATTATTTCCATTTGAATGGTGAAAATGTGCCGAGCGCGCAGATGATGACAATATAGGGAATGATCAGGATTTCGAGAACAGGAAACCACAGGAGCAATTTCGGGCTTTTGAACCGGATGCTGCCCAGGAGCAAAAAAACGGCATCGGCGATTATTTTTATTCCCAGGCAAGAGCCGACCACATAAAATAATTCAGCGTCGGTCCAGGACAAAATGGGTAGTGCCGCCAGAATGACATGGAATATATATACCGCAAGAGCCAGAATCAAGGTGGGAATGCCGTAGTGGATGGTTTTGGATTGGTAGCGTACCTGTCGATTGATGAGGTTGTCGGGATGTGATGCCGAGGGGACGAATGCATCGGCGTCTGCGTTGAACCGAATTTTCCACGTGCTTTTTCGTGCGACCTGCCGCATGAGCAATACATCGTCGCCGCCGATGATATGGCCGATGTCGCTAAAGCCGTTGACCTCATCAAAGGCTTTTCTGCGATAGGCCATGTTGCGCCCCGAACAGGTGAGCGGAAATCCAATGCCCGCGCTGCCCGCTGCGAGCGTTGAGACTATGAGTGCCTGGAGAGATAGCAAGCCCGATAGTGCTTTTTTGTTTTGTAGCAGGGGAGCGTGGCCGATGACCATGCCGACTTCGGGCGCAAAGTGCGCGAGGGTTGAGATTATCCAATTGGGACCGGGCCGACAATCGG
Source organism: Candidatus Latescibacterota bacterium (assembly GCA_022821275.1). Taxonomy (GTDB): domain Bacteria; phylum Latescibacterota; class UBA2968; order UBA2968; family UBA2968; genus VXRD01. The sequence continues at coordinate 30,602 of JAJEDY010000022.1, read as the reverse complement.
CGTCCGTTGTAAAAATAATATCTCCACGCGCGTGTTTGATGCCCTGCCACAGGGCGTTTTTTTTGGGGCAATCGTAGTCCTGCTGTGTGACAGATACGCGACTCAGGTTGGGTAAACAGCGCGCCCATTTGTCGATTCGAGCAGCGGTATCATCAGTGGATCTGTCATCTACAGCGATTATTTCCAGGAAATCATCGGGATAGGTTTGTGCGGACAATGACCGCAAACACGCATCGATGTTGGCGGCTTCATTGCGAGCGGGCACGATAATAGAAACAGATAGGCTCCGGGTATTTACTGACCATGATCTGCGCAAAAGGCCAAATACAAAAATAGCGACCAGCGTGATGTACACAACGCAAAGGCTTGTGGTGAGATAGATTGCAAGGTCATTCATGAGGCGAGTAGTCAGTGGTCAGTCCATCCGATTCTCGCATAAAGTATCGCTTTTAAGGCAATGTGCAAAGTGCAAAGTACCTGCTGTCCCAATGAAAAATGAGCGCGGTGTAGAAATTGCCACTGGATTTGCACAGCGCGGGTGGGGTACAGATGCGTTAGTAAGGCAATCGTTTCCAGAATTAACAAGACAGAAGGACGCCATAAAGTCTTAGAGGCTCTATAGCGTCCGAAAGATATAAAATTCGACTTGAATTTCTTCTAAAAAAAATAATATCTTATAGGTACAGTTTTGCCGATGCCATTTTTCAAACCGCTTGACCGAAGGAGAATGTCATGAAATATCTATCCATCGGTTTAATCCTTGTGCTAGCGTTTTTTGTCGTTGCCTGTGGCAAAAACCAGAAACCGACCCGATCTCCCGACCTGCTTTCTGACAGCCAAACTTCTTCTGACAGCCAAACAGTCCCATCTCCCAGTCAGGAAACAACAGCTACATCCGTTCCTATTGGTATTCAAATGGGGCAGAGAGCACCCGATTTTACCCTTAAAACTATCACCGGTGAGTCTTTCAAACTTTCTGAACAACGCGGCAAGCCCGTCTTCCTTAACTTTTGGGCAACATGGTGTGGGCCATGTCGTGTCGAAATGCCCGACATGGAAAAGCTGCAACAGGCTATGGGCGATCGTATCCTGATCGTTGGTATTGATATTAGAGAATCGCTTTCCACTGTGCAGAATTTTCTCCGAGATCGCGGATTCTCCTGGACATTTGTTCTCGATTCAAACGGAGCTGTTGCCAGGGAATACGAGGTTGCGGCCATTCCCACCTCTATTTTTATTGATGCCAAAGGTGTGATTGTCCGAAAGTTTCGCGGTACACGAAGCTATGCGACTTTCCTGGAAGCAGCGCAACAGACAATAAACAATTGAGCGGTGTTATTGAAGGCGCACACGAGGTTTGATTTTTATCTGGCGGAGTCGCCTTAATACTCAATGCGATCTACCTTTGGAATGAGATATTCCCACACCTCATTGACACAAATCGGTTGACAGGTATTTTCAGGCGGGTATAATAGAGTTGAATTCAGGCGAACAGGTGTGCATTGATGCGGGATGTGTTTTCAATGGCGAAATGAATTCGAGCTCAGTATTTGTTTACGCTGAATAAAATTCATTACATGATTGATGTAATCCGCTGTGTTGTAAAGGGTTGTAGAGAATAAATATGAGCGCTCTTTGCAGTGTTGAAGTCGGGCAGATCTTTACCCCGATTAAATGGGCAGAATGGCTTATCGAGCGATGGGGTATTTTCGATGCGTGGATTGACGGCGCTTCTATTTGCGACCCGACTGCGGGACAGGGGGCTTTTGCGCTCGCGCTGTTTCGTCTTGCCAGATCGAGAGGTGTTCGGGTATCGCCAGAGCTTCTTTCACGGCTGACTTTGATCGAGGTCAAGGCGTCACATCTCTACGCGTTCCAGGTTAAAGCGCGTCGGAAATTTGAGATTGATTTTCCCGTATCGCAACTTCTCGCTTTAGATGTGATTACTAATCCCCCGAATACCGATTACGATATCTTGTTTGGCAACCCGCCGTGGGCAAATTTTGCGGATTTGTCCGATTCATACAAAGATAGACTTAAACCTTATTTTGTGGCAGAGGGGCTGGTTCCCGATAAAAAACGGGTTCTTCTCGGTTCCTCGCGCGCCGATATAGCGGCTCTGGTGTTGAAGATTGTTCTTGGTAAACTACTGCGCGAGAATGGGATAGGGTGTTTTTTTGTGCCACTTTCTCTCTTCTCAGGTGATGTCCACAGAGGATTCAGGGACTATGTCGCCAATGGTCGGGGATTTGCGGTGGAGGAGGTCTGTGAATTTACCGGGACTAAGGTGTTTGAGGGTATTGGCACATCTTATTGCTGCGTCAGGTTTCGCATGGATGTGCCACATAAATTCCCCGTCAAGTATTTCAGAGAGCGAGGGGGAGAGTGGATAGAACATCAGGCGGTTCCTCTCAAGTTCCCTGAGGATCAGTGGCGGGTTCTTCAATGCGGGGATACTGCTGATCTCGATAGCTCCATCAAAGTCGAATTGTCTTCTGACCAGAAACCGCGTCAGGGCGTGAATACTTGTGGAGCAAATTCGATTTTTATGTTTGAGGATAAGCCAACGCATCTGCCCGAGGAATTTCTCTTTCCGCTTGCGACAAAGGAGATCTGGAAGAATGGGGATATGGCTCCGCATAAATGGATTTTGCTTCCCTATGATAAAAATACGGGAAGACCGCTTTCGTGGGCCAGCATTGAGCTATATGCCGGTCTCAAACAATATCTCATTGAGGTTAGAGACAAATTGGAAGGTCGGAAAGGTACTTTGATCCGATCTGCTATTGGCAAAGGTGTCTGGTGGTCGCTGCTCGGCGTTGGACCGTATTCTTTTGCGCCCTACAAGGTCATCTGGGAGGCTTATGGCAAGAGCGACTTTCATCCGGTGATTTTAAACAGTTTGGAAGCACAGGTGTGGCAGGCGAATCAAGCTATGCAGGCGTTTATCCCTTGTTGGAACGAGGCCGATGCAGAGCGGATTTGCGCTGCACTTCAACATCCGGGTATTCCCACTTTGTTGAGACAACTCAACGGAGAGGGGAAATGCAACTGGGCACAGCCGGGGAAGATTGGGAAGATTCTCTCATTGTAATGTTCGTTATTTAATATAGAGGAGATTTTTATGAAGAAAATAATCTGGATCGCATTGCTGGTGGTGTGTGGCTCTTTTGGATGGGGGCACGCGCAATTGCCCGATGCGCCCAATAAAGTGCATCCCCTGATGGTTGGCGATGAAGTTCCCGCGCTGATGCTCGTCGATGCGAATGGACGGGATTTTGACCTGGGCGCGCACAAAAAGCCGACGATTTTGGTTTTTTATCGCGGATACTGGTGACCGCATTGCCGACGGCAGTTGGGACAACTGCAAGAACTGAAGTCACAGTTAGATGGTTTGGGTTTTGAAATTATTGCGATTGCGCCCGATCCGCCTGAAAAATTGGCTGAGGTGCGCGATCGCGTGGGTCTCGAGTTTGCGCTATTATCGGATGTAGAATTTGAGGCAGCAAAGGCTTATGGCGTTGCGTTTACAAACAATAGAAACCGCTCTTTGCCCGTACCATCGGTCTTTGTGATCGCACCCAATCGCAAGATCCAATTTCAATATATTAACCCCAATTATCGCGAGCGTATCGACAACGATGTGCTCGTGGCGATGGTAAAGGCTGTGGTGCGCGATTTTGAAATTGGGCGGTAGCTATCGCGACAGGTTATATCATTTGAGCTCTGAAGATTGGATTTGAAACTCGGCCATGCGCATCAGAAGAATGGGAAAATTTGCCATTTCCTTTCGCGGGTCCCTTGCCCCCCTGGGTAACCCCGGCTTTCGCTACCTGATCCTGAGCAATATGCTCTGGTGGCAGGCCATGTGGATGGAAATGATTGTCGCGGGATGGCTTGTGTTTGAGATTACCCATTCCGCGTTTGCCGTTGCACTGATTGGCTTTTACCGATCTATTCCCCTGTTGCTCATCGGTTTTATCGCCGGGCCATTGATCAATAGCGTTGGGCGCGTTCGTATCGTGATTCTCTCGCAGTGGCTCAGCGTACTGGTCCTCGCAACGATTGGCATGCTGATCTGGGCCAATCGACTGGCGTTCTGGCATCTTGCGGTTGCCGCAGTGCTATTTGGCCTCTCGTGGTCTCTCAACTGGACTGCTCGCCGTGCTCTGGTGCCCGACCTGGTAGGCAAGCAGCGCACGGTTGAAGCGATGATGCTCGAAAGCTTTACCCAGAATATCGCTCGCGTGATCGGCCCTTTTTTGAGCGGATATATTTACGCTCTATTTGGCGTACAGGACTGTTATATCGCTATTTTTTTTATTTCCCTTATCTCATTCCTGATCATGCTGCGCGTCAAAGTGCCGCGTCACCCCGCGATTCTCAAGACTTCTCCGTGGACACTGATGCGCGAGGGCTTGCAATACATACGCACGAGTCAGCCGATTATGGGTACGCTGCTCATTACTGTGATCATGAATTTTCTGGCGTTTCCCTACCAGACCATACTGCCCATTTTTACACACGATATTCTCCACAAAGGCCCACTCGAATTCGGCATATTGGGCGCATGCAATGGCATTGGTGCGCTTTTTGGCCTCTACGCGGTCAATGTGTTGCGCTCGCGGCTCAGCCGTGGCTGGATATTTTCCATTGGATCGGTTTTTCAGGCCTTCGCGCTGTTTGTTTTTGCCTTTGGCACGTCCTGGGTGGGTGCGTTCACTCTGTTCGGCACGTCGGTTGCCTTTCCACTGGCCATCTTTCTCCTCATACTTGCCGGCCTGGGACATGCATTTTTTACTGTGATGCAAAGCTCTATTATGCTTATCGCGGCTCGCGATGATATGAGAGATCGCGCAATGGGTACACTCGTCCTCGCCATTGGCGCAGGACCGCTTGGAAGTCTGCAAATTGGCAAACTCACCGAAGTCTATGGCGCGCCTTTCGCCCTCGGTTTACACACCAGTGTCGCCATGGTTGCAACGGCTCTGGTCACAGCTCTTCTGCCCGGGTTTCGCGCGCGTTTGGATGAGATAAGATAAAAAAGCCTCACAGAAGATTCTGCAAGGCTTGCTGAAACAATAGGACAACTTGTAAATAATAATTATTGCGGTTTTGGTTCCTGATTTACCTCTGCCAAAGCTTCGGTGATTACTGTATATATCATGTCAATACACCTATTTTAGGGAGGTAATATGGCACAAGGAACGACGTTGCATGTAAAACTCGACAGCGAGATGGATGAGAGACTCAAGATATTGGCAAAATCTCGGCGTAAAAGCAAAGACCAACTCGTGCGTGAGGCCCTTTCGGCATGTTACCAAATTTCATTTGCTGATCTGCCCCTGCATCAAAGCCAAGCACTTGCAGCTTATCAAGGTGGATTCATTAGTCTTGGTAAACTGGCGCGTGTGATGGGAATGCACATTTTACAATTGAGACAGTGGCTCAAGGAACATGGGATTGATCAGAACAGTGCGTATGCCGATGAGGATACAGCCAATGCCTGAAGATATGTCTCATTATTACTTTGACACAGTGACATTATGCAATTTTGCACTGACAAACCATCTGGATTTGCTGATCGTGCGTTATGGCTCCAGAATTCAGATTACATCTCCTGTTTTAGATGAAATTACCGATGGTATTACGGAAGGATATCATGCATTGCGAGAAATAGAAGATGCTGTCAGGACAGGTGTGTTTGCTCAAGCGGACATTTTGGAAGGTCGGGAAAGAGAAATTTTTCGTGATTTATTGCGAATCTTGTCACCCGGCGAAGCTTCCTGTATTGCCTGTGTACAAAGCCGTGGTGGAATTGTCGCTACAGATGATAAGGCTGCCAGAGACTGTTGTGTAGAACGGAATGTGCAATTTACGGGAACAATTGGTATTCTCAAAGTGTGTTGCCGTGATGAGATGTTAACGCCTCAAGCGGCTGATGCAGTTCTTCAAGATATGGTTGATGCAGGGTACTTTTCACCTGTTCAGAATATTAGCGAGCTTCTATAACTGGGCACGTTCAATGCTTCGATATCTAGTGCAATGGCAGAATACCGGTGGATGGCTGTCAATGTTAATAAGTATTTTTCTTTTTCTTACAATACAAATTTTCACAGGAGTATTGGCTATGCAAGCCAGTGAACGCGCGGTTTATCAGGTGAATCTAACTGAGAAGGAAGTCGCGCGTCTGAAACGGCGTGTGCGGCCAGTGATGGCGTTTTCCGAAGCGGAGATGGTGGCGTTGATCCCCAATAAGACGGGGTTTCGGTTTGTGGGGTGCCCCGATTGCGATGCGGGTGCTCAGGAAGGGCAGTTGCGCTGGTCAATTAAAGATCCGCATCGCGTGCAGTGCCGCTATTGCGAGATGGTGTTTCCCAATGAGGCGTATCCCGATGATCAGGTGCTGACGGTCGTCAACCCGGTGGGGGAGACGGTGACATATCCGTTTTGGGAAGATGAGACGGGCTTTAGGTATTATTTTCGAGCAAAGGCGTGGCGGGAAGCGCGTGTGTATTTTGCGGCGATTGCAGAAGATTTGGGAGAATTGTACCAGGCAACAGGAGATGCGATGTATGCGCGGCGTGCGGCACTGATTCTGGACGCATTTGCCCGGTATTATCCGGGTTTTCTGGTGAGTTATGATCGGGCACACGAACAAAAGGGATTTGTATTTGAACCACCCTATCCAAATTTTGGGGGGAAGTGGGGTCGGTGGCGCGCAGATGAAATGCCGACCAATCTGGTTATGGCCTATGATGCGATTTATGCAAGTGGTGAATTGGAGCGATTGTCCGATGCGGTTGGGGCCGATGTCAAACAGCGGATTGAGGACGATTTTTTTCGCGGGGCTATTCGCCAGGAAGGTTTTCAAGAGATTACTTATGGCAATGCAAGCCCTCGAATTTACGTCGGATATGCGGTGATTGGCCGCGTTTTGGGCGATCCAGAACTTGTGCATGAAGCGGTTCGACGCAGTATGGGGCTATTTGAGCGTCAATTTTATGCGGATGGCTTCTGGCATGAAGGCAGTTTGGGGTACCACCGGATGACGATGGCCGGTATGCGGGGCGTATTTGACGCGCTGAAAGGGTATTCCGATCCGTTGGGCTATGTGTCGGACGATGGCGTGCGATACGACAATCTCGATTTGGAGCGAGATATTGATATTGTGAAAAAGGCAAATCGGCTTCTGGATATTTGCAGATATCCAGATGGGCGTTGGGTTCCCATGCACGATGCCTGGGCGCGGTTGGATAGCCGACGGGTCGATCCCAATGTCAAACCGCTTGAACAGTCGTATCCGACATTGCTGCCGGGTGTTGGGCATGCGTGGTTGGGAAGGGGGGTGGGCGAACATCAAATACAGGTGCATCTGCATTTTTCGGGAGCTTATGGGCATGCCCATGCGGATAATTTGAATCTGATGCTTTTTGCAAAGGGGCAAGAATTGCTCTCCGATGTGGGTTATACCCATACCCGATACCGAAGCTGGGCAGCGAGCACCTTGTGTCACAATACCGTATTGATCAATGAAAAAGAGCAGCACACCGATAGGAGGGACATAACAGACGGTTCTCTACTGGCTTTTGAAGCCGCTTATGATCCGGTGCAATGGGTAGAAGCGAGTGGGGAGGATGTGTATCCCGGGCTTGCCGAAGAATATAGGCGATTCGTCATGCTTGTAAATGCGGGGGGAGAGGATCACTATGCGGTTGATGTATTTCGCGTTCGGGGCGGCGATCAGCGAGATTGGGTGATGCACGGAAGCGCGGATGGCGATATGCGGGCAGAGGTCAGTGTGCCTTTGCAGCACTATGGTGAAAATTTGCTACCAGGTGTGAAGGTGCGGTTTCCTGAACACGAACGCGACCGGGGGGATGCAGAGGGGCGGAATGTCACGCTCGCATTTTTTCAAAATGTACTGCATAGCGAGCGTGTACAGGATGCGCGTGTCACTTTTCAAGGAGATGATGCTGTTGCCGTGCGTATTCATCTTATGGGGTTGAAGGATAGCGAACTTTTTGTGGGCGACGCGCCTTCTGTGCGGCGCGCAGACGAAGATGAAACACTGATTGATCGCTTTCGGATGCCCATGTTGATGGTTCGGCAAAAAGGTAGAGCACCGAGTCGATTCATGGCTGTTCACGAACCGTTTCGAGATAAAGCGTTTATTGATTCTGTCGAGGCAGAGGATGTTGGCGAGCACGGCGTGTATATGAAAGTGCGCCACCGAGGGGTTACAGACCATATTGTTCTACAACTTGGAACAGAAGTTTTTCACAGGGGCGATCTCACTTTTCAAGGCGAAGTTGGTTTTGTACGCGAACAGGATGGTGAGGCGCGAGTTATGGGTTTATGGGGTGGGGAGAAGGTGCAATGGCAAAACAATCACTTAACAGGTGACGGTATCTATACGGAGCCGGTTACAGATGTATTGCGAATACAGGATGGTGCGCCGTATCATGCATTGGTCGTGAATGGTATGCCTGAAATGGGTGACATAGGGGGCGCTATTGCCGTGGTGACATTTGGCGATGGTACAACGCGCGGGTTGCACGTTCAACGCATGGAGGGTGAGCATGTTATTCTCGAAGACGATCCCGGTTTTCGCATTACAAATACGGGGGCGGCGCATTGCTTTTTTCCGCTTCGGGAGATTGAGGGCACAGTGCAGTTGCAGATTCGGACATCGGCGTTTGTGACCATTCGAGAGGGGAGTGTAGAACGACACGCGGTTGGTTCGGGGGATTTTGAGATGAAATAATAAAGGAGTTTTCAATGGCATTAAAAATTGCGTTCTTAGGTTGTTGGCACAGTCACACGGGTATGCACTTGCGCGAAGCTGCGCGGTCACCCGATGAGGTTGAGTTCATTGGCATGTACGATCCCGATCCCTCAGTAATTGCGATCAGGCGGGAAAAGAGCGAGGAAGAGGGGCTGAATATTCCCATTTTTGATTCGGTTGACGCAGTGTTAAACAGTGAGGTCGATGCTGTTATTGTAGAAGGCCATGTCTATCAGAACCTGGATTATGCCGAACGAGCACTCACCGCAGGCAAGCATGTGTTACTGGAAAAGCCCGCGGGTGTCAATCTGGACCAGTTTAAGCGCATCCAAAAATTGGCATCGGACAAACAATTGGTCCTCAATTTGGCCTATATGTGGCGGTATAATCCGGGCGTTCACGAGATTATCCGATTAGCAAGGCTGGGTGTGTTAGGTGATATTTACGCTTACCGCGGGCATATACCAAAGCCCCACAGTTGGCGCACAGAGTTGGAAGAAGAGAATGGTATTTATCACGGAGGGATTTATTTTGAGATGGCGGGTCACCTCGTAGATATTATGGTAGCTCTGATGGGACGCCCGACAGATGTACATCCGATTCTCCGAAAACATTATGGCAAACGAACTGTCGTTGACAATGCGATTGTAGTACACGATTTTGAACGCGGTCTCGGCACGATTGATATGGCCGCCATGCAGGTGGGTATGGCACGGCGGATTGAGGTGCATGGGACAGCGGGAACAGCGCTTCACGCGCCCATTGGCTCCAATAATCTGAGTTTGTGCTTAGAAGAGGAAGCCGAAGGGTATCAGAGCGGCTGGCAAGAATTGGAGATTGAACCTCCCGATAGTTTTCCTACGCTGTTGAGGGAGTTGAGGGCGTGTATGAATGGCGAGAAAGAACCGGATTATTCCCAGGCACACGATTTGACCGTGCAAGAAGTGTTGTTGGCCGGATGCCAGGTGACAGATGGAAATGCTCTGTCTTCTGATCCGCAGATAGACGCAGATGGACGCAGATGAATGCAGTTTAATTCACTCAACGCGGTTCTGTATCAAAATACGCGCTAAACCGCCGAATCATCCGCGTCATCCGCGTCATCCGTTTCATCCGCGATTATCAATGGAGGGAAAATGGCAGACTATTCACATATTAAAAAGCCCGATTTGGGCTATTGTTATGAGTTTGCTACAGATGAACTCGATGCAATGTCCGAATGCCTGGAGGCACATGGGTTTGCGATTATTAAAGATGTGTTGCCGGATGCGATTGTTGAGAATCTCAAACAGGCTGTATATGACGGCACAGATCCAGACGGAACGTTAAAGGGCGGACAGAGTCGTACGCGACATGCGTGGATCGAATCTGGACCGGGCGCTTGGGAGCTTTTGGAATACGAACCATTTATGGATATTCACCGGCATTTGATTGGTACGGATGATATGACCGTCCATCGCTCTGCTGCGATTATCCGCATGTCGAGATCTCAGCCCGTGGGGTGGCATACCGATTGGTGTGGATATTCCGATAAAATTTTGAACTCGGGCGATGTGTTGAATCGCGGACTCTGGCCGTCGGGCAAGTGGTTTTACCTGACGGGGTCGCGTCCGGTTCACGGTGGTCTGTGTGTGATTGAAGATTCTCATGTGGAGGGATGGGAAGGTCCCAGAGGATTTAAGATGACGACAGATCGACGTTCGTTTTATCCCGAAGGCGAGGAAGAACATCGCTACGCGGGATTTGATATTCCGGGATTGGTGCCTCTGTTCACAAATGGGGGAGATATGATTGTGTTTGCCCACCGCACGTACCACGGGGCATTTCCCAATCGGTTGGAGGAGACGCGCCTTTCGTGCGCGATTGGGTTTAGAGATCGCAACCACAGGATCGATATTCCGTGGGAGATACCGGAATCGGGCCGGTGGTTTTTAAAGAATATACCGGACCATTTGAAGCGATATACGAATGGGTACACGAGCATTGATATCGGTTGGCGAGGGTCGCAATGAGCGCATTCACACTCTGGGCTGGTGGGGACGCGCATGTGGGAACGGATTTGCGGCGGGGGCGAAAGAGTCTGGAAACAGCCATTTTGCAGGCAGAGCGGGATTTTGAATGGGATGTGATGCTCGATATTGGCGATTTATCCGGGGCGCAGGAACCGCCCGACGATGAAGAAGGCGAGGAGGTGGTTCGGCAATATAGTGTATCGACCAAGCATCCGCGGTCGCATTTTTACAATATCGTGGGCAATCACGATGCGAGTGGTCCCGATGAAGAGACGCAGTGGTGGTTTCAAAAGTGGGTGGATCCGATGGGTATGAGTTCCGAATATTCGGGGGTTTATGCCGATCAACGACCGTATCCTGTAACCGGGCAGTGGGATCGGTATTCTTTTCAGGTGGGCAATATTCTGTTTTTGTGTATGGGTGATCGGAATGACGGTGGGCCACCTGTGGGGCGGGGAAAAAGGGGTGGTTATCCCGCGGGCGCGGTCACGCAGGAGACATTTGAATGGTGGCGCGATATGGTGCTTTCCAATCGGGATAGAATTGTCATTTCCGCACATCACCATATGTTAAAAGAGACGACGGTTGCTTCGCTCGATTGGGTGGGGGTAGATGAAGGCTATCACGGTCGTTTTGACGATGGCGCGCCTATTGGGGCTTCGTATCTCTACTGGGTGGGTGGCAAACCAGATAGCGCACAATTTGAAGGTGTTATGGCAGATAATCCCGGTGTTTGTGATATCTGGCTGGGCGGGCATACGCATACAAATCCCGAGGATACGACCGGCGGGCGTTCGCATGTGGAACAAAAGTGGGGTGCGACATTTATTAACGTCGCTGCGATTTCAAAATTTCACGGGCAAAAGAACGTGCCGATGAGTCGCGTTTTGACCTTTGCGGAAGGGCGCGATCAGGTAGATGTGAAATGCTATTTGCATTCCGGTCACTTTGCTCCTCAGGGATGGTACGAACCTGCACGGCGAACCGTGTCTCTGAAGATGCCCTTTTCTTTTTAGGTGATGGATCATGCCCGGCCCTCTGATCATTCTGTCAGCTACGGCTTATGAGCAACAGCGTTTGCGAGATGGCCTCCAACAGGCGACAACACAACGCAGGGGACATCGCGTCTGGGTTCGCGGTATGATTGGTACCAGGTCCGTTGTCCTGATTGAAACGGGTATTGGCGCGGTCAATACGGCGCAGGCTCTGACTGTTGCGCTACAAGTAATCGATCCCGAACGCGTCCTGCAAATCGGCATTGGCGGTGCTTATCTCGGCAGTGGCCTGGATAAGGGCGATCTCGCGCTTGCGAGTGAAGAAAATTATGGCGATTTAGGTGTTGTCGCACCTGATGGCTGGTTTCCTGCCGATGAGATCGGTATTCCCGTTCTGTCAGCAGACCGCGATTATTACAATACATATCCTCTCGATTCCAAACTTGTTGATAATTCACAACACATACTCGAACAATCGGGGGAATGCGTTGTGCAAGGTCCTTTTGTCACGGTGCAACAATGTACGGGGCGCGTGGATATTGGCAATGAACTGGCAGCGCGTTTCAATGCGATATGCGAAAACATGGAGGGCGTGGCTGCGGCGCATGTCTGCACGCTTTATACGGTTCCATTTCTCGAATTGCGCGCTATCAGCAATCGCGTGGAAGACCGCAACAAAGACGCCTGGGATATTCCACGCGCTGTTCAGCGTGTGCAAATTGCAGCGCGAAAATTCATTGAGGCCCTATGACACGAGGTTCACCATGTCCCGCATTTCTCTCGGTTATTCTCCGTGTCCAAATGACACGTATATTTTTTACGGTCTGGTTCACGGGAAAATTGACGGTGCGCCCAGATGTCGCGAGATTCTCGAAGATATCGAGACACTGAATCGCATGGCTATGGCGGGTAAATTGGATATGACCAAAATATCATTCCATGCGTTTGCACTTATGCGCGACCGCTATTGTCTGTTGCATTCGGGTGGAGCATTGGGGCGCGGATGTGGCCCGCTCGTTATTGCGTCCGATGCTCTTGATCCGCGCGATCTGTTGGGAAAACGCATCGCCATTCCCGGCAAACTCACCACGGCCGCGCTCTTGTTGCGTCTCTTTAATCCCGCGCTTGACGACCTCGTCGCAATGCCGTTTCACGAGATTATGGAGGCCACGCAAAAAGGCGATGTCGATGCGGGCGTGATCATCCACGAATCGCGATTTACCTATCCCGATTATGGTTTGCACAAAGTCATAGATCTCGGTGAATGGTGGGAGGCATCTACGGGACATCCCATTCCGCTCGGCGGTATTCTTGCCCGACGCGATCTTGGCGAAGAAAAAATTCAACAGATTGATATATCTCTTTGCGCCAGTGTGGAATATGCACATTCTAATCCCGATGCAGTTAAAAATTATATTCGCCAACACGCACAGGAGATGGACGAAGCCGTGATGCAGCAACACATCGATCTCTACGTCAATGACTACACATTGGATTATGGCGCAGATGGCGAGGCAGCGCTGGTCGATCTTTTTACGCGTGCAGAAGAAGCGGGTATTGTACCGCGATCCGATCAGCCGTTATTTGTTGAATGAGGAAAATATCTATGAGTGCATTAGAAAAGAGTCTGTGGGTAAGCCAGCGGATTATGGGTGTGGTTTTTCTGGTGGCTGGTCTGACTAAGATATGGGATCCCGTGCTCTTTTTTTGGGAGGCTGTGATGCCTGCCCAGATTTTTGTTGGGCACGAGACAGTGGAAACGGTCGCCAGGTTCGCTCTGTTGCTCGGTCCGCTGGAATGCCTGGTGGGTTTCGCACTTCTGGTCGATTGGAAGCCGCGTCTCGTTTTACCTGTAGGATCGGTGATGATGGTTTTTTTTATCGCGATTACCGCTCATGCTTTACAGCGGGGGATGGGAGAGAGTTGCGGATGTTTTGGCACTCTAATCGAGCGATCGCCAGTTGAGGCGATGGTGGAAAATGTCCTCATGCTGGGGTTGCTGGTCTTTTCCTGGTGGGGGTTGAGGCGGCGGTCTGTTGCGCTGTGGGCATGGGGCAGGTGGGTGGTTCTGATCGGTGGATTGGTTTCTCTGACTGTACTGGGTTTTCGATATATGCCCGAGCGCGATCGGATAGCTGACTCAGACCTGCAGGTGGGTGATTATCTGAAGGGTTTATCCCTGTTAGATACGGATATCGATTTGACTCAGGGTGCCTATCTGATCGAGTTGTTCAGTCCAAATTGTAGCTATTGCCAGACTGCCGTGCCCAAGCTCAATGTCTGGGCTGCCGATCCAGAGGTGCCGAGATTGATTGCTTTGAGCCAGTATCCCAAAGACCATCCGGTGACCACGCAGTTCAAAATGCAATTTCGACCGCGTTTTACCATAGCAAATATTTCTTTAGCTGATTTCAAGCGTTTGACCCATGCACATGGGTATCCGCGACTGGCATATATCGTAGATGGGGTGGTCGTTCGGGTGTGGGAACGGCATGCCTTTCCATCACTTGCAGAGTTGAGGAAGTTGTAGAAATCCTTGTTTTGACAAATTATATTTTTCGTTGAAAGGAGTTCAATACATGTCGAAGCCAAAAATTGGGTTTATCGGTCTCGGAATTATGGGCAAGCCAATGGCTGGTCATTTGATAGATGCTGGATATGAACTCGTCGTACACAACCGCAATCGAGATGCAGTTGATGAACTCGTCGGTAAAGGAGCGGCAGAAGCGCACTCTGGCAAAGAAGTGGCTGAACAAAGCGATATCGTTATCACTATGTTGCCCGATTCGCCCGATGTTGAAAGCGTTGCTTTGGGCGAGGGCGGCATTATTGAAGGTGCGCACGAGGGGCTGATTTTTGTCGATATGAGCACGATTGCGCCCAGTGTCACCACGCAGGTGGGGGAGGTGCTTGCGAAAAAAGGCGTCCAAAGTCTCGATGCACCCGTCAGCGGTGGTGACATCGGTGCTCAAAACGCTACTCTTTCCATTATGGTTGGCGGCGATGAAGATACGTTTAACGCGGTCAAACCACTCTTTGACGTTATGGGCCAAAGTGCGATTTTGTGTGGACCTCTCGGTGCGGGTCAAACCGTGAAAGCGTGCAACCAAATTCTCGTTGCCGTCACTATTGCCGGCGTATCTGAAGCTCTCACTATGGGCACCAAAGCGGGCGTTGATCCAATCAAAATCGTTCAGGTGCTCAGCGGGGGCCTTGCCCGCTGCGGTGTGCTCGAAAACAGGGGCGAGCGCATGGTCAACGGCGATTTTGATCCCGGTTTTCGCATTCGTCTGCACTACAAAGATCTCAACATCATCCAGAAAACGAGCAATGATTTCGGCGTGCCTTTGCCCGTTACAAGCGAGGTCTTTGAGCTTTTCAAGACTGCAATGGTCAAAGGCCGTGGCGAACTCGACCATTCGGGTTTGCTCACGGTTGTTGAAGATATGTCGAATATCCAGGCGCGTACGGGGTAGAGTTGGTCACGTACACCCCGTAGGCGTTGGCAAACCTGCGATTTTACACGCGCCATCTGCAGGACCTGCTGAAAACAGGTCGTAAATCGTATCGATATCTTTCTCTGTCTCTTTGCATAAACGGCGGATCAATGGGGCGATTTCAAATTTCAACCAGTAATTGCGGATATAATACACCACCTGCCAGTGATCTGCGGTCATCTCCTCAATGCCATCTTGTTGGGCCAGATCGCGCGCTACATCTTCGTCCCAAAGTTCGGGCTGTTGGATAAATCCATCTTCATCCACCTCAATTTCTTTACTCCCCAGCGTCACAATCTCATACGCCATCCCGCACCTGACCTTTTATTCGCCCGTGCCGTTTGGAAATATCGCTCAGGCCCTCGATCACAGTTTCAATATGCGCTTCGGTATTGAAGGGGCCCAGCGAAAGTCGCACAGTGCCCTTCATCGCTTTCGTGCCCAGGGTTTCATGTACCTTTGGCGCGCATTGCAATCCCGTGCGCGTTGCCACATTGAACTTCACATCCAGCAATGTACCCACATTGTTTGCGGTCATCCCTTTGATATTAACCGACAATACGGGCACGTGTTGATCGTGATTTTCAGCGCAGTACAAAATGGTCCCATCGACTTCGCGCAGGCCATTGACGAGTTGTTTGAACAACGCCATCTCGCGTGCATGAATATTTTCCACACCTTCGCGTCGCATCCATTTCTGCGCGTACAATAGGCCTGCAATGCCCATCAGATTGCCCGTGCCACACTCCAATCGCCAGGGATACTCGCTCAGGTGATCGGGATACTCCGACCGCACGCCCGTCCCACCGTATCGCAAGGGTGCAATTGTCACGCCTTCGCGCACGTACATCCCACCAGTACCCGTTGGTCCCATGAGTGACTTGTGTCCAGTAAAACACAAAATATCGGCCTGCATCGCCTCTATATCAATGGGCAACATGCCCGCTGTTTGCGCCACATCAATGCAGAAAATTACACCGCGTGCGCGGCAGATTTCGCCCACTGCTGCTATGGGTTGCACTGTGCCGAGTACATTGGATGCATGGGTCATTACCACGAGTTTTGTGTTCGGCCTGATCGCTCTGGCCATATCCTCTGGAGCGATAAATCCATCTGCTCCAAAGCCCACATAAGTTACCTCAATTCCCTCGTATTTTGAGAGGTGGTAAATCGGGCGCAAGACCGAATTGTGATCCAGGAGCGTTGTAATTACGTGATCGCCGGATTTCAATGTGCCTTGAATCGCAATATTCAACGCATCCGAGGCATTGTGTGTAAACACGAGCCGATCGGGACTGCCCGTGGCTCCAAAAAACGACGCGAGCGATGCGCGCGTCTCTGCAACCATGGCTTCAGCCTCTTGCGCCAGATCTGTGCCACTGCGCCCGGGATTTACCCCGTATTTGCGGTAAAACGCCAGCGCGTCTTCCAGCACATCAGGAGGCTTTGGAAACGTAGTCGCCGCGTTGTCCATGTAAATTAAATGAGACATGAGCTATTGGCTATTCCAATACAATCGCATTGTTTATCATTTCGTGTACACCGGTAATTTTTAGTGGCATTTTGTGATGGCGCGCAATTTCTTTGAGTTGTGTGCGGCACTGCAAACACGAAGTTGATACGATCTTCGCATCGGTCTCGCGCATTTGCTCTGCTTTCTTTTTGCCCGAGACCTCCATCCGAAATGCGCGCACCGAGCGCAGTGCCGATAACCCACCGCCACCACCGCAACACCACTGCGTGTACCCGCCATCGGGCATTTCGCGGTAATCGGCACATGCCGCTTTCAAAATCTCTCTGGGTTCTTCAACAATCCCACATCCGGCAGCAAATTGGCAGGCGTCGTGATAGGTTACGACATCTGGGTTTTTGCCGGGATCCAATTTTAGTTTGCCCGTGCGAATAAGTTGTGCCGTATATTCAAATCCACTGGTAATCTCAAAAGGCAATGCACCCCACCAGCGTCCTTCGCTGGCCATAAATTTCATCACCCGATACGCGTGCCCGCATTCACCCATCACCATGAGTTTACATCCCAATTTTTCGCACGCGTCGATGTAGTGCTTGTTCTCGTATTTCATCGAAAAGTTATTGCCGGTCGTAAACCCGAAATTCGATCCGTCAAACGCCCGCGAACTCATCGTCCAATCGGCGCCGATGGCGTGAAAAATTTTCGCCATGCCCATTAAATTTTCGGCATAAACCAGCACATCACCCGACGGTGGCAAAAAGAAAATTTCTGCACCTTCACGGTCCAGAGGAATTGAAATATCCCGTCCTGTTTCTTCTTTGAGTTCTTCTTCGATAAATTGAATCGCATCCAAAAATGCCTCGGCTGACGCGCCTTCCAAATTGCCCGTTTCAAATGAATTGTGCGTACCCTGTGCAAGGGATGGCGGCGTCAAACCCATTAAATCGACGAGCGAACGTCCAACGCGCGAGATCACCGAATGATCGATTCCCACAGGACAAAATGCCGCACACCGCCGACACGTCAGACACTCATACATGCGCTCGGCAAATAACTCGGCATTGTTATCTTCAAAATCGGGCTTTGGAAAAATGGCATTCCAAAATCGTCCCCAAAATGTCGTGTACTTTTTGTATAAACGAAGCACTTGCCGCGAGCGTTCCACCGGATGCATGCGCTTGTCTGGTTGCCCGTAATACACCGGGCATTCCTGCGCGCATACCCCGCATTTGGTACACGTATCCATGTACAGGCGCAATGCCGACGGTTCATCCTGGATCTCGCGGACAAACGGATCCGATTCGGCAATGCGCCGCATATACGTGCCCGCCAGGCCCGATGGAATGTATTTTTTTTCTCGTACTGTTTTATCTGGCTTTTCCAATTTTCTGATTCTCAAGCGGTTAGGGGTTAGGGTTTTTCATCCTGTCCATCCTCTAATCCTGAAAATCCCGATCCAAATTCCCCTGCAAATGTATCGGATGTGCCCAGAAATTCGCGGCTCAAAAAAATCCCGCCCAGATGTAACAGATGGGAAAATGGGATTGCGATCAATAAGAGTTGTGCGGCGAGCATGTGCCAGAAAAAAATGTGTGGCACTTCAATAACTGCCGCTGTGCCCGTCGATAGGCCAGACACATAGTGGCGCAAGGTTTCGGATGAGACGCCGCCGTCTAAGACGACGAGAAATGCTGTCGCAGAAAAAGACAGGAGGATGATCTCCGCCAGATAGTCCCGGAAGTCCGTAATTTCCCGTACGCGCTGAACGATTATCCTGCGCAGCAACAAATAAGAGCCCGACACGGTCATCAATCCACTGCCGATCAATGCGATGTACAAACAGATCGGATCCAGGTCGGGCGGCAAAATTACGCGGACGTGGGCAACGATTATCAGGAGCAGCCCCAAATGGAGCGACCAGGACCCCAGCCACAGTATTTTGTCACGCTTGTAGAGACCGGCAAAAAAAACAAGGCCTTTTATCGCGCGCTTCCATTCTGTACTTTGTGAGCGCGATCCGGGGAAAATGTGAATGGTTGGCCGGTACTGCTGCTTCCACACGCCATATACAGATCCTCTGGCTCGTGGCAATAGCTTGAGCGCGGGGTTGTAAAACCGCATCCACACCCATATCCGCACGCTCAACATGATGAGATAGAAGGGGACTGCGAGATAGGGCAGGCGATAGAGGACGAAAAATTCAAAACCATTCATGGCTAGCGGAGTCAATCCGTCCAGCTCAGTACTTCTTCGAGGGGTTTTCGCCTTGGTTCTGGAATTTCATCGGGATATCCGGTATAGAAAAATCCGATGATGTATTCACCGTCGGTATCTACACCCAACAATTTATAGGTGTTTTCTTCCAGTGTAATCGGCCCTGTGCTCCACTGCATGCCAACCCCTTCTGCCCAGGCAGCCAACTGAACATTTTGCATGGCGCAACACGCGGCTGCATAATCTTCTCGGTTCTTGATTTCATCACCATCTTGCAAACACGCCACCGCAATAATTGTGGGCTTTGACATGAACTTGGCATAACCGGCTTCTTTTAATATTCGCCTGGCCTCATCACTCGCACCTTCAGCCGCTTTATCCTCCTGAATTTCGCTGTAGCGTTGCGCCAGTATTTCTTTGGTCTCTTCTCCCAGAACTACAAATCGCCAGGGTTCTGTCAAATGGTGATTGGGTGCCCAAAGGCCGGCTTCAAAAATTTTTTCAATCACATCTTTGGGCACACCGCCCGGTTTGAACTTAAAAATTGTGCGCCGCGTGTGAATAGCTTCCAAAACGTCCATTGTTTCCTCCTGTTGGGTTTCGGTAAAAGTGACGTGAGAAAAGAAAAATAAAGCAAAGTCAAAAGAGTAGGGAAAAAACCTTATTCATCCTGGACATCAAGTACATCTAATCCTTCATTTTGAGCTGCAATAATCTGACGTTTATCTCCCGAAACAAAGGTATCAGCTTGCCATTCAATAGCACTTCCGAGGTGCAGTGCATCCATAGCACGCAAAGAATATGTCTCTAAAAGACGTGTAACACACCCTCTTACTTGTGGAGTAATCGCAGAAATAAAGAAGTCTTCAAAATCCGTAATCATATCACCTTTAATTCGCTCATACTGAGATTTGTCCAAATTCCCTTCTCGCTGTAATCTGCAAAATGCCGAAATAACCTCGGGAAAACAGATAACACTTACCCCTATAGCACTTGCCTCTTCAAAGATATTGATGACTCTTTCTCGTCCATCTTCTTCAACATATCTTTTGACAAGGGCAGAAGAATCAAAAAAAGCATTCATCGTCCGTACTCATCTCTTTCTTTCATTATCATATCCGAAACAGAAATACCTTTGAGTCTAATCGGTTCAATATATCGTTTCCAGGAAGGCACGGAATTGCTTGTCTTTATTGGTGTTAGGTCAGCGACGGGCTTGCCGTGCCGCAAGATACGAAACGTCTCGCCCTGTTCAACGGCATTTAAACACGCCGCCGCATGCTGACGAAATTCAGTGAAAGTCACAGTTTTCATTTGTTCTCCTTTACAATTATGTACAGCAATGTACATAATAACCTCAGACAAATCAAGTTTTGGCGTCAAAAAAAAAGCCTCTGAAGCGCGTGTCTTCAGAGGCTTTTCATTTTTTATCAGATAATACGTTAGCCGGCTTCTGCATACGCGATGAGTTTGCGCCCTCGAGAGGGATGACGCAATTTGCGGAGGGCTTTTTCTTTGATTTGGCGCACACGCTCACGCGTGAGATTATATTTGTTGGCTATGGCCTGAAGTGTCCAACTGGAACCATCGAGGCCAAAATAGAGACGGATGACGTCGGCTTCACGATTATCCAGGGTATGGAGCAGATCGTTGACTTCATCCCGCAGGGCATTGTTAAACATTGCTGCATCTGTTGGGGCTTGATCTTTGTCGGGCATCAAATCGCTGAGGGTCGTATCCCCATCTTGAATCGGTTTGTCCAGAGAAAATACAATTGGACTGTGAGACAGCATATCGCTGACCTGATCTTCTGTGATGTGAAATGCGTTGGCGATTTCTGCCTCTGTGGGCATGTGGCCTTTATTGTGTTGATACTGATCACTAAAGTTTTTAATTCGCCGCAGCAGATCCAGTCGGTTGATGGGCAAGCGGATCATACGCCCCTGTTCGGCGAGCGTTTGTAAAATAGATTGGCGAATCCACCAGACGGCATAAGAGATAAATTTAAAACCGCGCGTTTCGTCAAAGCGTTCGGTGGCTGTGATAAGCCCCATATTGCCGGCACTGATCAAATCGGCCAGGGCTACGCCTTGATTGCGGTATTTCAAAGCCACGTTGACCACAAAACGCAAGTTGGCGTTGATCAGACGATTGCGTGCTTTGAGGTCACCGCGCTTCATTTTGACGGCGAGGTCAAATTCTTCTTCTGCAGAGATGGGGTGAGACTGGGAGAGTTCTTTGAGATAGTGTTCGAGGCTGGTATCTGATTGTTTGGATGAGGCATTGACCATAACCCTACTCCTTGCTGAACGGGACACGGAATAATGATGCTGAAAAATAAGGTATCATTGTTTCTTCCGTATTAAGCGCGAGTGAAGATTGGGTTACAATGTTTTAGTTTTTAGCGGTGAGGCTACTACCACATCACGCGAAACTGCGTCGTCGAAATTGCGCGTTCCAAAGTTTGCAAATCTTCGACTACCACGCGAAGTGCTTTGGGCCCCGGCATGGTTTTGTCCAGTGCCAGCGATAGAAACAATGGCTCCCAGTCTCTGTTGCCGCGTTGTTCGTAAGACACGGCTGTTACCCAAGCCGCCTGCTCTACATCGCTGGCATCGCTCAGTGCCCGCACCTGAAAGGTGAGCTTGTAATGGGTCGCGCCGAACACATCGCGCTGTAAGTTGTAAATTTCAAAATACACCACGGCTTGACCGTTGTGTTCATATTGTCGCAAGGGATTTGACAACACGAGAAAGCGATTGCGTCCAAAGGGACGGTCTTCGCGTTCAACGATACGCCGCGCGATCAGTAAATCGCTGATGTCCAGTTGCACTTTTGAAAATTGTCGTACATCGAGCGTATCTCGAAATGTGCCCACAGATTTCTTTGCGAGATCTTCGACTTCAGCCGATAGATAATAACGCCCGGCTTGTAAATTGAGCCGATCACCCGCCAGCAAATAGCCCGAGCCAAGTGCGTCGTACTTCACAATGGGCATGCGCTGCACCCGGCCAATATCCCGACGCAACGTGTCCCACTGGGCGTCAAAAAGGAACAGGCCCTGGCGCAAATTGACGCTTTTTACACCTGGGCGGAGGTCTTTTGTTTCGACCTCATCGGCATCGAGGGCATAATACACTTCAACACGCGCATTGTCGTTTTCTCCGCGAAACTGCGCGATCTGATGTGGCGCATAGTAACGCTCATGCCAGTAAGGGTCTCGAAAATGGTCGGGGTTGCGTTCGACAAACATCTTAAAGCCCAGAGGATTCATTTCGGAATCCAACCAACCCAGGCGGAAATTCCAGTGATCGCGCGTATCTGTATTTTCAAAAATGATGGTAAAGCCTTCGTATCGCCACAATTCCTTCCGATGCGCGTAATTATGCGACATCATCTGCCACCGCGCCCACCAGGCCAGATAATCCTGCATATACCCTGGCAAATCCACACCTGTGTTAAATTCTGCAGGTCTCGCTACCAGAGATACTGGGTGACCGTAGCGGATATAAACCTGTCCTTTATCCGTTGTCCAGCCGGGAATGCCTTTGAGGGGGTCGCCAAATCGCAAATTGGCATAAGCCACGCGCCGACAGTGTTCGAGCAATCGCTCGTTGTATTCGGTCAAGTACAATGGATCGCGCCCTGTCCAGAATTTGCGAATTGCCGCGTAATCTGGCGCAGTTGAGTCGGGATCGGCGAGTACGAACACGCTCATCATAAAGCGTTGCTCTTCTTCTGCCATGCGCGAAAGTCCCGTGGTATAAGAGGCGTACGCATCCTGCAATCGGTCCTCGGCTTGATAACCCAATCCCACAAAAAAATGTGCATGGGCATTGTCGGGATGCCGTTGCACATAATTTTCAAATAGGGGAATCAATTCACGAGGCATTCGGCCTTCGTAATAGACCAGCCCCAATAAGTGATGCGAGGGCCAGTGGTCTGGCGCTTTGTCAATTGCAAGTGTTAAATACCCAATGGCTGCATTGCGCGCCTCAATGCCGTAATTTTCCAAACTCAATGTTTGGATTGTCGGTCTGGGGCTGCGGAAATCCGAACCATAATTCACAATTCTGCGCTCGCCATCGAGATACCGCGTCATATTCCACATCTCAAAGCGCGCCGCCCAATACAATGGCCCCACATTGTCGGGATCGCGTTCAATACCCCGTTTGGCATATACGATTGCGGTTGTTCGCCGTCCGATGCGCCAGTAATACTCTGCCAGCGAGGTTAAGATATTCCCATTGTTGGGTTGTTTTTGCATCGCCCTTTTCAACCATCGCTCTGCATCGTGTACATACGCTTTGCCCTGCAACATGTACAATGCACCCAGCGCGTGGGCCGCGCGTCCCAATGGATCGCTTTTTGCAGCCATTTTTAACAGCAACTCGCGTTCGTCAAACGCACGCGTCGTATCTGAGGCCGCAATGAGCAAAGAGTCGATATTTGCCCCTGCTACATTTGTTGGTGTGACGAATATGAGAATTAATAGCATTCGCAATATCATTTGAGGCTCCGGTAGGAAGTGTGAAGTGTGAAGTGTGAAGGAGGAAGTGTGAAGGAGGAAGTGTGAAGGAGGAAGTGTGAAGGAGGAAGTGTGATGAAGCACCAGCTTTTGGGGTAGTGTTGGGTGGACTTCTCCCTTCTTACTTCTTTTTCAACCGCTAAGATGCATAGAAGTTGCTCGAAAAAACAGAAAAAAATCGCCCACTGCATTCGCGTCAATAGCGGTTGATGAGGGTTTCCATGTGGTCGCCCAAAGATGCTTTTTTATATTATATTTGCTAATAAAATAGACCAAAAATCAGGATGTGTGATGGATTGTTAGGCAACAGAATTGAGGATTACAGTTTATGTGCAACACTGGCAAGAGATCAAACCAGTATGGCTTTAGCCACCAAACAGCCTGAATCTGATCATGAGATCAAGCTAAAGGGCTTCGAGTTTATAAGATTCTTCATTCTGTCTATGATAGCATCGACTATTCTGCTTATTGCAGGGGTTGTGGTTTTAGGCTGGGATGTCGAAATGGAAATCAGTGTTGAGGCGTCTGGTCACGTTGAACCTGTTGAGAAAAAGTTTGTCAAATCAGAGACCATGGGGACGATAGAGGAGGTGCTTATTCACGCTGGTCAGCAGGTTGCAAAAGGAGATACACTTTTTATTCTCGACGCTTCGGAGTGGCAAAAAGAGGCCGCGAAAATTGAAAAAGAGATCGCAATCAATCAGCGACAGAGAGAGGAACTCAGAGAGACATTGTTTTTTGATCGGCAAAGAATAGCATCGAGTCTCGATCAGGCACGACTTGAACACGAAGCAAGTGGTCTTCGGCTTGAACAGATTTTACGAGAGCAACAATTGTATCAACAATATCTCAAAGAGAGAGAGGAACGGACACTGTCTCTTGAGACGCTTTTGCCAGTAAAGCTTCAACAAAACAATCTCAACCGCGTCCAGCAACGCATGACCTATCTGGAAATTGAGCTTGATGCTTTGGTTGTCAGAGAGAAAGAAATCCAGACGCTAAAACTGGTCGGGGATAAGCTCCTGCAAGAACGCGACTGGATTCAGGAACAAATACGGAAAACCGTTATCATTTCTCCAATCGCAGGTATTGTGCTGACCTCGGATATTGAAACAATTGAAGGAGATAGGGTTTCTGTCGGCAGTCCGGTATTGGAATTGGCACAGTTAAATAAATGGCAGGCGAGGGTTTTTGTGCAAGAGGTGGATATTTCAAAAATTGAGATGGGACAAGATGTCAAGTTGTACATCCATGCGTTTCCACATATGAATTACAAAATTTTCAGTGGTCGCGTCATTGAATTGCCCAGCAGGAATCAAGTCGTGCATCAAAATGCAATGGCTTTGACATTGTACCCGGTGAAGATATTGATTGATGAACCTTTTGTTCGCAGTGGCGATCAGATTTATCCCGTAGCGTATGGCATGCACTTAGATGCGAAGATTATTATTGAAAGAAGTTTCTTATGGCAAATTGCGTGGAAAAAGATCAAAGAGGCGTTTGGTATCGTTGACAAGCAAAATCCGCTGGTTTTCTGATCGGGTGGTTGTTGACCACATAAGCAGACTGGAGAGTTGGAATCTTGACGCAAATATTCACTATTGTTAAAATGCTGCGGCCTTATTGGCGGTATATCATTCAGTCGCTTTGTGTTGGCATCTTGTTCCTGCTGTTTCAGATACCCGGGCCTTATTTTACGAAAATAATGATCGATGACGTGTATCCGCACAAAGATTTCTCTCTTTTGACTTTTGTTCTGTTGTTGGGCATGCTGATGTCGTTGGGCGTGGGTGGAATGAGGTTTATCAGTGGGTATTTTGGTCAGTGCGTTGGCATCCGGATGGGATATGATTTTCAAGTGCGTTTTTACAAACATATCCAAACACTGGATTTCAGTTTTTTTGATAACCGGGAGACCGGAGAAATTTTATCTCGATTTCGGGATATGCGAAGTTCAATTGCCAGTGTTATCAGTTTGATTAACACGCTGATTATCAATTCGCTCCAACTCGTGATATTTCCGTCCATTCTGTTCTTTATCAACTGGAAACTGGCTCTGATCAGCCTCACGGTCTTGCCCTTCGATACGCTGTTGGTTTTGATTTCGAGACGGTTTATCCGCAAATATACAAGGGAAGTTGCAGAACGCTCAGCAGAGCTATCGGCAAAGAATTATGAGTCCATCTCTTCGATTAGAACAGTCCAGTCTTTGGGGTTAGAGACTTCATTTTTTTAGAAATTGCAGGGATTGTTCATCAATGTTGCAAATCTCAGAATGAAATTGTCGCTATTTCAGGGAATAAGTGGCTATGCTGGCACTATTTTTAAGACGGGTGGATCACTTGCCTACGGCTTCTACGGATGGCACGAGGTGTTATCCGACAATTTGACATTGGGGAGTTATATGGCGTTTACGGGCTATGTAGGATATTTGTATGGACCTATTAAAAGTCTCATTGGCCTGTTGCGGCGCATTGAATCCACGCTGGTTCATACGGATCGCTTTTTTGAAGTCTATAATATCACGCCCGACATACGCGACGAACCGCAGTTAGCTGAACTCAATGAGATTCATGGAAGGATAGAGTTTCGAGACGTCAGTTTTGCATATCAACCCGAAAGGATAGTGTTGAACGAGATCAATCTCGAGATAGGTGTCGATCAGACCGTCGCCATTGTCGGAAGAAGCGGGTCAGGCAAATCTACCCTGGCAAAGCTCATTCCGCGATTCTACGACCCGGTGGATGGTCAAGTCTTGATTGATGGGGTCGATATCAGGCAATACCGCCTCAATTCCCTGCGACAAAATATCGGCTTTGTGATGCAAGGCAGTGCCCTGTTTCAAGGGAGTATTCTGGAGAATTTGACGTTTAACAAACCGATTTCCATGAACGATGTTGAAGCCGCGACTCGTGCAGCCTATATCCACGATTTTGTCACGCGGCTTCCCAAAGGTTATCACACGATCATCGGTGAGCAGGGAGCGCAACTTTCAGAGGGACAGCGGCAAAGGGTCGCGCTCGCAAGAGTGTTACTACAGAACACACCCATCTTAATTTTAGATGAACCCACTGCTGCACTGGATAATGAATCTGAATTTTATATTCAGGAAGCGATGAAGGAAATTTGCAAGCAAAGGACCGTGATCGTGATTGCCCATCGCCTGTCAACTATCCAACGAGCAGATAAAATTGTTGTCATTGATCAGGGAAGAATTGCGGAAGAAGGCAGCCACGAAGTTTTGCTGCTGCAAGATGGTGTTTATGCCATGCTCCAGGAGCGAGCCGCGAGGATTTGATATGCTTAAAGCAAAGTGCCCAAACTGTGAATATGAAAGCCCTTGGAAAAGAGATAAATGGTGGACTTGGAAACCTGGTCTCACCTGGCCCTGTAAGAAATGTGGCATCATGCTTAAAGATGATCTGAGAAGGTCTTTCTTGCTGCTACCAATATTTGTGGCTTTCTGGTTATTTTTGCATCATTGGGTCAGTCACTGGAACCTTCTCGTCTATTGTCTTCTTCTGCCAGTTGGGGTTTTTATTATTTTTTCATTCAAGCGCGTTAGAATTGTGCAATCTTCAGACCAAAATTCTGACACTGATAGTCAAAAAGCACCTCTTGACAAGGAAAGGGGGTAAATGAGAGATCACTACACGGTGCTTTGTTCATGGTGAATGGAAAACATTCACTGATTTCTAATTTTTACAGTATTGGAGGATCACATGCAAAAACTGGTAAAAAGAAAGATGCATTACGAGACCATTATGCCCGTAGAGGCGTATCATCCTGAAGATGATACTTGGGAAGATGAAATTAATGCTGGTCTTCTTCTTTTAGGGGGAATCTCTATCTTTTTACCTCCCCCTTTCAACGGTATTGGGAGTGCTATTACTCTTTTGGGAGGGGCAGGGAATATGGCCGCGCATCATGAACCTACTGTTGAATTTGTGACAGAAGCAGTGCAGGCCTATGATGAGGCTGAAATTCAGAATATAAGAGATGAGGCTGCCCATTCTGAGATGATCTTAGAGGGGGGCGGATCTGTAGTTGGTGCCTTTGTAGATGCTTTGGATGATCACGGAGGTGGTGAAACTTCTCCTCCCCATCCTGGTGACATGCAGGCTATCTCTGGTAGAGTTCTCCACTAACGGTACACAAAATCTATGATAAGTATGGAGTAGCTTTGTTATGGCGCAGGTATTGCACTCTCGTATATTTGAGTGCAATACCTGAATAGCCCAATCTTCTCCCAAACTTGATACGAAGAATAAAAGAACACGTATGCTTAAATCGTTTGCACACCTCAAAACAAGAAAATTTCTGATTCACTTGCTCTTATTCTTTTTTCTCATGGTGTTGGTCAGTGCCATTCTAAAAGAGATAAGTAATAATTATGTAAATATAAGAAAAACTGTCATTGATCTATCGCTTTTAAGTTTTGTTATAACCTGGATATTGTTCAATCTGCGAAAACCAGGTAAGACCTTGGGTGAATTATTAGGGGTTAATATTACCTTTTCGAAATTGGAAGTTATTGCCATATCTATTGGGAAAGTCTTGCTGGTTTTT
Organism: Candidatus Latescibacterota bacterium; assembly: GCA_022821275.1. GTDB lineage: Bacteria > Latescibacterota > UBA2968 > UBA2968 > UBA2968 > VXRD01. Next base: position 2,528 of record JAJEDY010000022.1, on the reverse strand, counting down.
GGATTTACGATTTTAGTTATCCTATTGTTGGGTTTCGAGACAGGCCCAATTTTGGGTTTTCAGACGGGCTCAAGTTCTCTGTATTTAAAACGCCATAACTTAAGCGGACATTTCCCATTTGATCTGATACCTTTTATTAAATTGGTGATTTTAGGCCCAACAGCAGAGGAATTGTTCTTTAGAGGTTTTTTGCTTCAACGGCTTTCAGCCAGATGGGGATTGAAAACTGGGTTGTTCATTTCCGCCGTTGTCTTTGCTGTCGTGCATCCGAATAAGTTTAGTGGCTTAATTGCGGGTCTTTTGACCGCGCTCATTTATATCAAAACTCAAAATATCTTTGCTCCAATCTTATATCACACCCTTTATAATGTTCTCGTTTTTTTTTATTATTTTTTTATCTCCGGTTTCGCCAAGTTGGAATCTTTACTACACATCAATGTCTCTCTTACCATCTTTGGGCTGATCCAACTCATCCCTGGCATTTTGATCACAGGTTTTTTTATTTTTCGACTTTGGCCTGTATTAAACGATCCGCCTGCTGGTTCATCTCTCTCTGCTCGTGCTGAATCAGGCAAGGATGTTGTGTCAGCAGACAAGGATACTACAGATAGACTTGCCCAGCAGACGAGTCAGGACTGTGATTAAAACAATTTTGTAGAGGATGCAGGAAATTCTCTCATCCAGGATGGAGAACTTAAAATATGCCAATAAATCTAAAAAACATTTATACCTGTCCAAAATGTGGACATTCCGTTGGATGGCGTCGCAAATTATTTACCGGTATATTGGGGCAATGGTCCTGTAAGAATTGCGGTACGGCCCTGGAATTTAGCATCAATAGATGCCTGATTTTGCTCCCTGTGGTTATCATATCAATCAATTTATGGATTACGCCTCATGTAGATTTTTGGATCTCTGCGGTAATAAACGGTTTAGGGGTATTTTTTGTATGTTTTATAAGTCTGGTAGTTATAGAGAAGTATGAACCACAGAGGCCTGACGCAAAGTGAGAGATTGGAATTACCATATATGTCAATAATTCCGGCACCTTTTAGCGTGCGCTCATCTTGAGTACTGTGTAACATCGTAAATCCAGAAAGGAGACATACAGTATGAAAACACGAATCATCATGTGGGTGGCCTCATTGGTTTTAATAGGGACACTTAATGTCTTTGCAGATGAAAAGTCGGATTCGTCTGCTGTATCCATGAGAGCGGATATCAAACGTCTGATGGAAATAACTGAGACGAGAAAAATGGGCGTTCAAATCATGAATCATATAAGGCTTACCCTGACGAAACGCGGTTCAAAAGTTCCTTGGGATGCTTTCATGGCTGAATTTGACATGAATGAGTTTATCGAAATGGTCATACCCATTTATGAAAGGCATTTCACTCACGATGAAATTGAGCAACTGATCGCATTTTATGAATCTCCTATCGGAAAAAAGCTGATTAAGGTTCAACCTCAAATCACTATAGAATCCATGACGGCGGGCCAAGAGTGGGCAAAAGAGCTGATCGAGAGGGTAAAGGCAAGGCTTCCTGAAGAAGGTGTTAAAAAATGATCTATGGGTCACACCACGATCATTTCAATGGCGGTTTGTTCAAGGCTGTGATTGCCGCTTTTGAGGCAGATGCTTGAACAGGATATTTAAGGTATGGATATCGTCTCCCAAAAATACAAATGCAATTTCCATGATCTAAACGGAGAAGGTGTCAAAGTTGCAATTATTGACAGCGGGATTGATCGCTCTCATGAAATGTTGCAGAGTGTGATCAGAGGAATCTGTTTTGAACTTTCTGCGGGTAGCGTCCATACATCTCAAGACTATCGAGACACATCTGGTCATGGCACGGCGGTTGCCAGCATTATAAAAAAGAAGGCTCCGGGTACAGAGCTATACGCGATAAAAATCTTTGATCAGTCTCTGATTGTCGAACAAAAAATTCTCCTTGAGTCCATTCGCTGGGCAATTGATCAGAACGTCGATATCATCAATCTGAGTCTTGGAACAACGGACGCACAAGTCAAGCATGCGCTATTGGATATATGTAAGGTGGCAACGAAAAAGGGTATCGCAACCGTTGCTGCCGAACACAATTCAGGGCAGGAGAGTTATCCCGCCTATTTCTCCAATGTAATCGGTGTGAAAGCGGGAGATATTAAAGGGCGTTACAATTACCTGTTTCGCGCAGGAGAGTCTATTGAATGTATCGCACCGGGAACAACGCAGCGCGTTCTCTGGGCAGGTGGGCGAGAGCATATTGTTGAAGGCAGTAGCTTTGCCGCGCCCCACATCACGGGCATTATCGCGTTAATCAAGCAAGCCTTTCCCAAAGCCAATCTGAATGACATCAGATACATATTGGAAGTGAATGCCAACCGAGAAGTGCAGCAAGAAATTCCGTCAGGTCGTAAGATTCGCTTGCAACCGGAGACCTTTCCAACGCCTCAGTCCTTTGATCCAAATAAAATCAAAAAAGCAGCTATTTATCCCTATAACAAGGAAATGCATAGCCTAATG
>JAJEDY010000073.1 GCA_022821275.1 Candidatus Latescibacterota bacterium | reverse complement strand
AGGCTTGTCAACGTCTGATCGGTGCCTTGTGTATGGAGTGGTCTGAAGAGTGGATCACCGGCAGACGATATCTGGACATGAGGCATTTGAAACAGAATCACTGACCCCTATTTCACGGAGCTTCCTTTTTACAGAACTTTTTGGACTTGACCTGGCCAACCTATTCCATTATTTATTTTCACCAAGAAAACTAACAGTTGTTGCCGTTGGTACACATATAAAAACTCAAAGTAGACCACCTAATCGCAGCATATGGTTGGTCGGAAGAATCGGTCAACTCTTGCAGTCCAAGAACTCGTGACATACATCATCACCTCCTTTAAAATAGAATCATACAGAAAACTAACAGTTGTTGCCGTTGGTACAGAGAACAAGACTCAAAGTAGACAACCCACGCGCAACATATGGTTGGTCGGAAGAATCGGCCAACTCTTGCAGTCCAAGAACTCGTGCCATACACCATCACCTCCTTTAAAATAAAATTATATAGAAAACTAACAGTAGCCGTTGGTACAGAGAGCAAGACTCAAGGTAGACCAATCCCTCCAGCTCTCAGCATATGGTTGGTCGGAAGAATCGGCCAACTCTTGCAGTCCAAGAACTCGCGTCATTCCTCATCACCTCCTTCCAAAACAGAATTATCATAAAAAGATCAGCCAGCCTTTTTTTATCCATAGGGACTTCTGCAAAGGATCAACAATTGCTACATTACTAGGCCAAAGCATTCAGCTTTATTAAACAACAACTGTTGGCCATACATTGATCTCATGGGCAAGTTTCAGTGCCTGCTCTTCTACTCCCTTAAACAGCGTCAGAGTCCAGTTGTGCGGCATCCTTGCATTTTCAACTTGGAAATTCACAGTTTGCGTTTTTTTGTTTATACAACACGCGACATGCATTGTATCGTTGTGCTTGATCAAATAGACCTGGTCGCCAAGGGCAATTAAACCATTTGAAAGTGGTAAATAGATTTCTTCAAAAACAAACTGCGAAAGCGGATACGAAACTAAATGATCCTCCATAAGGGTAGGCGAATATGTTATATGATCGGTATTGAGATCAAAACCAATACCCATAATCTTTCCGACAGGATTCAGTTGAATAGATAGACGCTGCATACATTCCGAGATTTTATAGAGTGCTACCTTGCTTTTATGACCAAATATCTCTAAGCCATTAGCCAAAGATTCGGAAATATTGATTTCCTCAAGCGACGGAAATTGACCATTATGATAGGGCATAACTTTGCCGTTTAATGTATCTACACTCAAAAGACCTACCTGGGTACCTCGTTTGAGCTGACTAATTGCTTCGCCCACAAGATTGGCAACTTCATCAGATTCTTCAATTGAATAGGCTACTTCAGCCTGCGTAGGTATCCAACCGGTTGAATCGCTGCATTCGGCGAGTAGTTGATGTCGCCAAGCGTCTTTGATTTTTCGCTCAACTGCTTCCGAATCGAACCTTGTGGATTTTGACTCTCGCATTAAACATTCACAGGCCAGCAATCTCGTGCGAGTTCGCCAATTGTGGCTGCGAATAAAACAATCTGTTTCATATGGATTCGCATGAAATCCCATCCATGGAAAGATCCCCTTGCTACGCTCCATACTCCAACACCCGTCCAGAATTGGTTGTAACGGCTCAGGCTGAAAACCAGAGCAATCCGCTTTTTTTAAAAAATCGCCAACAGTTCGCAGGGAGAACCCTTCAGCTTGTATGTCTAGTAAGGACCGTTCTGTCAAGGCAAGCCAGTAAGGATTAAACCAGCACCCCATAACATCCTGAGGTAGTACCTGAGCCTTAGCAAAAGTCTCACTGGATCCTATGTGGTACCACAGCCAATGGACATTTTTATAGCACCCTTTAGGAGGGTAAAAACGATCTCTATCCCGCTCGGCATTTAGCTGTCGCCGCTCTTTCAGAAAGGACCTATCGTGTGGACTGTCGATATGAAATTGATCGGCGATGTCAGACCGCTCAGTGTGATCTAAATCGGGATAGGCCATCTCCGAAATTCGCTGGTGAAAATGGGCTGCTCCTATTACGGCACGCATAGGCCCCATTGTGTAATAAGGCCGAGGTTCTTGAGGGCCGTACAGATAACAGTAATAATCTTCTTTGAGCACAACAGTATCAAAGAATTTTGATAGCACCTGAATGCCTTCGCCGGTGAAATTTTCCTGTGCAAAGAAAATGCGGCTACGTTCAAGGCCGTGTCGGTGCAAAATTTCATCGTTTATCTGAATTGATTTCAGCATGTCGTATTTGGGAAAGGCAATCCAAAGTTGCGGCGAATAATGGCAAGAAATCAGTTCAATCTGCTTTGTATTGCACACCAAGTAACGGAGTTTTTCCAAAATTCCAGGATAGTGCTCTGCGATAAATTCGATTGTATATCCTTGAAACTCTACATTCATTCGCCACTCTGGATGATGGATCAATAAATCCAAAAACGGCCCAATAGCCTCTCGCGCTTGCCGATGATATGTTTCGGGTTGTCCAGCAACATACTGGATATTAAAGTGATGAATCCCGAGGGCAAATTTTTCCATAACAGCAATCTCCTGACAGATGTATTGACCCAATGTCGCCAGGTGGTTATATTTAAACTGATGGTCGCAACATTGCGTCATCATTGGTGCCGGAGAGATTTGTCTATCCAGGACGTGTGATCTTTCCGGCTTTTCATTTTTCAACAGACTTCCTCAGTCTCTAAACCTATACCATCTCTCTTCTATTGATACCATTGTGCCTGGGCAGAAAAGAGCCTGGCATATTCGCCGTTGAGTTTCAGCAATTCTTCATGAGAGCCGGATTCGACGATTTGACCACCCGCCATCACTATGACGCGGTCGGCCAATCGGGCAGCTCCCAGGCGATGAGATATCATGAGTGCTGTGCGGTTCTCTGTCAAATCTACGAATCGTTCAAACAGGGCGAGTTCTGATTTGGGGTCTAATGCCGATGTCGGTTCATCGAGTACGACCAGGTCTGCATCTTTGAGATAGGCTCGTCCCAATGCCACTTTTTGCCACTGTCCGCCAGACAGGTCGCGGTCTCCAAATTTTCTTCCGAGATACCCATCCCATCCATCGCTCAGGTCCGCGTGAATATCGAGGATGTCTGCCTGGTGTGCAGCAGCGTGGAGTCTGGCGTCTTCAGACATGGCGTCCAACTGTCCGAATCCGATATTTTCTCTGAGTTTCAGATCGAATTTTGCATAGTCCTGAAAAACCGCTGCGACGCGATTTTGTACTTCTTCAGGGGTGCGTTTTTCTATATTTCCATCCACCATGTAGATTTCGCCCGAGTCAGGCGCGTATAATCCGATGAGTAGCTTTACCAGTGTTGTTTTGCCAGCTCCATTTTCTCCTACTATAGCGATTTTCTCTCCGGGTTCGATCTGTAAATTCACGTTCTTGACCACCGTTTCAGTTCTCGATGGATAGGTGAAAGTAATATCCCGGGCTGTGATGGCGAGTCCCTGTTTTGTGTCGGATGCCTGTTTAGTTTCAATATAGGATGGTCTGATCTGCTTGACAGGCTCTTTTTCTTGTTCTTTCGCAAGCACGAAAAACTCGAACGCATCGCCCAGAAATTCCGAGTGTTCGAGTATATTGCCCACGCCCTGGACGGTGCCTTGTAAAAAATTTTGGAAACGCGTCGCATAACTGATCACCACGGCCAAATCGCCAATTGTGGCTTGTCCCGTAATAACGGAATAGATAATTAGAGATAGCGCACCGGCATAGCTCAGCCATTCCCAAAATCCCCCAAACGCATGATAGCCCGAGTCGCGTTTATAGACATTCAAGACATCCTTTTCGCGCGTTCGCCATGAATGCGCCCAGCGATTGTGCAAAAACCTCGACAAACCGAAGAGTCGCACTTCAGCCGCAGCGTGTCTATCTGTGAGCAATTCCTGGTAATAATGCCTCAGCCTGTCGGTCAATGTGTGTTTTCTTTGCACATCGTACACCATGTGGGCGCGTTTTGATTGCAGGAGAAGAGAGGGGATGATGCCAAGTGCCATGATTGGAATGATCCACGGATGTACGACAAACAAAGTGCCAGCAATTGAAGCGGCAATGGAAAACTGCCAGAGGGGAAGGAGCATGCCATTGAGCAATTCCGTGAGGCGGTCACCCAAATTGTTGTCCGCTCGTCGGAGGCAGTCGTAAAATTCACCCTCTTCAAATCGGATGAGTGACGCATTGGCAACTTGTTCGTAGATGCGCGATTGTATGTGATAAGTCGCGTGGTCGCGAAGATAGACCAAGATGATCGGACGCAGCATATTCATGGTCATTTCAACCAAAATGGCTGCGATGTAGAGGAGCATATAGGTTGGGATATCCCAAGCACCGGACGTAGGAGATTCGACGAGGGCATTGATCAGTCCCCGCATGGCCAGGACATAGACGCTGTAAGAAAATCCCGGTATTACTGTGGTGGCGATTAAAACGATAAAAGCAATGGGATGTGCGCGCCAGAGTTCGATAACCATAGCGACAATAGGACGCCACAGGCTTTTTCTTTCGAATGATTTTTCCAGACTCATCGATACCACCTCGCTTGAGATTCAAACATCTCTGCGTATTCGCCACCTTCGCGCAATAGCTGATCGTGCGTGCCTTCTTCCACAACGGTTCCTCCGCGAAAGACGAGGATGCGGTCTGCCAAACGCGCTATGCCGAGTCGGTGTGCGATCATCAATGCGGTGCGCCCGGCAGCAAGTTCCCGAAAGCGTTCAAAAATTGCGAGTTCAGCCATTGGGTCCAGGGCGGCAGTTGGTTCGTCGAGGACGATTACTTCAGAATTTCGGAAAAAGGCTCTTGCGAGTGCCACGCGTTGCCACTGCCCTCCCGAAAGATCGACACCGCCCATTTCGGGACCGATGAGTGTATCGTATCCCTGAGGCAAAGAATCAGTTATATCTGCACCCACTTGAACAGCAGCACGATGGACAGCGTGCTGCTGTTCTTCGGTTTGCACCCTGGATAGGGCGATATTTTCTGCAAGGGGTAGATTGTATCGGACATAAGATTGCATTACGGCTGAGAATGCGCGATAGAGCGCGTGAGGCTCGATATCATCCCGATAATCAAGGCCATCGGCTAAAATTGTGCCTGAATCGGGGCGATAGAGGCCCAATAACAGCCGGACAAAGGTGGTTTTGCCAGATCCATTTTCACCGACGATGGCGACTTTTTCACCAGCGTTGATCTCGAGGTTTAGATTTCGGAGCGCAGGGGTTTCGTTGCCAGGGTACGTATAAGTCACATTTTTTACGACAATGCCATGGCGCAAGGGTTTTGGAAAACATCTAGTATTTTTTTTGAGATCAGCAGATAGGGCACTGTATTCGGGTAGGTCGAGAAAGTGGCGAAGGTCTGACGCATAACCCGATGACTCTCCCAACTGGCGAAGTGCCAAAACGATCAAATACATGGGATCGAGTATTCCCGAAACCGCTTGAAAAAGTATCGTATAGAGACCGGGAGAAGCATCTACAGATGGACTGGTGGCAATATAGTATAAGGCACCGATACTTGCCAAAACGGCGATGCCATACGTTCCAAATTGTTTGAGATCTACTCGGATAGCCTCACGGCGCAATTCATTTCTGGAGGCCCAATAGAGCTTTGTCCATCTGTCGATCAAATATTGTTTTAAATCATAGAGGCGCGCCTCTTTAGCTGTATTGCGGTTAATTAGTATGGCGCCGTAATAATCCGCCAAACGCCGCTTAAATGTTTGGCGACTCAGGACAGACCAGACATCTTGACCGCCCTTCATCGCTACCCAGACAGATATTCCTGTAAGTCCCACTACGCCCATCAGGATAAATGGGTGGATGACCCAGAGAACAGCACCATATCCGATCAGACTGGCGAGGTTGCGGACGACGCTCATGACCTGATCTAAAATATCAGGTCCTTTTTGTTCGGTTTGAGACATGGCTCGCCTGAGTTCATCGTAATAGCCCGTGTGCTCGAATTGTTCTAATGAAAGGCGAGGGGCTTTGACAATGACGAGGCGGGTCAGTTCCCTACCTGCGGTTTGTTGGAATCTGCCGCTCAACCATGGGTCTATCCATCCTACCAATCGCTGAACAAAAAGTCCCGCGAGAAGGAAGGTTAGATAGGTAAATACCGGGTTCAGAGATCCACCAATCCGAACCACATCTACCACAGCATCAACCAGATATTTGGTAATCCACAGGTTGATGGGCAGTACGAGGCTGCGAATGAGAGATGTAAACGCCCATAAGAGGGCCGGAGCCGGTGCCACTTTCAGGACGAGACTCAATAACCAGATCAGATTCAGGAATTGTTTGAAGGTTCCGAGGTGATCTGCCCTAAAAACTGGATTGGGCTTAGGCTGGGCTGAATGATCAGCAGATGCATCGCTATTTTTGGTTGAAATCATCGAATTTTCTTTTAACAATAGTGCCATTGGGCTTACTCCATACTATCAATCTTGATCTGATCATAAAACTGGTAAAGGCATGCCTCCTGATCTCGCAGGGGATAGACAGGCGGATCATCAATAATCACGCAATATTCGTGAATTCTTTCTACTGGAGACATCTAAAGAAGCGTGGTTGCAATTCTCTCAAACGCCGTCTCACCAAATGCTCCAGCCTGCATCCAGACTAAGCTGTTCCGACATTTTGAAGTCTAAAATTTTATGCATTACTTACTTCTCTTGATTTAATAGCCGTCATGTGCAAATACATACACATACCAGGATGCCTGTTCTGGTCCTACTCCATCAGGGGGAGCTTCGCACCCCCAAATTTCAGCGAGTCGAGTCTCTTCCCGCTGGGCTTCCCTTTTAGAATTATAATGACCAACAATCCTCCAGTTTCTGAAGGAGCGGTACCTGGATCGCCAATATTGCTTTCGTTCATCGGGGTTCATTGTAATTCCAATTCTACAAGCCATTTTTCACCCTTTTGGTTCATAAGGTCACTTCCAGACCATAACGTCGCTGCAACAAAGACGCATCGGCTTCTGAAATCTCCATACACATCTCCATCGCCAATTCATAGCGATAGCGCGTCTGTTCACAAGAAACCGGGTTTGGATACATCGGATCACCCGTCGTCGTCCGCGCATCCCAAAGACACCCGCCACCACACAAATTGCGCGCCCAGCACGTCTTGCACTCAGGTCGATTATTGACATTGAACTGCGCGTCAAAATACTGCTGCTTTTCGCGATCAATACCCGCAAACACATCGCCCATCTTAAACTCGGGTGCATCGGCTAAACTCGAGCAAAAATAAATCGATCCGTCCGCCGCAACAGCCAAATACTGCTTACCTCCCAGGCATCCATGACAGGATTTTGCGCGCGTCAAAAGTTTTTGAATCCTCGGATCAAACTCTTCACTCTCTTCACCATTTAGAATGGCTTTGAGCGCACGGCGGCTACGCTTGTAAACCTGTTGCTTCAAAACGGGTATGTGTTCTTCCCCAATAGCATAAGGCGCATCCGGTGAAACAACAGCCGGACCGATGAGAGCGTTATCAGTACCCAGAGAACGCAACGCATCGGCAATCTGATCCTCGTCCATATCATACGCGGTCATAACAGCCTGCAAATACACGCGCTCAGGTGCCTCAGCAGTCAGTTTCTTCACATTCTTTGCCACAGCATCATAAGTACCAGAACCATTGTGAAACTTGCGAATGCGATCCTGGGTTTTACGTCCCCCATCTATGCTGACCTTAATCTGAAACTTTTCATCAATCAAAAATTGCTTCATCTCTCCGGTCAACAACGTGCCATTGGTCACAATGCCAAACCCAACCTGCACACCCAGGTGCGCTCCCAGGGATTTGGCAAACGGAACGAGCTCCTGCATTAATGGAAAATTCAGAAGCGGTTCCCCGCCAAAAAAATCAATCTGGCATCGTCCCAATGCCTGAGCCTCGGCGACAATCCATCGTATGGCTTGCTCGGCAACGTCCGGTTGCATCAGCATCGCCTTACCGCCATAATCCCCGCCGTGTGCAAAGCAATAAGCACATTGGATATTGCATGTATGGGAAACGTGCAACGACACCTGCAAACGATCAGTCTGCGATACCCCACAGGCTGCCACCCCTTCTGTTGTCGGCACATTTGGTACCACAGGTAGCGCACCATCCGAAATCAAATCCACCTGCGCCAATTCCTCGATGGCCTGGGCAATTTCCTCTGCCTCGTATTGATCAGCCAGCATCTGGACAACCTCAGCAACCGACAAACCCTCACAACACTCTAAAATCGAGTGGAAAAGGGTATCCAGTGTAAAAAACAGACCTGTCTCAACCTGATAGACAATCGGCTGTTTTTGCTCTTCAGTACGAAAAAGATGCATGTCACATTTCTGAATACACTGCATGCCATGTACTCCTCAAAACAGATGCGATTCACTCAGCCTGATCAAAATCGTCCCAATCGTCATCGTCATTGGGAAAAGGCAGGGGCGGAACAGATGGCCAACCTGCTGGACAGCTACCAACTCCAACACTGTTCGTCGCCCGATATGTACGAATACCACTCTCTATATCCATCGTTCCATTGATCAAGGTCAACTTGTGCTGAGTCGTCATATTATCCTCCTTCAATACAAAAATCTAAATGTCGTCACTGTCTTCGCTCTGTTTATATCGCAAGATGCGTGCCAAAAATCGTTTTAGCATAAAAAAAAGCACTTAAAAACGCTCAAGTGCTTGAAAAACAAAGAGATAAAATTTAAAAACTATTTGTGTTACAAATGCGACATTCAGTCACAAGTGTATCTAATAGATACACATGTAACCGTTCATTTAGATAAAATAAGCGTAACTGATTGATTAATATAAAAATAAACTAAAGTGAATCTAAATGATACATTGTTGTAACATGATACACCCGTTCAACATCTATCTCAACCCCAAACGATTCATCTTTCTATACAAGCTGGCGCGCACCAACCCCAGTTCTTCGGCTGTACGCTTAATATTACCCTCGTATTTTTCGAGCGCATCCATAATCAACCGTTTC
>JAJEDY010000016.1 GCA_022821275.1 Candidatus Latescibacterota bacterium | reverse complement strand
ACAAAATCTCTATGCCAGAGTGCTTGAAAATCATTCAAACCTGTCTCCAATATGGTTGTCGGATGAATACCAAAAAGAAAATACCGAATACTTACCAACTCTTGATCGCTTTGTAACTCTTAACTTGATGCGAATGGGGTATATCCGATATTCGACCGGGACAAAGCGCAATTTTTAGCCCTGGACATCGACATAAAAAAAGAAACCCTCGACAAAGCGCAGCAAAACAACACCTTAATGGATGCGTTGCGCGAACAAGTATGCAAAGACATCCGACGAGTCTGCGCTGGCTTCGCGTCCCTCAACCTCCCCGTTCACATCGAAGACAGCGGGAACAAAGGGGCACATATATGGCTCTTCTTTGAAAACCCCATCCCCGCATGCGACCTGCGTGCTTATGGTCGCGCCTTTGCAAAGCGATTTGGCCCCCCATCAGAAGAATTGCAGTGGGAGTGGTTCCCCAAACAAGACACCGTAGGAGACGATGAACTCGGCAATTTGATCAAACTCCCCCTGGGCATCCACCGCAAAACAGGACGCCGCGCATTATTTATCGACACAGAAGGCCACGCACTCGCGGATCAAGATCGCGTATTGCGCGACATCAAACCCACAGACACACAGACGTATGACCATGCAGTTTCTCGCCTGGGCGGAGGGAAACCCCACACACCCCTGAAAAAAGTCGATTTGGAAAAAGCTTTTCCAGAATATCAACCCATCTTGAAGGGCTGCGCCGTCATTCGCGCCCTCACAGAAAAAGCCTATACAACCGCCCATCTGGTACACATTGAACGCCACGTCTTAAAATGCGTATTCGGACACCTCGACGACCAGGGACGCGCTTTTTTACACGCAGTGATCGGCGCGTGTGCAGATTACAAAGCCGAAGTAACCGATTATCAAATCGACCGCCTGCATCCGCACCCCATAGGCTGTCCAAAAATCCGCAAACACCTGCCCGACCTCGTCGAAACCGTCCCCTGCAACTGCGAATTTGACCTGCCCGAAGGCGGGTACCCCTCTCCTCTGCTACATATCGACCCGGCATATACAGCCGGCATGGGGCGCGTGGATCAACCGCAAAACCGCGAAATTGTAGATCGCTACGTCACACTGCGCCAGCAAGCCGCACAGATAATGGCCGACCTATCGCGTACTGAAGATGAAATGCGCGACATATTGCGCGACCGCAAAGGCAAAATCTCCACAGGCGTCTGGGTTGTAACAGCAGATGACGCGGGCCGGTTGCAAATAGGCGTTGAGGCAGTGTAACATGGCCGTACTCTATGTCACAGAAACCGGCGCACAGGTGCGCCGCGAAGGCGAGCGATTAACCGTGTGGAAAGGCAAAAAAAAACTCCACACATCACCCGCGTATGATCTGCACCAGATGGTCTTATTTGGCAACATTGGAATAACACCTGCGGCCATGCACACCGCGCTAATGCAGGGCATTGATCTCGTGCTCCTCAGCACCACCGGCAGTTATCGCGGACGACTGGTCGGACCACAGGGACGCAATGTCATTCTGCGACAAATGCAATACCGTCGCTACGAAGACGAAGATTTTCGACTGGGTGCTGCGCGGGGATTTGTATCGGGCAAAATCCGCAACATGCGTACCCTGATCATGCGCCTTGCCCGACGCCGAAATCGGGACATCGCCCACACCGCACAGCGACTGCGCGCACTCTTAAAACAGATAGACCGCATCGACAATGCCGATGCGCTGCGCGGAATCGAAGGCGCGGCAACCGCGACTTATTTCGGTGCGCTCGGGCAATTTTTCCCCACCGCATTTCCCTTTACAAAACGCACGCGCCGCCCGCCCAAAGACCCCGTCAATGCCATGTTGAGCTTTGGCTATACGCTCCTGTCTTCGGACATAGAATCGGCTGTCTTGCGCGTGGGATTAGATCCCTATATTGGTTATCTGCATCTCGTTGATTACGGACGTCCCTCCCTCGCACTGGACATCATGGAAGAATTTCGCCCTGTGATCGTAGATGCAATGGTACTGGACTTGATGAATCACGTACAAATAAAAAAGGAAGACTTTGAACAGCGTGACGGAGGCGTATTTCTGTGTGGCGATGGACGGACGCAGTTAATTCGTGCCTATCAAGATCGCGTCGCCGTTGAGGTCCAATATCTGCAACCCAGTGGACAGGTACAAAAAATATCGTATCGCCAGTGCTTTGAGTTCCAGGCCCGTCGTCTCATCCGCCTGTTGCGCGGTGAAGATACGGCATATCTGCCATTCTTAATTCGATAAGTTTTGGAGACCAGTGCGATGCTTGTGGTAGTAGCTTATGACATAGCGGACAAACGCCGATTGCGGCGGGTAATGAAACTCATGGAAAATTACGGATCGCGGCGACAAAAAAGCGTCTTTGAATGTGTGTTGAATGAACGGCGGTTTCTCGCGTTGCGATCCAAAATGTCAGAATTGATTGACCCGGAAGATGATCGCATCTGTTATTATCATCTATGTGCCGCATGCGAAAAGCGGGTTGAAGGCATATCCGAACGCGAACATCCCGTGCCAAAACGCGAGGACTATGTGATTGTGTGATCAGATATTTGTATCAGGAAGGATTACCCGACTACTGGGGTATTGCGGGACGGCCCCTGTGCCGTCCCTTACTATCAGAAAAGATTATCCGTTTATTGAGGTATTAAAACGGGCTATTTTTGTGGTTGTGCTTGTATTGTAGCCTCAGACTTTCTATCTTTAACAGATCTTGATAGATTGAGATATAAGTATGATAAATCCTTCAGACATTATTATTTCGTTAGAAAAGTTGACCGAGTATTTACTTGTTCCGAGGGTGCATAATGATAAATCAAAATTTCTGTCACAAGCAGGATTCACAATAGAAAATCCTGATGTACTTGAACAGGCTATCCGCGATTTATTCGTCCGAAATGAGGTCGTGCAGGAAAGAGAAAACAGATATGGTATATTCTATAGAGTAAGTGGTGAACTGGTGGGACCGAGTGGGATACTATCTGTCGTAACAATCTGGATTGTACGAGCTATAGATGGAGAATTCAGATTTGTAACCCTAAAACCAGACAAGGATGAATCATGACAAAGCCAAAACTATATGAAGAAGTGGCAATAGCGCGCAACATACCGGAAGAAAACTTAAAACAGGGTGATGTTGCTGTCGTGGTCGAGTATGTACCGCATCCTACGGGCGAAGAAGAAGGGGCAATTTTAGAGATTTTTAATGCCATTGGCGAATCTGTAGCTGTGGTCACAGTGCCTATCTCCGCGATTAAATCGCTACGTGCTGATCAAGTGCTGATGGTGCGTGAGAGAACGCCTGCAAAATTTTAGACCGGGAAGAACTACCCGGCTACTGGAGTATTGAAACTGAATCTTGAAAAGAGAAACAGTTTGTTCACATCGGACGTAAGGAATCGCATGAAACCTATCGTCGCGCACAGTGCCAACCCCTTCTTGCCAGCCACAGCAACCTGGATATACGATCAAATTCGCGCACTGAAACGGTATCGCCCTATCGTCCTCACACAAACGCGCCAGAACCTGGATCGCTTTCCTATAGACCCCGTTCTATCCGCCGAAGATATCTCGCCCATTCGCAGAACAACCCTGCGCCTCATTCGCAAAATGCGCGGCACGTACGCTGGCTATGAAAACTGGCTCCGAGAACACAACGCCGCGCTCATCCACGCGCACTTTGGGCAGGAGGGATACCGGTGTCTCTCCGCAAAACAACGAATGGACATCCCCCTGATTACCACCTTTTACGGCCTGGACGTATCGGCACTGCCCCGGAAAAAAAAATGGCAAAAACGCTACAAACGGCTCTTTGCCGAAGGCGATCTCTTCCTGGTCGAAGGACCTTTCATGGGCGAACAACTCATCGCACTGGGATGCCCTGCCAACCGGGTAATCGTACAACACCTGGGCGTAGATCTCGAAAAAATCCCCCTCAGAACAGACCACACACCCAAACACCCCATCGTATTGACCTACGCTGTATTCCGAGAAAAAAAAGGATTGAAATACGCAATCCGGGCATTTGCAAAAATAGCGGAAAAATATCCGGACGTTCAACTGCGGATGATCGGCGACGGACCCTTGCGCCCGCAACTACAAGCTGAAATACGAAATCTACACCTCGAAAACCGCGTAAAAATGCTCGGCCTGCTCCCCCATCCTCTCGCACTTGAAGAACTAAAACGCGCAACAATCCTCCTCTATCCCAGCGTCACAGCATCAGATGGCGACACCGAAGGCGGCGCGCCCGTCGCCCTGATCGAAGCAATGGCAATGGGCGTCCCCATCGTATCGTCCCTGCACGCCGACATCCCCGAAGTCGTCATCGACAAAACCTGCGGCCTATTATATCCCGAACGAGATGTCGCGGGCCTCGCTGAAGGATTGGACACCCTCCTCAGATCCCCCGAACAATTTGGCCGCGCAGGTCGTACCCACGTCGAAAAGCAGCACAACCTGGAGAGACAAGCCGAAAAATTAGAGGCGATTTATGATCGGGTGAAATAAAGCAATTAAAAATTGGGAACTGACGTTACGCACAGACACAATATAATGCATAATGCGCTTGTCATTCTGAGCCGTAACGTAGTGGAGGCGAAGAATCTCCTACCAACACAGGTGGTAAAGATGCTTCGGCTACGCTCAGCATGACAAAACGCCGGACATGCGTAACATCAGTTGGGAATTAAAAACAAAAACCACTGGATTACTGGCGTTGTGCTTGCGCGTGGCGGCTTTCCACCATGCAGGAATGACGGGCGAGGCATGCCTCGCCCTAACTGACCACTGACGGACGGGTTTAAAACCCGCCCCTACAATGGATAACCTGCACCAATGGTTATCCTTGACATCGGCAACTATTGACACAATTTATGGCAGTGCCCATTCCTCGCGTACTTAAAATGGAGATAGTAAATGCCTGATCATCCCAACCTCGTATTTGTATTCCCCGACGAATATCGCAAACAAGCCATGGGATTCATGAACGAAGACCCCGTAATAACCCCTAACATCAACCGATTTGCGTCTGAAAGCCTCGTATTAACCGACGCCGTAAGCACCAGACCTGTATGCAGCCCCTATCGGGCAATGCTCTTCACCGGACAATATCCCCATGCCAACGGCGTACTCAGCAACGTCAACTCCACCACAGTACAATACGAAAACTACCTCCGAGAAAACGCACGGTGCTTCTCAGACGTCTTACACGAAGCCGGCTACAACCAGGCGTACCTGGGCAAACTACACCTCGATCCCCCCAATGAACAGTATCAATACACAGAAGGACCGAGAGGAAATGGCGTCATCTGGGATTCATACACCCCGCCGGGACCGCGCAGACACGGCTATGACTTCTGGTATTCCTACGGCTGTTGCGACTGGCACTTCAACCCCCATTATTGGACCGGCGATAACCCCATAGACAAGCGCATAGACCCGAAAGAATGGTCTCCCAAACACGAAACCGACATCGCAATAAACTACATCCGCAACGAAGGTGGCAAATACAGAGATCCCAAAAAACCATTCTCACTCGTCATATCCCACAACCCGCCGCACATGCCATTCAAACAAGTACCGGAAAAATACGTCGCCCAATACGGCGATGCCACCCACGAAGACCTCTTAATACGCCCCAACGTACCCACAGACACAAGCGGCGACAGCGCCCGCGAAAACGCGAAACACTACTTCGCCATGGTAACCGGCGTCGATGAAAACTTCGGACGCATACTGGACTGTCTGAAAATAGAGGGCCTGGAAGAAAACACCATCGTCGTCTTCACCTCTGATCACGGCGAAATGATGGGCAGCCACGGCCGCATCGGCAAAACCGTACACTACGAAGAATCCTTCACCGTGCCATTCATCATCCGCTGGCCCGGAAAAATCGCACCCGGAACAGATGACCTGTTAATCGGCACACCCGACTTGATGCCCACACTGCTCAACCTCATGGGCGTGGGACAGATCCCCGACAGCGTCCAGGGAACGGATTACTCCGACATCCTCCTGGGCAGAGAAGGCACGCGCCCAACATCTGCGCTCTACCTCAACGTAATGCCGGACAACCCCGCTGGCGGATCGCGCGGCGTGCGCACACACCGACACACCTATGTCGTCACGCGAACAGGCGAAGACGAAGAAACAATCCTCCACGATAATGTAGAAGACCCCTACCAACTCCAAAACATCGCTGGCGATCATCCCGACCTTGAAGCAGAACTTGAGGAAGAAATGAACAACTGGTTGAAAAAAACCGGCGACCCCTGGTTAGCCCAACAATAAGAGACTGTTTTAAAACTCATTTTGCCCCTTCTCGGCTATGCGCTACTGCTCTGTCATTCTGAGTGGAGCGTAGCGAAGTCGAAGAATCTACTACTAAAATAGGTGGAAAAGATGCTTCGGCTACGCTCAGCATGACAAAACGCCGGACATGCGTAACATCAGTCATTATTTTTAAAACAGCTTCTAAGGAGCAATAAATGGCAGACTCCCCAAATCTCCTCGTCATTCACACCGACGAACAAAGCTGCTGGACATTGAGTGCGTATGGTGGGACACTCGTCGAAACGCCCCACATCGACGCCCTCGCAAACGAAGGCGCCATCTTGAGCAACTTCATGGTCAACGTCGCCGTATGCACCCCATCCCGAGGCGTATTCCTCACCGGACGCTACGAACATGTACACGGCGCGTATCGCAACAACATCCCCCTCAACCGCGACGAAATCACATTTGCACAAGCATTAAAAGACCGCGGATACGACACCGGATACGCGGGCAAATGGCACCTGGACGGCCCCCCGCGCCCCGGCTGGGTACACCCCGAACGCACAATGGGCTTTGACGACGCCGAATACATGTTCAATCGCGGACACTGGAAAAAAATTGAAGACGTCGAAATGGGCGACGTACAACCCACAGTGTTTAATTACAGGACCATGGGCGACGAAAAAACCTATCCAACGGACTGGCTAACCGAAAAAACCAACGAATTTTTGACGCGAGATCGAGAAAATCCATTTTGTTTCATGCTCAGCATCCCCGACCCCCATCCGCCATTTACCGTACGCCCGCCCTACGACACCATGTACAACCCCGCAGACATGCCCTTACCCGACACGCGCAACGAAGAAAATAAACCAAGTTGGGTAGCCAACAGACAGGCTCCAAAAGACGAAATCCTGCGCAAACACATGGCCCAATACTGCGGCATGGTCAAAGTCATAGACGACTGCGTGGGCAAAATGCTCGATGTACTGCGCGAAAAAGGAATCTTAGACAACACAATCGTGGTCTTCACATCCGACCACGGCGAATACCTCGGCGAACACGGATTGATGGGAAAAAATCAACTCTATGAAACAGCTTATCGCGTCCCCATGTTAATCCGCTGGCCCGAAAAAATCCCGGCTGGCGCGCGAATAGATCACCTGATCGGCTCCGTCGATTTCATGCCCACCATCTTGACCCTCATGGGATTTGAACCCTGTGGACGCGAGCACGGACGAGATGCATCCGCACTCTTGCGCGGCGAAGAAACCGAATGGGACGACATCTGTTATATCCACCACGACCCGAACAGAGCCGGCGTATTCACCCCCAATTACGAACTCGCCTATGTGAAAGACCACGACGCCATCCTCTTTGACCGCCAAAACGACCCCGACCAGGTGAACAATCTGTTTAACGACCCCGAACACCGGGAAATGATCGCAGCCATGACCGCTGACCTCGCCGCCCACCACGCATCGGTAGATTCCCCGGCGACGGAGTGGTTGCAGGAACTATAATGGGAGGAGCTATGGCATTTGATTCACGGCTGCAACGAGACATAATGGGGCGGTTTGCAACGGGTGTCACCGTCGTCACCACGCGATACAAAAACGGCGACATAACCGGCATGACAGCCAATGCCGTCATGTCCTTGTCGCTGGACCCACCACTCGTCGTGGTATCGGTCGATAAATCGGC
The DNA here is from genome assembly GCA_022821275.1 of Candidatus Latescibacterota bacterium. Classification (GTDB taxonomy): domain Bacteria; phylum Latescibacterota; class UBA2968; order UBA2968; family UBA2968; genus VXRD01. The sequence goes on along the minus strand of JAJEDY010000016.1, from coordinate 11,917 downwards.
CACCATGCACAGCGCCTTATCCGACGGACAGTGTTATGCAATCAACATCCTCACCCGGGAGCAGGAACATCTGTCCAACCGATTTGCCATGCCGGGGCCAAAGGACTTTTCCGATCTGACATTGCGCGAAAGCAAAACAGGTGCGCCGATCCTGGAGGGAACACTGGGGTATCTCGACTGCAAGTTGGTCAACATCTTGCCAGCAGGCGACCACGACATGTTTGTAGGAGAAATACTGGCGGGAGAATTGGGAGAGGGAAATCCGTTGCTCTATTATGGAGGGAAGTATCAAAGTATGGAAAAAGAATAAGCTCAGGTATGGACATACCGATCCAAAAATCGCTTTTCCCCTTCCGAACTGCCAATAAGGAGGATCTCCGCTGCTTTTGGTAGCGGTTTATTGGGATCGGGATTGAGCTGCAATTCGCGATTATCGTTAAGTGCGATAATCGTGCATCCCGTATTCCTGCGAATAGCTGAATTTGCAATCGTCTTTCCAACAAGAGAAGAGGGCATTTTCATTCTAAACACGCTGATATCCTCACTAAACACGCTCAGGCTCTCTGCCACCATCAAGGTATCACTGCGTTTTAAGAAATTGAAAATTGCATCTGCGCCCATCGACGCATAAGACATGACAAAATCCGCGCCCGCGCGGTGCAGTGTTGCGATATTTCTCTCTTGCGTAACGCGGCTGATAATCTGAATTTCCGGATTCAATCGCCGGCAATAAACCGTGAGATAAACATTGATATCATCGTCGTGCGTCGTAATAATAACCGTCAACGCATTCATAATCTCGGCTCTTTTTAAAACCTCAAAATCCGCGGCATTGCCCACAATACAATTATCGAGCCTCTGAGCCTGGATCGCATCTTTTTCCACAATCCGATAGTCAATACCCTGTTCCACAAGCGTGCGCGCGGCCTCCATGCCAACGCCACCACCACCGATGATGACAACGGGAGCATTTGAAACTTTGTAGATACAGAACAACTCGTTAAACCTGTCCAATTGACTCTGCGTCCCCGTCATAACCAGCACAGTGTGGGGACCAATGCGGGTATCGGGCAATGCCGGCTGAAAAATACCGCGTTCCCAAACGCCAACCGCTGTCAAGCCCAGTTCTCTACGCAGGCCAATCTCCTCGAGCGTTTTGCCCACAAGGGGCGTATGGGCCGCCGTAGTCTCGGCAATGAACAAATCGTCGTACTGACCAATCACATGCGCTGCAGTCTCCCCGCTCTGGGTGCGTCGCGCAAGAGATGCGCCCAGCATTTTTTCGAGTTGAAGCACATGGTCACATCCCGCCAATTGGAGAATATCCACGGAATCGGGATCATCCACCTTGGCGATAATCGGCACAGTGGGATTGAGATCGCGCACAGTAAATGCAATATGGGTATTAATCGGATCGGTATCTGTTGCCGCAACAAGAGCCGCTTGTTCAATCTGCATTTTTTTGTACGTTTCCGGATTGTCCAAATCCCCGACCACAACATTGATACCCTGATCGTACAATTGCTGTGCATGCGCCAAATCTGGCGTGATGAGATAGTAGGAATATTGGTAGCGATCCAGCTTGTTGATAAGCGCATGTGCAATGGGGTCATAATTGGTCAAAAGAACATGCGCTCGCGTACTGCGGGGCAACTGACGCGGCGCGCGGGCTTCGGATTGGGCTTGAATCCACGGCGCGTAAAAAAACTGAATAAAAGTAAACGGCAAAACAATAAGCAAAAAAACCATACCGGTCAGCAAAACGATCATAGAGAATAAACGCCCCAGATCTCCATGAAAGGTAATATCGCCAAATCCCAATGTTGACATAACCGTAAGCGTCCAATAAAAACCCGTAAACCAGCTAAACTCCTGGCCCTCACTGAGCATAATCAGATGAAAAAGAACGCTAAAAATTGTAACAATCACAGAAACGGTCAGCAATAATTTGAACAGTGTTCCGAGATTTTGCCGAGTTGTGCGCTTTCCCAATAAAAAGGCAAATTGTGGGGCAAGACCCTTGATCATATCGGTTATTCCTCAACAGGTAAACGGAAAATAAGGATCAAAAAGATAGGTTATCACAATAGCTGTGTCAAACAGGAAGGAGTTCAAAATGTCATCCAGACACAACATCCTGCTCATAGTCTCAGAAGACAATGGGCAGCACATCGGCTGTTATGGCGATCCATTTGCACAAACGCCGCACATAGACAAACTCGCCTCTGAAGGCGTGCGATTTGAAAACATGTATGCGACGCAGGCCGTATGCAGCCCTGGTCGAGCGAGTATCTTGACCGGATTATATCCACATCAGAATGGGCAGTTCGGATTGGCAACCCACAAATACGCATTGTACGATGCATTTCCCAACATGCCCCGCCTGTTAAAAAACGAAGGATACAGAACCGGGCTAATCGGCAAATTGCACATCAATCCCGAAGACGCCTTTCCCTACGACCTGCGGTGGAACCCCAAAGAATTTATCAGCTTTGCCAACCGCGACGTACGCAAAATGGCCGAAGTAGCAGGCGAATTTATGAAACCATCTGACGAGCCGTTCTTTTTACAAATCAGCTTTCCCGACGCGCACCTGCCATTCCACCGCCAACAATTCGGCGTACCAGAGCACCCACAGGAAGGCAAAGACGTCGAGACGCTCCCATTTGTCGGCATTGACACCCCCCGCCTCAGAGAGGAAACCGCGGATTATTACAACTGCATGTCCAGATTGGACACCGGCATAGGACTGGTCTTAGAACAACTGAGAGCACTGGGAAAAGTCGAAAATACACTGGTCATTTTTACGACCGATCACGGCGCCCAATTCTCTCGGGGAAAAACATCGATCTACGAAGGCGGACTGCGCATACCGCTAATCGTGCGATGCCCCGGCATCGGCCTTGAAGGTCACATCCGCGACGAACTGGTATCGCAAATCGACATTTTGCCAACCGTGACAGACATCCTGGGAATCGCGTGCCCCGCGGTAGCAGGCGCGTCCTTTGCCCCCCTATTAAAAGGGCAAAAAAGTGACTGGCGAACCCATCTATACGCCGAATGGGGAAGCGGTGGCGTCGTCACGTATTTCCCACAGCGTTCCGTCCGAAACGACCGATACAAGCTCATCGCCAACCTCCTCCAGGACCGCCCAAGCCCGAGCGCACAGGGATATTCGGACAGGAACCAAAAATGGACATCCGGCGCAACACAAGAGGAAATCGCCAGCGTAGATAAACGCATTCGGGCAGCATACCAACTCTACGAACAACCGCCCGGATACGAACTCTACGACCTGCAAAACGACCCCTATGAATTTGAAAACCTATCCGATAACCCGGCATACCGCGACATATTGCAGGCATTAAAAAATCGCCTTAAGACCTGGCAAAAAGAAACAAACGACGCCCTGAGACATCCCGAAAACCTGGAACGCCTCACGCAAAAACACGACGAAATCCAGGAAAAGTACTACGCGGAAAGCATATGGGGGAGTTCTCGGGATTACGAGTGGGACTACACCGAATACCTCTATGACCATTAAGGAGAAAACTATCCGCAGATAGACGCAGATGGACGCAGATAAAAAATTCTATGAATATTAAGGAGAAAACATGGCAAAAACACACCTGACCATAGAAGGCGAAAAATTTCTAATAAACGAGAAGGTGACGTATTCAGAAATCGATGGAACGAGACCCGGCGCCCATGGACTCCTCATGAACGCGCGATTTATCCAGGGCATTTTTGACGACGCCCTGGAACCCGAACGCTTTGCGCGGTGGGGGCACGGCGAATGGGATCCCATGGCCAACACCGAGCGCCTCATAGCTGCACTACCCGAATGGTATCGCTATGGACTGCGCGCATTCACAACCGGATTCCAGGGCGGCGGCCCGTGTTTCACAATTCAAAACCACACCATCCAGAACAATCCCTTTGGTGCAGACGGCCTGAACCTCGACGCCGACTACGCCGAGCGGATGGACAAATTGATCCGGGGCGCAGATGCGGTTGGAATGATCGTCATCGTCAGCTTCTTTTACGGCTCGCAAACCCGCTGGTTAAAAGATGGAAAAGCCATTCGCAACGCCGTAACAACCGCCTCGCGTTTTTTGAAAGGACGGCCCAATGTCATCATCGAAGTCGCAAACGAAATGAATATTGGATCCTTTGCGAATCATCCCATTATCCGAGAACCCGAGGGAATGGCGGCCTTACTGGACCTGGCGCGAAAAGAATCGGGCGGCTTGCCCTGTGGATGTAGTGGCGGCGGTGGATATTATAATCGGGAAGTCGCAGAAGCCAGCGATGTCATACTCATACACGGAAACGGCTGCACGCGGCAGCGATATCACAACATGATACGAGAAGTGCAAAGCTGGAACCTGAACCGTCCCATCGTGTGCAATGAAGACTCCCAGGCCATTGGTCAACTCCAGGTCGCCTATAAAACGCAAACCTCGTGGGGGTATTACAACAACATGACCAAACAAGAGCCACCTGCCGACTGGGGAATCACCGCTGGAGAAGACACCTTTTTTGCACATCGGATGGCAGAAGGCATAGGAATTGACACAGACCCGATTGATGACCAGTACTACCTCCAGGGCCTGGAACCCGACTGGGAATATCGGGGACAGCGCTGGCTTCGACTGGCCAGCTTATATCCCGAAACAATCAGCCATGTCGATTTTTATCGGAACGGCGAATTTTACGATACCGCGTATGACGAGCCCTTTTCCCTGCACTTTCAGACCAACTGGCGGCAAGGCGGCATAGACGTCCGGGACGATGACCGGGAATGGAAAGCCGTTATCCACCGCGGCGATGGTCAGATAATCGAAAAAACCGTTCAATGTTAATTCGCATCTAAAAACTCATCCAGCGCATTCACCGCCTCGTCAATATGTACTTTCTCAATCACCAGCGGCGGCAAAAAGCGCACCACATCTGGCCCTGCGACACATACTAAAATATCGTTATTTTCTCGAATCGCATTCATCGCATCCGCCGCCGATATCTCCTTCAGCACCGCGCCCGCGATCAACCCCTTGCCGCGAACTTCCGTCACCTTATCGGCGTGTTTGTCTTTCAGTGCATTCAGCTTCTCAAACAAATACGCACTCTTCTCTTTTATACCCGCAATAAATGCGGGATCAGACAGCGTCCTAAACACCTCAGCCGCCACTGCACACGACACCGGATGTGCCCCAAAAGTCGCGGCGTGATCTCCCGGCTCCACTGCATCGGCCACATCCTGCGTCACAAGCGTCGCCCCAATCGGCAACCCACCCGCTAAGGGTTTGGCAAGCGTCATAATATCTGGCGTCACGCCATACTGCTCATAGCAAAACAGCGAACCAGCCCGCCCCAAACCGCACTGAATCTCATCGAAAATCAACAACATCTTCATCTCATCGCACAGAGCGCGCACACCCTCCAAAAATGCTGGATCTGCCGAATGGATGCCCCCTTCTGCCTGTAACGGCTCCAACAACACAGCCACCGTCTGACCATCTGCTATCTTCTCCACCGACTCCAAATCGTTCAAATCGGCAAACTCAATACCCGGCAGCATTGGCCCAAAACCCTGGTGATATCTGGGTTGACCCGTTGCAGAAATCCCCCCATAAGTTCGCCCGTGAAAAGAATTATTCATCGCAATAATTTTATTCTTCGGCGCATCCTCAAAATTCTTATACCCCCACTTGCGCGCAAACTTCAGCGCGGCCTCGATAGACTCTGTACCGCTATTGCAGAAAAACACGCGATCCGCAAACGAATGTTCGCACAGCAACTGCGCCAGCTGAGGCGCCGGAATCGTGTGATACAAATTTGAAACATGGATCAACTTGCCCAACTGCGCGTTGGCAGCCTCTTGAATCATCGAATTATTATATCCCAGTGCATTGACAGACAGGCCACTTACAAAATCGAGATAATGCTTCCCATCCGTATCCACAATATGGACCCCATCGCCCTTTTCCAGCACAAACTCGGGTCGTCCATAGGTCTGCAAAATGTACTTCTGTTCTAAGTCAATAATCTCTCGAGTCGTCATGCTAAATCCTTATGGTTAAAAAGTAGGAATAGGTTTCAAACCTATCCCTACTGAACTATCTGCGTACCAATACCCTCGCGGGTAAAAATCTCCAGCAAAAGCGCGTGCGGAACACTGCCATCAATAATATGCGTCTTGTGAACACCGCCCTTCACAGAACGTTCACACGCGCGCAACTTGGGAATCATCCCCCCGCTGGCAATACCTCTCTCAATCAGGGTTTCCACATCATTGACATGCAGCGTTGAAATCTGCGAACTCGGATCATCTGGAAACCGTCGGATACCATTCACATCCGTCAAAAACACCAGCTTCTCCGCTTGTAGTGCCCGCGCAATCTCCCCAGCCGCGGTATCGGCATTCACATTATAACTCTCGCCCTCTGGCCCCAAGCCAATAGGCGAAATAACGGGAATCATGCCCTCTTCACAAGCCAGACGGATGGGTTCGGGATCAATTCGGGCGACATCGCCAACATAGCCGATATCGACCCTCTTCGTCTCCCCGTCTTCCTCCTCTACCGTCGCAAAATGCTTTGTCACGTACATCACGCCCGCATCTTTTGCCGACATACTGCGCGCGCGTCCATCGAGTATCTCCAGACCATCGACAATGCGCCGATTCACCTCGCCAAACAGCGTATCTTCCACCACCTGCATCGACGCCTTATCCGTCACCCGCAACCCATTGATCCATTGCGATTCAATACCCGACTCCTCCAGACGCCTGCTAATATCCTTACCGCCTCCGTGTACGACCACGGGACGCATACCCACGGTCTCCATAAACACCAGATCGGCCATTATAGTAGGGGAACCACCCTCTTCGGGCTGTGTGCTACCGCCGTATTTCACCACAATCATTTTGTCGCGAAACTCGCGAATATACGGAAACGCCTCAATTAAAATCGCAGCCTTTTCAATAATCTTGTAATCCAAGGTCTTCTCCATCACATTGTAGTAATCCCATAAAGACGCGGTAGAGCCTGCATCAAATTCATATTTTCTACAGCCTGGGTAGCTGCGCCTTTTTGCAAATTGTCTTCCAGGGCATTGATATAAGCAAAACCATCATCAACGCCCAACTTGATAATCAGTTTATGCGTATCCACCACATCGCGCGTACCCCACCAATGCGCGTCGGAATCTTCAACCACCTGCACCAGATCGTCAGAACCATACGCACCTGAAATCGCCTCGCGCAACTGCGCAGCGGCATCTTCATTCGCCAGCGCCTTCAACTCATCAGCCAATTCAACTCGAATATTTGCATTAATACCCGCAAATACCGACCGCAATACAATAGGCGTAAAATTCACCTCAAACCCCGAATACAAAACCATTTCGGGCACGTGTTTGTGTCGCTTGCCATAGCTATACGCAACCTCATTTGACACATCCTCCACCTCGGCTCGCGCACCCGAATTGCCCGAAGTCGCCACAATCGTCGCTTCCCCTTGCACGAGTGACTTAAGGGGGTACAAAGACAAAATAACACTCGTAGGATAACACCCCGGATTGCCCACCAGACGCGCCATAGCAATCTCTTTGGCAAACAAAGCGGGCATGCCATAAACCGCTTCTTTGAGCAATTCAGGCGCCGTATGCACCAGACCATAACCCCTTTCAAACGCCTCTCTCGGCAACCGAAAAGCACCGCTCATATCGATCACTTTCGCACCTGCGGCCAATGCCTCGGGTGCAAACTTCATCGACTCGGGATCCTTCGTCGCCAAAAACACCACATCGCAATCGGCCAAAATGCCTTCTCGACGCCTTGAATTTTGTCGAAATGCTATATCTGCCTGATCGTGGTGTTTTAACACCTTTTGGATCTCCTGCCCCACCATCCCCGTATCGCCGTAAATGCCTATTTTAATCACCGTCAGGTCCTTCCTGTATTCCCAATCTGCCCCTGAATATCGCGCTCGAGATTCATCCGCGCTTCAGGAGAACGACACAAAATAAAAATCGTATTCTCACCTGCAAGAGTACCCACGACTTCGGGCCATGACATCTGATCAATGGACTCACAAACCCCCTGCGCGTGTCCCGTTATCGTCTTTACAACCAGCATAAGATCAACCCCATCCACACTGAGGACAAAATCCTGCAACTCGCGCCGAAGCAAATTTTCGCCCTGTAATACCAGCCGATCTGTTCCGATAAACGCACCGGGAACCTGATAGCGAAACCCACCTTCGCCATCGGGTACTTTAACCACGCCCAACTCCTTAATATCTTTTGACAGAGTTGATTGCGTAGTCGAAATCCCAACATCCATCAACGCGGTGCTGAGTTCCTCTTGCCGAGCAATGGGCTGATGTGCAATCAGCTCTAAAATTTTTTGCTGGCGTTCTTGTTTCGCGCTCATAGGACCATAAAAATACGTGAAAACTCGCCCAAGTCAAGAATAAAAATTCAAAAAATTGAATTTTTATTCCCTTTTCGCGTACTTATCCAACCACTCCGACATCTCCCACAGAACGTGCATAACCGACTCGCGCGCCCGATAGCCGTGGCTCTCGTGCGGCAGCATCACCAATCGACAGATCGCACCGTGTCCCTTGAGCGCGTTATAAAATCGCTCGCTCTGCATGGGAAACGTACCCGAATTATTATCCGCCTCACCGTGAATAAGCAGCAAAGGCGCACTAATTTGGTGCACATGATTAAACGGAGACATCGCCGCATAAATATCTGCTGCCTGCCAGAACGTGCGCTCTTCCGCCTGAAAACCAAAAGGCGTCAACGTGCGGTTATACGCGCCACTGCGCGCAATACCACAGCAAAACAAATCGGTATGTGCCAGCAAATTCGCCGTCATAAAACCACCGTAAGAGTGTCCCCCCACCGCCACTTTTTCCGGATCCGCCACGCCCAAACGCACCAACTCATCAACCGCCGCCCTTGCACTATCGGCGAGTTGCTCGATATAAGTATCATTTGCCTCGCGATCTCCCTCGCCCACAATCGGCATCGCCGGACCATCCAGCACAGCATAACCACGCGCCAAAAAAGGCAACGCGCCGTGCGAACTGATACGCACAAAGCGAAAAGGAGAATCCTTCACCTGACCCGCGGCATCTGCACTCTTAAATTCGCGGGGATAAGCCCACATCAGCACTGGTAGTGGACCATCGTCTTTTTTATATCCAGGCGGCAAATACAACGTCCCATTCAACTGCACCCCATCTTCGCGCTGATACTGAATCAGCGACTTCTCCACCGCTTTCAACTCCGGCATCGGATGAACAAAATGCGTGAGTTGCCGCATATTGTCGCGCTCCAAATCCCGCACATAATAATTGGTCGGCTCATCGACACTCTCCCGGCTCATCAACACCGTATTGGCATTGATCATCATCGTGGGCCGCTCGTAAAACGGCGCCTGAGAATGCATGAGACGTTCCGCCTTACCCGTCTCCAGATCATAGCGATCCAAAAATGGGCGATCGCCTTTGGGCGACGCACCATCACCTGCAAAAAACAGATGGCGTTGCGACGCATCCGTCAGCAAAACAGACCGACCATTGGGCAACCGCGTAAACACGGGCGCGCCGGGATCGCCATAGCGATCTTCCCACGATCGATCAAACAACACCTGCGGTTCAAAATCCGAATCATCCGGGCGAATGCGCCACGTACGCACGCGCCGCGTCTTCCACCAGCGTTCTGAAACCAACGCGAGATCACCCGTCCCCCACGAACACCCACCATAGCGCATCGCCAGCGACATAAGCGCGCGCCCATCACCCTCATAAGGCGCGTCGAGCGCATATACGATATCGCGCACCGCCACATCCACCTCGGGATCGCCGCCATCCTGTGCCTCAACCCACGTCACAGTCGCAGGCGCGTCTGCCCGCCACCCAATCGAACGCGCACCTTCGGGCACGGCATCATACGCAATCGGAATAGACTCGGCCAATGGCAAATCGACCAGTTCGCGCACCTCGCGCCCGTCCAGATCCCAGATCGCCACCTTTGTCGGAAAACGATACGAAGGTACCAGATACGAAAACGGTCGGTGATAAGTCAACACCAGCACATAGCAACCATCTGGCGACGGATCAGCACGACAGATCAACCCGGGAGAACCCAGAGGTCTCACATCGCCATTCAGACGCACAAGTGCAACCTGCGAAGTGGCATAATATTCAAATAGCAACTCATCGTGTGCATTCTTCAACAAATCTTGATACGTGCGCGAAGGCGCTGCCCGCTCCCCCACATTTTCCTGAATCACCGGGCCTTTGGGCACGCGGGGCACCTCGGGCGGATCGCCCCGACCATCACACACCGCGCGCACCAACAGCCCCGAACTGTCTGGCAACCAGACCATAGCTCCGCCAAACACCTGATTCAACTTCACATCGCCATGCGGATGCGCCCTGCCCGTCTCCGCATCGCCCACCCACAGATTAATCCCATCATCACCCGTCACCGAAAAAGCAAACCGCTGCCCATCGGGCGCCCAATAAGCCCGTCCAATTCTCGCGTCTTCCGGCAACCCCGTCACAGGCAACTCACGACCATCGGCAACCCATTTGAGCGTCAACCCATTGTAAAACCCCACGCGACTTTGCCCGTTCACATCCGGATCCAGACGCAAACCCGCCAGACGCAACTCGGACCGCGACACCTCTTCAATAGACGGTGCGCCCGGACGGTGCATCAACAGCAGCACAGTCCTCGTCGGATCAATGCTAAACGAAGGTGTCAAAGGCGCGTCAACAATCGCGGCGAGTTCTTCGGGTGGCATCTCGTAAGACATAAATTCTCTCTCCTCTTCACTCTGTTTACGGTATATCCAGCGAAAATAAAACACCTATTGCAATACCCATCGCCATCATAAATAACCCCCACCCCACTCCAAACATGTTCTTTCGAAAAAATCTCCTGTACATCCACATGGGCAATGTCACATTTTGTTCTTGATACTCTCTAAATGACTGAGCCAATTGAATTTCGATCAATCCATCCAAAACCTCTTGTAAATGTGCAACAGTTACTTCTCTATATTCTCCATCCAACATTTTTACAATTAAAGGATCTCTGTCACTTAAAAACTGAGAATCATTTTTACTATCGTAAACATATCCATCATCGTACATCTGCTGCACGATATTTTGTATAATATCTTCAGGGACTTTTACATAAATAGATTGCATGTTTTCTTCTCCTGTATCAGTTCGACAAGCCCTTTATACTTGAAACTTGTAATCATTTACCAAAATGCAACAGACTCTATTACACTGTCAATCACTATTAACGCCTTTCGCGTCGCCGCCACAAAAAACGCCATCAGCAAAATTTAGCTGATGGGGTTGACCCTTCTTAAAAAGGGTTATGACCATCACTGTCTAAACGGGGTATCTCTAAACTGAAAAGTACGTCCTAAAAGGTGGGATTGATCTGCGACATTGTTTTTTTGTAAAGAATCCAAAAGAGATTCGAATTTCTCTGTATTCAGAGACATTAGTGTATTTTCTGTAATTGGTAAATTAAATAGATCTCTGTAATTCTCACTTAGAGCTGTAAGTGTAAGGACGATCTCAGTTCTTGTTTTTACTGTTATCCACTCTGGATAGGGTACGCGAAGCGTATCCCTTCCTATACTCGCTGGGTAGGGTGAGATGAGCGTATCAGTTTTGGTTACAGTTATTGTCGCCACGAAACAACGAACATCATCAAAGGAAGCTCGGTTTATTACCCCATTCGCATCAAGTTAAGAGTTACAAAGCGATCAAGAGTTGGTAAGTATTCGGTATTTTCTTTTTGGTATTCATCCGACAACCATATTGGAGACAGGTTTGAATGATTTTCAAGCACTCTGGCATAGAGATTTTGT
>JAJEDY010000007.1 GCA_022821275.1 Candidatus Latescibacterota bacterium | reverse complement strand
GTTTCCAGCCATATATCCAGCCGTGATAGGCACTTTTGGTCCAATGGGCTTGTGTGTCGATAGATGTGTGAGGGATCCGTCCGCGCTCACGGTCTTTCTTGTGCCATACGCCACCTTTGGCAGGCAACAGTGTGCTGTCTATCGCTGCGGCACGTCCGCAAGTGTCAAAAGGCTTGATGCGGGCTAAAAGATGCTGTGCCAAGCATCTAATTTGTGCCGGCAAGGTCTCAGGAATCTGCTTCAACCGACGCTCAAAAGTCCGCCTTGAAGGATAACGTCCCTCAAAAGTCAGTAACTGACGTAGCTCTTGCATCTCCTCGGTCGGCTCCTCAAGCACACAGAGCAGTTCACCCACCTTGTGGAGGTGCTTGACGATCATGATGATGACCGCTTTGAGGAAGACCTGATCTGAATAGAACTTGGGTCTGCCTCTCATCGGTTTTTCTGGCTGGACAGGCGCAGGAATGTGATCTACCAATTTGACCAGCTTGACAAGCAGTGAGCCTCGCCGTATCATAGGAAACCTCCTTATTTATAGGTCTATAAGGACTTGGATACCCTATGATACGGAGGGATGCCGCGTTAGGTCAATACCTGGCGCGGCTTTAGCATGACTGAGATATTTATGACCAACTCTCAATTATCTATTTCCCCCATAGACATCGAAATCACCATCAAAGAACAAGCACCGCATTGCTGGGGATTTCGGGGCATAACGGGCGATGAAGTCAACGACCTCAAATACAAAGTCAACGTGTAACGACTACCAGGGAGCCTCAATGAACACCATACTGGAAATGATCGAAACAACACAAACATCCCCCGAAGGATTCTTCACCCTCGCAAAACTTGGCGAACGCTGGATCTTACTCACGCCAGAGCGACAGCCCTTCTTCTCAGTCGGACTGAATCATATTGACTCCTCCCCCCTGCTATATCCAGAGAACCTGTCCCGCTGGCAACAAAAATACGACAACAACAGCATCAAGTGGATCTGTGAATCCGTATCACCCGACCTGAAAGCATGGGGATTCAACACCGTCGGCTGGGTACAGGACGTAACCATCTTAAAACACGCGCACAGTCCGAGCTTCACCCTGGAAGAATATCGCGCGCTATCCATGCCCTACTGCCACCTGTTGCCCTTCATCGAAACACATCAGTGGAACGCATGGCACAGAAATCCCGACATCTTCAGCAAAGACTTCGAAGACTGGTGCGATTATGTCGCCAGATCCGAATGCGCCCGACTGCGGGATGAACCGAACTTAATCGGCTATTTTTACTCGGACTGTCCAACCTGGGTTCACGTCCGAACCCCACACACAGCCTGGCGCGGCCCCATGTTTGATCCCACACGACTGGAATCGCAAGCGGGCCGTGCTGAACTCTTCAACCTGGCACAGCGATACTACAAAATCACCCACGACGCCATTCGCCGTTATGATCCCCATCACTTAATCCTCGGAGACCGATACGAAGCACTCGCAGCGCTCCCAATGGAAATTGTTCAGGCTGCCGAACCGTACGTTGACGTACTCAGCTTTCAGGACTTCGGAGACCCGGTCACACACATGCGCGAATGGCACACAGCCACGGGAAAACCGGTTCTATGGGCAGACGGATCTCGTCCCCGGAAAACCATCGCGGATGACAGCGGAAAATATCTGGATGGGGAATATCATCTCGTGGATGGGGAATGGTATGCCGAAGCCCTCTACGGCCTTCTGGAAAACCCCGGCGCAATAGGCGCGCATCTTTGCGGCGGTTATCTCCGAAATCGCTTCCGGCGAAAAGGTCTGATCGACGAAAAAGAACAACCCGACCACGAAGCCATCTCTGAAATACAAAAAGGCAGTCAAGTTGTATCACAATGGCTCAATGATTTAGAATCCTGAACAGATCCCGCAAGCTGAGAGACCATGCCATTAGACCTCGTGACACCGGCTATGACGGATGAACCACCTGCCCCGGGCAAGCGTGTGCGTCAAACCACGCCGGAGTACAGAGGATCCAACGTACACCACGCGCTATACCTTCCCATAGACTGGCAACCCGGGCGCAAATACCCCGTCATCGTCGAATACACCGGCAACAAATGGGAACCGTGTAAATCAACTGGGAAAGTAGAAGACGCGAACCTGGGCTATGGCATGAGTGGAGGGCGTGGATTTATCTGGATATCTATGCCATATATAGAAAAGGGAAAAAAAGAAAATGCCGTCACATGGTGGGGCGATAAGCAAGCAACGATAAACTACTGCAAAACCTATCTCCCACGGATCTGTGAAAAATTTGGCGGCGACCCGCACAACATATTCATCTGTGGCTTCTCGCGCGGAGCTATTGGCACCAGCTACATCGGCCTTTCAGATGATGAGATTGCAGCCTATTGGAAAGGCATCTTCACCCACGACCATTTTGACGGCGAAAAGGAATGGAATTATCCAGAGAGTGATCGCGCATCCGCTCTCACCCGCCTCGCACGGTTAAAAGGCAGGCCCGTGCTCATCTGCGGGCAGAACGCCAGCAGAGTAAAAGATCAATTTCTCAAATCGCACCTCGACCTGGCGCAATTCACATTCCTGAACGTGCCAACGGATCAAATATTCAACATCCCCGAAGGCAATATCGTCCATCCCCATACAGACCTGTGGATGCATAGAGAAAGTAGGTACCGCAAGCGCGCCAGAGCCTGGCTTGAAAGGGTGCTGAAAGAAACGCACTACGCCCAGGGATGAAGCACGATCTTCGCAGCTTCGCCAGCAGCCAGAAGACCAAAAGCCTCCTGAATATTGCTCATCGGCATAACATGGCTGATCAGCTTATCGATAAGAGGCGACTCTGCGATCACCTGCATCACGCCCTCGTAATCCTGCATATTGTACAGCCAGTTCCCCGCCACCAGCAGCCCCTTGCGAATCAAATCCGGGCTCACCTTAATCGGCAAATCCTGGGAACACTCGCCGACAAACGCCACCCGTCCACGCCGCCGCACCGCATCAATACACAACCGCTCGCCCGCCACCGAACCAGAACAATCCACCGCGCAATCAACCCCGCGACCATCCGTCAAATCTCGAATACGCGCAAGCGGATCATCCTGAGGATGCAGCACCACCTCTGCGCCCAACTCGAGACCGAGCGCAGCGCGCCACGGCGCAGGCTCCACCGCCAGCACCCGCGCCCCACGGAACCGGCCATTGATAATCCCACCAAGCCCCACCGGACCCAGCCCCGTAATCAGTACCGTATCAAAAGCACCCACGCCGATCGCTTGCATACCCCCAAAAGAAGCACCGATACCGTCAATCGCCATCGTCGCCTGCTCGTACGTAACCCGTTCGGGAATCGGCAACAAAAGCCATGAGGGCTTGACCACATAATGGGCAAACGTGCCACTGCCCTCGCGGCTACCCGTGAACTCGGCAAAATCGTACGTATCCTCGCAATAGACATAATCGCCAGCGCGGCACAAAGCGCAATTGCCACACGGATACTGCGGCATCACCGTAACTCGGTCCCCTACCTTCACCCGCCCCGGCTGCGCCACCGCCACCACCTCACCCGCCCCCTCGTGCCCGATCACCTCGCGCCGATCACCCGCCAACCACGTCTTGTACTCAGTACACATCGCCGAAGCATGCACCTTCACCACCGCCCAATCCTCCTTCGGCTCTGGCACTGGTGCCGGCACTACATCTGACTGCTCCTTTCCAATGATTCTTGCTTTCATATTGTCTTCCCTATTAGTTGCAAAAATGGGCTTATCCCACATAGAATAAGCCCGTTTTTGATTACGAAGAAAGAATCTTGATGATACGCCTTGCTGTCCCTTCTTTAATTTCGTTATGACGAGGAACAGGGCAACCTTTGTTTGTTTCAGGGTTTTTATACCAGTCGTGTTTGCTTCCATGACGGACAAATACGCAACCCATGTTCTTGAGTTCTCGTATCAGGTCTCGTTTTTTCACAGAATTTACTTTTCGATAATCAACAGTTGAGCAGTTTGATGATTTTCGGGAACATCATCAAGCGGAAAATCATTATGATTACTATCACTTGAAAACAACTCGGGATTATCAAGTTCACTATAAATATCAGCCAGATTCTCTTCCAATTCTTCCAGAGTTTCGCCCTGTGTCCAATAATCTGAATAATCTACAAGATATCCCAGATACCAGGAGTCAGAAACCCAATAGACATATTTTAGAATTGTTGCTTCCTCTTTGTTGACGCACCCCCACCATCGCCCAATGAGTCGCTTGATACGATTGCGCTTGTTTATGCGCCACACTGGCATTGAAGGTTTACGATCTATGACAGACATGCTATCTCCCTTAGAATCTTGTCTGTTGGCACAAAAACTTTAGATTTTTTGTGCGTTTTTAGAATGATATACCTTTTTACGAAGTATGACAACTCAATTTTCTTCGGCCGGCACCACATCAGCCTGCCGCTTTCCAACGATCCTCGCTTTCATATTTCTCTTCCTTATCACTTTTGTTTGTTGTTTAGATCCTGCAGTATTTTTTTTACGCTACATTTGGGCTTAGTCACATCAAAGGGAACACAATACACTGACAATTTCTCATCAAACTCGTAGCGCAACATTTTCTGAAACTGCCCCGTCTTTGGATAGACAAGCGCGACCTGCTTGCAGCCATACTTTTTCCCATAAGCGAACAACTGGTACATATCAGCCTGACTGATGCCGTGTTTCAGATCACTGCTTTCTTCGTTAATCTGCTTCCACTTGGTGTCCAGGATAAATTCTGTCTCGTCTGTTTTGTTGTCAGACACCAGGCTGATATCCGGTTTCATATAAAAAACATCTTTGCCATCAATGCTGGCCAACGGTTTTTGCGGCCTTTGTTTATACAGAAAAAAATCTTCCTGATACCGGCGAAAACTCGCCGCAACGAAATCCTCAAACACTTCCCACATCGGAAACAACAATGTCCGGTTGACATATTTTCCGGCAAACGTAGTCAGGCCGTGATCAAACAGAAACAACCCAACCCACTGCATTACCTCATCGTAATGCTGCATTGAACGATCCGAACGATTCACTCGATATTGAACCCAGTCGCTTTCAAGGTGCGCTGGCGCTGACTGCGGAATATCGGAAAAGCAGATACGCAACTGATGGAGCAACTGTTGATTTCTTGGTTGCCGCACAGAACCCATCAGCTTGCGAATGGTGCTGTGAATCAGACGATTGGCCGGGCGGTTGGCATTGAACTCGTCATAGCCGACGTAAAACCTCGCACGATTAGCTACATTTTCACGAATATGCTGCGGAAACAGGATTCGCCCACGCAGATAAGGCTGGTTATCTTCCACTGGTTGGTAATGACGGGCGAGACCGCGTTGTGTCAGTAAAACGAGGTTATTTAAAAATAGATGTACAAACACCTCCAGCATATTAAAACGCCGCACAGCGTTAATGTGACTCGCGTTAAACTGCGCCAACGATTTGAACCCACGCCAATCCCGCAGCATTTCAAAAAAACACTCTTTGGTTTTGGTTTTTTCCGCGTCTTCATCTTTGACAACATCTACCTTTGGCAAAATTTCGAGCACGGTCCCTTTGCGCGTTTCAATAATACCGACGTAGTTGCCAGCAAACAGTTCGCTGTTTTTGAGTTGCAGTACCGGCCGATAGTTATCCTCATCGTCCGTTTGGTGTTCAAGGGCGAACTCCTTCAGGTCTCTCAGTTCATCTTCGCCGAGATCCGTCTGTTCTTTCATTAGTTTTTCATGTTCTCTAATAACGAGCATTGTCAGGTATCCTATCCGGCTTCACCGGTTTCGTCTTGTCCTTTTTGGTAGATCTTCTTATAACTTTTGGGGTCTTTCCATTTGCCTTCATCATCAGATAGTTCATAAATTTTTCTTTCTTCATCAATCAAATCTGAATTTTTGAATAGATCGCTGTCAATAGAGGTTTTGTCAATAAATCCATTGCAATTCAATACCAGATCAATCTTCTCCCAGTTATCGTAAAAGTATTCCTGCAACAGCGGGATGATTTGGTTTTTAAAAGTTGCCGCAAGAGATTCCATGTTATCAACATCCATAAAATACGTATGTCCAATCTGATGTTCGCGGTCAAATAGGAAACGGATGCGCTTGTTCATTGCAGCAAGTAATTCTTGGCAGTTCACACCTTCAATATCCGTACTGATTTTGTGATGTTCTAAATCCGGCATCATCTCGACAAACTTAAACCGTCGCCGCAATGCGGTATCCAATGGGGCAATGGAGCGATCAGCGGTATTCATCGTGCCGATGATATAGAGGTTATCAGGCACGCCAAAAGAATCTTGCGAATAAGGCAGGGTGGCAGTTGCTTCATCATCTCCTCCGGTCCGTTTGGATGATTCAAGCAGCGTGATCAACTCACCAAAAATCTTGGCGATATTGCCGCGATTGATTTCATCAATGATCAGGACATATTTCGGATCGTCTGGTTCTCCCGTCCAATTTTCCTTGGCCCGCTCTACAATTTCTCTGAATACACCCCTTGATAATTCATATTCTATATTTTCATTCCCATCATCAGCCAGAACTGGCCTGATGCCCTCAATAAAATCCTCATAAGTAAAGTTCTGGTGAAATGTCACCATTGCAATCTGTCCATCCCTTTTTAACTCACGAAATCGCTGTCTTGCATCTTTATCGTCTTCAATCTCATCCAAAGACTTGCTCTCGATAATCGCCACTGCATAATTGACGGTGTTCCACGTTTTACCCGTACCCGGCGGGCCATAGAGGATTTGGTTCAAAGGATATTTCATAGTATCTGTTTTAGGTTGCGACTCTCCTTGATTATGTTCAGAATCATTTTCGGGCTTAGAACCTTCCCAAAGCTCATAAAGAGGAGAGGCATAAAAGTCTAAATCCCTGGTGTCATGTTCTTTTTCTTTTTCCCGCCGTATATTGAGAAGTTCCTGGTCTATTTCCAATGCTAACAATTTATTGACCTCTGCATTGGTTTTCCCCGTAAATTCTCGGACTATATCCCTTCGCTTTGTTCCAGAGAATATGTGTTCAAAGTTGTCTGGAAAAAGTAAAAACACAATCATATTGCGGAATTGGCGCCGATCACATTCTGGAATCTGTTCGAGCCACTTGCCAAACTTCCAACCATCATAGAGAAGCTCAATTCGTTCTGGTTTCGGAAGATTTTTGAAGTCAATCATCACGCGGATGAAGAAAGCAAACTCGTCCGGGATGTTCGTGTTGAAACCTGTTCCGGCATTGCCTGCTCCGCCGAGAACATCTTCCGCCAACCAATCAGAATTTTCAGGAAAGGATTTACCTGACCATTCCCAAACAAGCCTAATATTCCCAAGCTTTCTCGGTTTAGTAATATTGTCCGGACATAAGTATATGACCCACAACATCTCCGCAGCCAGTTGCTTGACCTCAGGTTCCGTCGCTTCAAGTTGCTTTTCCAGTTTAACGAAGAAGCTATCTTTGCCCTCGTCAGGCTGATCAATAAAGTATTGCTTCAAATCTTGAAGATACGGCAATGTCCACACCGATTCCTTTGCAAACACTGCCCCATCTGATAGTAAGGCAACCTCTGTCCAATGTTGGCTGGCCTCCAGCATCCGTTCAAGACTCCCGCAAGCGTGATAACGACTCATTTAATACCTCATAGTGAATAGATCAGAAGAAGCGATAGACTGGATCGCGGCTAAAATCATGCCGCGATGACACCATCCTATTCATCCATATCCGCCCCTGCTGCTGTAAGAACGCGAACAACCTCGCGGAGTTTATCTTTATTCTTAATCTTCGAGCGCAATGCAGTCATAAGTGGCGTATGTCCCACGCGGTCTCGCAAATCGACTTCCGCACCGTGTTCGATCAGCAGAGAAACGATCTCCACAAAACCCGCCCGCGCCGCGCAATGCAACGCAGTCTGACCCTTGTAATTCCGCGCATTCACATCTGCACCGCGCGCGATCAAATCGCGGATACGGGCAATACTGCCACCGCGATCACCGCGAGACTGAAAAACAATCGGCGGCCAGCCATCCTCTGCGCGATTCGGATCGCAATCCACCCCATGGCTTGAAAGCAGAGCAATAATATCGGGATTGGTAAGACCCGAACGAGGCAGCTCAGCCGTCACCGGATCGAGACCCGCATCGAGCAACACTTTCAAAATATCCGCCCGATCGCGCCAGATACAAAACCGCACCAGCCAGTTGCTATAGGGACGCGGATCTGCACCCCACTCAAGCAACAAACGAACAATATCCAGAAAACCAGCACCAATCGCGTAGTGCAACACCGTAGCACGGACATTCGTATCGTGCTGTGTCCTCTCCGCAGTGATGAGATCCAGATCGCGGTGCAGGCACTCGGCAACCGCATCCCCATTCCCCAAATACGCAAACGTATAGATATCAGTACTCGCACCCCGCGCCCACAACACATCGGCAACAGCATCGTGATTCTTGAACCGCGCCGCGCAATAAGGCGAAATATCCACCAGCAACGGTGTAAAATGACAGCCCCACGCATGGACATCTGCACCCTGGTCGAGCAGCCATTCAACCATCGCCAACCGCCCCCGGTACGCCGCTTCCCAGAGCATCGTCCGCCCGTGCGAACCAACGCGCAACAACCAGTCTGGCCTCTCCGCCAGCACCGTCCGCACAGTCTCCAAATCGCCGCGACCAGCAGCCGCAACACCGATCTTTAAAAAATCACTAACCTTACCCGTAAGTAGCGACATCTAAAGCTCCAAAACCGTATCCACATGCGCGCGGTAAATCCAGGCCGTATCGTGTGCATCGAGGAAATTTGCGTCAAAACCGCCAAAATAGAGAAATTGACCCGCATCCTCTGAAAAAGGCGACAACGCAATCGCGCGTATCGCCACCAGAAACGGATCGCCGGGTTTCCATTGCCCATTCACCTCCTTGATCCTGTAGCTCAAATCGGAATAACGGATCAAATAAGCCGCACCCGGATACCACTCCCCAAAAGTCAGTCCCCCATCCACCTTTGACTGAACACCCATCAAATGAACGGTCTGCCCCGTCGCAGGATCGGTAACAGGCACCATATCGCTGTACGCCGCAATAATACTTCTGCCTCTAATAGAACGCCGCCATGCCTTCTCGAGCAACGCATCAATCCTCAGCTCAACCGTCGCTGCATAATCCGCCTCCGGATCCATGCGAATAATGCGATCTGTGTGAGAAAACAAAAGAGACTCACCTCTCCCTACTGGAGAAGGAACCGCCGTCAGACCGCGGATACCAGCCTGTTCAAAACTATACGGCGTATCATCCGTGTAAACCTCCTCCCAAACAGGCGCCTGCCCATCTACGCGGCGATAAACCGACGTCCCAACCGAAGCGTACAAAACGCCATTTGCCTCTGCAAAAGACATAGGGCGCGCCTCAATCGGCCCAAACTCGGACGCCTCATCCCATCGAATTTTCCCCAACTGAGCCGGATCATAAACCCCCGAATAAATCCCCAACTGCCCCGCAGAAACAAAAATGCGATCCACCCCAGTCACGCCATCGCGATGAACAAAAAACGCGCGCACCATGCGCCGATATCCCCTGCCGGACTGAAGCGTAGTCCTCACCCACGAACTACTATCATCGTCTCGCGTAAAAATATTCGACTCACCCATCCCGCGAACGCCCCTGCGCCGGTCGGAACCAGCCAGCAAAAGATGTACTTTCTCGGACAGGGAATTGCCCAAATCATCAGTCTCAAAAACCACCGACTTCAGCGCAGTAACCCGAAGATGTGACGCCCCCAAACTGTGGTCTATACGCCACGCATCACCCGGTGAATCAATCGCCAAAACCTGCGCCCAGGGTATCGCGGTATAGGGATGATCCATCCAGTAGCCATTTCCGGCATAAAGCCGTCCCTTATGCGCCTCGATATGCACAATCTCCGTACCTCTGGCAAGCGGATCTGCGGAACCAATGCGACCCGCCAAAAAATTGCACATCCAGGACTGCGTATCTCTATTCATTACCCGCCTCTACTCGAGACGCAAGCGATAGTGTCTGGGGCCAATTTTTTCTAATCGACCGTCTTCCAACCACTGCGCCCGACGTTTCAACGCCAACTGAATCAGACCCCGACGTGCATCCGCGTCTCGAGGACGACGACGGGGCAGGCGCTGGCGTCGTCGTTGCTCGAGTTGATAGCGTCGCGCACGCGGTCGTATCTCTCGAACGTGTTGATCAAAATTTACAGTTTTCAACCTCTGTCCTCCTCTGCCTGATTTCTCAACGCAATCAATGCCTCTATCACGCCTTCAGCTTGCGCGCGGGTTTTGAGATATATCCAATCAATATCTTGATAGTATAGTGCCAGGAGTTCCTGCGCCCAATTTCCATCATCAATTGAATCCCAGTGGACATAAGCATCCAGCCGATCAATGATGAGATCTTCCACCCCAATGATATAAACAGTCAAATCCTCAATCTCGACCTGTGTCACCTTATCTTCAGATCCGGCGAGGACATCATCGGGAATCTCAATCGCAATATCCAGTTCCACGTGATGCCAATGCCTGCCCGTCTGATCAAACCCCCAGCTTTCCAACAAATTGCCAATTTCGGCTCGTCTTGAACTCACGAGATCGACATCCACAGTGGCATAAGCACCAAGCGTATAGAACTCCAGGGCATTGCCACCAACAATGACATAAGGCAACTTTTTCGCTTGCGGCAATGCTGCGGCCACAAGCGCACAAACATAGAGCCGACGGCGCAATGGATCGGCAATTGTTTTCGCATAATCGAGCTTTTCACGCCATTCTGTTTTTGACATACGCAATAAAACCTTTGCTTTTTTACACCATCACTTCACCGGTATGGGATTAACAGAAAGGGACAGCGCACGGTCGCGCTCGCTGCGATAAACCGCCTGGGACAAAAAACCGCGCGTGAACAAATCGGACAAAAGCGCATCGCGGCGCTCCAGCGCGGCAATGGGATCATTCACCGGAAGATCAGCACCCTGCGCGAGATCGCACAGCAGCAAAACCTCGCCAGCCGTGAGTTTGGAATGATGAATATCAAAATGATATAGCGCAGCCCGCTCAAGACCGCGCACAGGACCAAACTGCGCATAATGCAAAAATGCGGCAACGCGCTTCTCCTGTGATGTGTAAGCGAGAAAAAGCGCAAAAACCAGACGGCGAATGGGCTGATCGGGCGCAAGAGCTTCGGAAACGGACCACTCTATATCTGACACATCTGACCGCGTGTAATACGCCGTAATCAAATTGGACACATCAGCGGCATAATGCGAAGTTGGCGGCACATCGAGGGCGCGGTAAAAATCATCTCGATAATCCAGAAAAACCACAAAAACGCAGATCCCCAAAACGATTGTAGCAATTAGTATAAAAATATATCGCGCCTTGAACGCCACACATCCTCCACTCACAAAGTGTACTCAGCCTGTGTAATATCCGCATCCGTAATCTCGTAAACGCGAAAGGGATGGGGTGGCTCTCGAAAAGCACGCGCTGTCGCAAAGCAAACATGGCCTTCCGCCATCAGATCCTCTCCCTCGTGATAATGCCCACTAAGCACGAGTTTGCGGCGCGAATCTGCAAGCAGTGCAGCTTTCAACTCCGCCGCATTATCATAATTATATGGATATCCTCCGCTATGCTCGGGAAATATCATATAGTGTTGCAAGTGAATTTGCGGACGCGGATCGTCATCTGACAACACAGATTGAAACCGCGCTCGTTCCGCCCCAACGCGCTGCGGCACATGGTGGTCCCCCTCCTCATCAAAAAAAATAATCACGCGAAAACCCTGCACATCAAAATCAAAAGGCTGATCGGAAAAAACGCGGCGAAAAGACGTGGGATGATCGTGATTGCCATGCACATACGCAACAGGACAGGAAAGACTGTCAAAACACTCGCGCACGAGATGGAGATCTTTCTCCCCCAGCGCAACCGTATCGGGATCGTCCAATGCATCGAGAGGATAATCAACCAGATCACCTGTAATAGCGACCAGATCGGGAGAATGCGCGGCGATATGACGCGCGGCTTCAGTTATGAGATCAGGCCCGCACTTGACATTCTCGCCCTCGAGATGATGGCGTAGATGGAAATCGGATATATGTACAATTTTCATTGTGTAATCCTCAGTTATCAATTATCAATTATCAATCCCAAGATACACAGAACAAAGAATGCGGTAAAGACTTGATTCGGTTCCCCGCTCAACCACCTACCCCTTGCCACTTTTCCCACTGGATTTGCATGTCCTGTTTGCCTATATTGCCACCGTCTGTCAACACTTCAATTTTTTTCAGGAGGTCATAATGCTCGATGTTGGCGATATTGCGCCTGATTTTCTGGTCAAAGACCACACAGGCAGTGAAGTAAAACTCAGTGACTATCGCGGCAAGACCGTCGTACTCTGGTTTTATCCCAGAGCAAGCACAGGTGGCTGAACGGCTGAAGGCGTAGGATTCCAGGAGCGAATCCATGACTATGCAGATAAAAATGTGCAAATTCTGGGCGTGAGCACAGACAGCGTTGCCGCCAACGCCAAATTTGCAGAAACACAGGAATTTGAATATCCTCTGTTATGCGATACAGAACGCGAAATCTGTCTATCTTACGGGGCGTGTCAATCGGCATCGGACCGCGCTGCCAAACGCATGACATACCTCATTGCACCCGATGGGACAATCGCACAAATCCACACCAACGTGGATGCGCGAAAACATCCCGAAGCATTATTGCCCACAATATAGGGATGCATTGACACAGCGGCAGACAGATTGTATCGTCTGCCGTTTTACTTGAAGTACACAAAGCGTTTATGAACACCTTGCCCAAAGAAAACGAAATCGCTTTGTTCCGCTACAGAAATCGGCTCATGGCGGGCGTGTGCGTCAACATCTCGCATACCAGAGCCAGATTTGCGGTATCGACGCGCACATCGCACAATGTACCCATAGAAAATATACTTCAGACAACCGGACAAATCGGAAAAGACAAAACCGCTGGCGCGACCTGGCTCAATCGCGCAGAAGCCACAAGCGCCGACATTGACCTTTGCGACCTGTGGGAACTCGTCGTAGAAGAAGATGAAATCTGGGACCTGAACGAACTGGCCGAATTGCATTACAATCACACGCCGACATCGGAAGAAATGTCGGCATTTTTAGTCGCATTGGAAACGAGTGTTCACTTCGATGCTGAAGGACGGAGATTTCGCGCAACTGATCCGGCAGAAGTCGATCACAGGCTGGAAATGGTCGCCCGCGACAAAGAGCGAGAAGCGGAACGAGAGGCATTTTTGAAATGGCTCAAATTTCAGGGCACCGGAAAAGACGACTGGATCAACCGGCTAAAAGACGTCGCAATATACGGCGAACAGAGCAAATATGCTCACTGGCTGGAACGCATGGCCGGCGAGACCATCTCTGCGCGCAAAGCTTTTGACCGCCTGGTCGCCGAAGGCGTATGGGATCAACATGCCTTTGTCGAATTGATGCGCGAAGATATACCTCTGAATTTTCCCGACCTGTTGATCAAAGAAGCGAACGCGATCCAGGCAATGTATAAAAGCGACCTATTTGCAAATCGCCAGGACCTCACAGATACAGATACCGTGACCATTGACGACGCATCGACAACAGATATGGACGATGCGATATCCGTTCAATTTCGGGAAGATGGTAGCTATCAAATCGGCGTGCATATTACCGATGCCTCTGCATTGATCCCCGCGTATTCAGCCCTCGACGAAGAAGCCAGAAACCGCGGCGCAAGCCTCTACTTTCCAGAAGCAAAATACCCCATGTTACCGCCCATTCTATCGGAAAATCTGGGCAGCCTTATCCCGCATGAAAATCGGTTAGCCGTCAGCCTCTTGTGGGACGTGGGATCAGATGGCGCGATGGAAATCCCGACCTGGACGCTTTCCGTCATCCGATGTTGCGAAAAACTGAGTTATGACGAAGCAGATGAAATACTCGACGACGCGGCGCACCCCAGGCACGCGATATTATCAGCCCTATTTGACGCGGCAGAATCGCTTTTGATACAGCGCGTAGAAGCCGGTGCCATAGCGGTTGACCAGATTGACCGCCGTGTTAATATTTCTACTGACGGAACCGTAAACATCAAAATAAAAAAACGCGACTCTAAGGCTGATTTGCTCGTCAGCGAACTGATGGTCAAAGCCAATGTCGAAGCCGCAAAATTGTGTGTAGAACAAAACGCACCCGCGATCTTCCGCGTGCAAGACGCGCCCGACCTCTCCGATATAGAACCCACGGAAAGCGAGCAATTGCACCGCTATCAAACACTGACGCGCATGCGCGCAGCAGCAATCTCACTACAACCCGGCCTGCACGGTGGCCTGGGGGTAGAACCTTATTGCCAGACCACATCTCCCTTAAGGCGATTCATAGACCTGATATCACAGCGACAACTCGTCGCCATCATCGACAACAGGCCCTTGCCCTATTCTGTAGATGATCTGACGACACTTTGTCCCTACATTGAAGAACGCCTTCGCCTGATCAACCGCCTGGAACAGCGCAGAGAGCGATACTGGATATTCCACCATCTCTCGCAATACCGAGGACAGACATTTGACGCACTCGTACTAAACACCTGGGATCACCGCGCCCGGATCGAAATCCTTGACTACGCTTTACAAGTTGACATGCGCCTATCTGGACAAATCAGCGCGGGTAAACGCATCAGCGCGCGCTTGACGCGGGTAGATCCCTGGGCGGATGATATACAATTTGTCATGGAGTGAGATGTAAAACGTGAGACGGGAAAAGCAACCACAGATGAACACAGATAAACACAGATTAAAGGCATTGAAACAGGAGACTTTACTTGCTGCGCGGCTCTTCAGGCTCCGCCTGTACTCACGTCTCACGTCTTACGTCTTACCGCCTTTGTTATTTTTCTTACTTACCGCACACCTCTGGGCAGACGTGCCCAACGGGGGATTTGAACAAATAACAGCATCACAGATGCCTGTAAATTGGTCTCCCATACCCGATTCTACGCGGGTCATGGTCGAACGCGAACGCGCCCACAGCGGCAAAATCTCAGTCCTTATGATAGGTGGACCGCGGGGTGATCCCACCGCACTGATCAGCGACCCCGTCGGTATTCAGCCGGGGGCTGTTTATGTCTTAACCGGATGGGCGCGAGCCGACAGCGCAAAGGCTTTTGCACGCATCCGATGGCTATCAGAAGATCAAATTCCGGTGGGCGAAAGCAGAATAACAACAGAAGTAACAAGCGCGTCGTGGACGCAATGGACAGGGACTTTTGTAGTACCCACAAAAGCCGTATTTGCGCGTGTAATTTGTCTCATAAACGGAAAAGAAGCGGCTCTTGACGATGTGCGACTACAAAAAATTGCGCCGCGAATGCCCCTCGGTCTTCAATTAAAAGCAGCGGATTTTCCCACACAGGGCGCGCGCGTCTCAAGCGTGCATGTGACCACACAAGACAGCGTTGTTGCGCTACCCCAACAGGAACAGGTGACGCAACAGGACAGTGTGATTTCTCATAACGGAGCCGTGGTCATCTTCGAAGCGAGCCGGGGGCAAATAACCCCCTGGGCGCGAATAAGAAATGGCACAGCGACAGCCACATTGCGCGACGCCGATGAAAATGTGGGCGGCATCTACGTGCGGGCGCGGTTGGCACACCTCAGCGCCCGGGCCTATATTGGTGACAAAAAAGCGGTCCGATTGCGCGGTCGTCTCTTCAATGCCGAAACCGGACAACCCCTGTGGGGCCGGGTAACCGTCACCGATTCTCAGGGTACCATTTTACAAACGGGATTTGCAGAACGCGGTTTTATTGCCGACAGTGCATTTACAATTGATGTACCCCCCCAAACAATCACCATATCCGCAATACGCGATTTTGCACACCTGCCGCCAGAACCACAGGTCCTGCACCTCGTACCCGGTCGTGAACACATAGCAGAACTGCCCTTCAAACCATGGGGAGATCTCCAGGCGCGGGGATGGGTCGCAGGTAATCTTCTCAACAGCACGACCACTGATGCGCGAGCACGCGGACTGGACTGGGTAGCCTTGCCAGAGAATGAAAATAAAAATTCGATACTGACCCTGCCTGGCAAAAATGTTGAAACCCGCGGGGGAAAACAATGGGTATTGGGTACCACGGGGCTATTTTCCCCTGAGAAAACCGGATTTGAGGTACATGCTCAGACGCGTTTAGACCGCGGTATTACCGGCTATACAGATATATTGGGCACGGCATTATTCGATATTCTCGCTGGCCCTGCTTTTGATGCACTCGATGTCGCGCATCCCGATGCACGAGCAATCTGGTTTGCACTCCTCAATCGGGGATACCGCATTGCGGGTACTGCTTTTTCCAACAAACATTTTCGCACGTACACACAGGTGCCCGGCGACCTGACCGCCGATAGACTGATGCGCGCAATTGCCAACGGACAAAATATGATAACCAACGGACCTCTAATCTCATTATCCGTCTTTGCAGCCGGACCCGGCGACCAATTGCCCGCAGGCCGCAAAAGACGGGCAACAATTCACGCCTGGGCAGCGGCAAAACCCGATGCGTATTTGACGCGCATTGAACTCATTCGCAATGCCCGGGTCATCCAGAGCTGGGATCTGGAAGAACAGCCGCGAAAATATCGGATATCAACAGCACTCGAAGATACTGTCGATTGCTGGTACCTCGCCCGGTGCTATGGTGCAGACACATCGCGCATGGCATTGACGAATCCAATCTACTTCGAAACAAAAAATTTCGCACCTCCCCAACCCATTCAGGCCATTGTGCAGGGCAAAATTGAAATGGCCGACAACTCTCCCGTGCCCAAAGCCATTGTTCGAGCGGTTGATCCCATTGGCAGAACGGTCTTAGAGACAGAAGCGCCACGCGGAACATTTCAAATCTGGGTACCTGCAACCAGCGAGATTTACATAGAAGCAAAAGGCTACAAAACGCCACCGCAACGCATCTTTGACCATCGAGATATTCAGCACCTATTGAAAACATCTGTCAACCTGCCCGAACTGAACGCCCTGGATACGCTGACCGAACAATTACAAGCCATTGACATGGTCTTTATCCTCAAACGATCACAATAATTTGACCACCGTATTATATTTATGTTGTAGAAGTGTGTACATGATTCATTTTTATACCAGGAGAATAAAATGAATAAAATTCTGGTCGTTGAAGACGAACCCGATATTTTGGAAATGGTGCGCTACAACCTCGATCAAGCGGGGTTAGATGTTGAAACAGCAGAAGACGCCGAGTGCGGTCTCCAGAGCATTCAGGAGACGCTGCCAGATTTAATCATACTGGACCTGATGCTACCGGGCATCGATGGACTGGACATGTGCCGACAAATAAAACAAGATGCGCGAACCCGTCACATACCCATCTTGATGTTAACCGCACGCAAAGAGGAAATAGATCGCATTGTGGGATTGGAATTGGGAGCCGATGACTACGTCGTCAAACCCTTTTCCCCACGCGAACTCGTCTTGAGGACACAGGCAATTCTGCGACGCAGCCAGAGCAGTTTGCAATCAATCACAGATACCGAAACCTGGTTACACCTGGGACCGATCTCCATCGACAAAGCCGCACACCAGGCCCTGTTAAACGGCGACCCATTAGAATTGACAGGCACAGAATTTAAGCTACTCACAACCCTGATCGAACGCCGTGGGCGCGTACAAACACGCGACGACTTACTCGATACAGTATGGGGTTATGAATACGGCGGCTATGGACGTACTGTCGATACACACATCAGGCGGTTGCGCGAAAAACTCGGCGAAGCGTGCGAATGGATAGAAACCGTGCGGGGCGTGGGTTATCGCTTCCGCCGAGAGAAAGCATAGAATGCGTTTGCACTGGAAATGGATGCTCGCCTGCCTCTCTGTGCTGGTCATGGCACTGGCATCTGCACATCTGTATCTGGATCGCGTCATACGCGACTTTTGGATCCATCATCTCGAACAGAGACTTTTGCGAGAGGTGCGTTTTGCCCGTGTACATCTCAGTGAGGTAGCAAATACCGATGAGGATCTCATCCCACTGATCAACGAAGTGGGCGTGCGTTTGGGCGTGCGTACAACGCTGATCAACGGACAGGGGCGCGTATTGGCCGATTCGGAGACCGACCCATCTGATCTGAGTACTCTGGAAAATCACGCCGATCATCCAGAAATCAGCGCAGTACGTCAACAGGGGCGGGGAACCAGCGTGCGTTATAGCAATACACAGGATATCGAAGTACTATATGTCGCAACTGCAGTACCGGAAATTGGCGATGAAAATTTTGTCCTGAGATTGGCTCTGCCCCTGCGCGATATGGGGCATATAAAGCAACGGATTTCACAGGCAATATGGATGACATCAATACTGGGATTATGCCTCGCCCTGTTATTGGCTTATGCCACCTCGCGATATATCTCGCGCCCGATTTTAGATGCAATCTGGTTCGTCCGAAATATTGCCTCAGGCAGATTAAAACACCGCACACTCCGCGTTGGATCCACGCGAGAATTGCGCGATTTGGGCACCGCATTAGACGACATGCGTCGGCAGATCCAGACGCACATCGGGCAAATCACACTTGAAAAATCGCGTTTAGAAGCCGTCTTGGCGAGCATTACGGAAGCGATTCTGGTCACGGACCAGAGTGGTCGCATCCTGATGGGAAATGGGACATTTGAGAAGCTATTTGGTGTATCTGACGCCATTGAAGGGCGCATGCCCATTGAACTCGTGCGCCATCGGGATGTGCAAGATGCGATTGAGCAAACCCTGAAAACCGGACAAGTGGTCTTTTTAGATCTCACCCGCTCAGATAGCCGAGAACGCCATTTCGATGTGCAGATTGCACCTATTTTGCAAGACGATCATATGGCGGGTTCTGTAACTATATTTTACGACATCACTGAACTGCGCCGCCTGGAGCGCATTCGCAAAGATTTTGTCGCCAATGTGTCCCATGAATTGCGCACCCCGCTTACGACCATTAAGGGATGTGCAGCCACACTGGCAGACGGCGCCTTAGACAACAGAGAAGCCGCACAGCGATTCGTGCAAATGATTAACACCCATGCGGATCGCCTGCACAATCTGATAGAAGATATTCTGGATCTGTCGCGTATAGAATCGGGTGCTCTGCCCCTTAAAACCGGCGTATATCCCGTACATGAGATGGTCGATTCCGTCGTTGGACAGATACGTCCACTGGCAAAAGAAAAAACCCTTACCATCGAGATAAACACAAAAGAAAATGTTCAGGTGCAGTGTGATCGCAAGCTCATCGAACAGGCATTGCTCAATTTGCTCGACAACGCCGTAAAATACACGCCCGAAGAGGGTAAAATCTGGATTCAGACGCGAGATTTCAAACATGGTGAAAATACGCAGACCCGCATTGCATTAGAAGTAAAAGACACGGGTATTGGGATTCCGCTTTCAGATATGGATCGCATTTTTGAGCGATTTTATCGGGTCGATAAAGGGCGGTCGCGGGCAATGGGCGGCACGGGCCTGGGCCTGTCAATTGTTCGACACATCATGGATGCACACGGCGAGCGGGTCTATGTCGAAAGCGAACAGGGCAAAGGATCGACATTTGGATTGACATTGCCGAAAAAATAAAAAAGGGGTCGCGTTATAAAAACAACCCCTTAAATCTATTGGTCGGGGCGAGAGGATTTGAACCTCCGGCCTCCTGCTCCCGAAGCAGGCGCTCTACCGGGCTGAGCCACGCCCCGTTTGCTATATGTCTAAAAAAAATACCACAATTTCATTCTCAGGCAAGAAAAAGATTCACGCCGCCTGAAATGCCGCAACAGCCTCATCTACGGAATTGTGAAGATCGAAAATTTTAATCAACTGCGTCTGCACAAAAACGCTGATCACATGATCGTGGGCATTGGCGAGTTTCAAATCGCCGTTAGACTTGCGCAAACGCTGCAAAAGCGCGGTCAAAACCCCAAATGCCATGCTGTTTAACCACCGCACCTGTCCCAAATCTAAAACCACCTTCATTCCATTATTCTCTTCGAGAAATTCAGTTACATAATCGGCCAACGCCGACATCTCGCGGTCTGTCACCTGACCGTCGAGCTTTATAATGCGAATATTCCCCTGCATTGTTTCTTCAAAAGCCATCCTGTTTTCCTTCCTATTTGTGACCCAAATCTCCTCGCACCTCAAGCGCGGCTGCAAGAGATTCTACCTGTGCTCTTAAATCTTCCATAAGGCGCTCAGCACCTGACCAATTTTCATCCTTTGCCAACGCTTCAACTTTCGCGGCAACTTCCCTCAGGTCATTCGCGTAAAACAATTCGGCATTTTCTTTTAATTCACGCGCGCCCCGGCGAAGCGTTTCTGTGTCTTTGAGCAGGCTCATCAAATCGCCCCTCGTTTCTAAAAACATCTCGGCTAACCGCACGAGAAGTGCTTCATCTCCACCAACATGTTGCAATGATGCCCCCCAATCGAGCGTCTGATGCGAGGCGGGACCCGTCGCTTCCACCACCTCGTAAAGGAAGCGAGACCGAAGTGGTTTGGCGACAAATCCGTCCATCCCGGCCGCTATGCAAAGCTCGCGGTCGCCCTTCATCACATCGGCTGTCATCGCAACAATGCGAATATGCCCTCCCGACACCTTTTCTCGCTTGCGAATTTCTTTGGTGGCTTCAAGACCATCCATTTCGGGCATTTGTACATCCATCAACACCAGATCAAAGGAATCGTCTTTATCAAGTGCTTCCAGAGCCTCCACACCATTATTTGCCACAACGACTGTGTGACCGCGCTGGTGTAACATATCAATGGCGACGCGCTGGTTGACCAGACCGTCTTCGGCCAATAAAATGTGCAGAGATGTCTGCGCCTTATCGGTTACAATATCGTCCGTCCCCAAAGCATCTGACACAGATTCCTCAAATATGCCAGCGATCAAATTAAAAAGATCGGATTGCTTGATGGGCTTGGACAGGTGCCCGGCCAGCATTTCTCTGGTAGAAGCCACATCCGGGCGACCAGCAGAAGTCAACACCACCACACGCGTGTATTGCAGCGTTGCATCAGCGGCAATCTGCCTTGCGAGCGCGTAACCGTCCATAACCGGCATTTCCGCGTCGAGCAGAACCAGTGGATATGGGCTGCCTGCCCGTTGTGCGCGCAGCAACTCTTCCAATGCTATCTGACCATTCTCGGCCAGAGCGGGTTTCAAACCATGGCAGGACAACATCTCTTCAAAAATCACCCGATTGGTATTGTTATCATCAACGACCAGTACGGGCATGCCGTGCAATGTATCGGGCAAAACATCTCGGTACAACACACCGTTGGTCCGACGCGCAAAACTGGCTTCAAAAAAGAAAATACTGCCCTTATCCAGTTCGCTTTTCACATCGAGTTTTCCCCCCATCAGCTCGACCAATTGGGCAGAAATGGTCAAACCGAGACCCGTGCCGCCATATTGCCGCGTCGTTGAACTGTCGGCCTGATCAAACGCACTGAATATCTGTTGTTGTACCTGTAATGGGATACCGATACCTGTATCGCGCACCTCAAATCGCATTTTTGCGTCCTCCTCGCGCATCTCGATCAGGTCAACATCGATATCTACATTTCCCCGTTCTGTAAATTTGATGGCATTGCCCACCAGGTTGACGACGACTTGTCTCAGGCGAATGGGATCGCCTATCAGGTCGTCGGGAACCTCTGGCGCAATCCGATAGGTCAATTCAAGCCCCTTTTCACTCGCCCGAACAGCCAGGGTTTGCAACGTATCGCCAAGCGTATCTCTCAGCGCGAACGGAATGCTTTCCAATTCGAGCTTACCGGCCTCCACCTTGGACAGATCGAGGATATCGTTGAGCAACACCAGCAACGTATCTGCCGAATTATAAGCGAGATCTGCGTATTCTTTTTGCCGCTCTGTCAATTCGGTATTGCCGAGCAATTCAATCATCCCCATAATGCCATTCATCGGCGTGCGAATCTCGTGGCTCATATTGGCCAAAAATTGGCTCTTAGCTTGATTTGCTGCTTCAGCTGCCAAGCGGGCATTTTCAAGCTCTTTGTTCTGCGCTTCGAGGCGCTCGAGATCATCTAAGCGGGTAATACCCATCGAGACCTGTTCTGCAATACTTTCCAAAAACAGAACTTCGGCCTCTGAAAAAGCAGAAATCTTATCACTCAACAAAGCCAGTGTGCCCCGCGCATGAGGGATATCGAGGATGCACCGAATCTCAACCCCATACCGCGTAGACATGCCCTCCAGTCCTACGGTTGTCAATCCGCCCATATCTTTTTTGAGATTTTCGCGGTAGATTGTTTTCTGCTGTCGCCACATCCGATAAACATTCGGCAAATCGCGCACCAGACGATTGATCTGTCCTGAAGGCATTACCTCGTACGACTCAAACGTGTACGTTTCGGGATTGAGCAACCGATGCACGGCAATGGCGACAACTGATACATCAAGAGCCAGCAACTGTTCTCTAAATACGCGCACAACCACCTCGAGATGCTCTGGCCGCGTCATCTGTTGCACGGCGCGACTGACCTGTATAAGCGCGTTCTGAAAAGCCACCTGCTCGCCAAGCGCACCTTCTGCCTGCTTCTGCCCGGTAATATCGGCTACCGCACCAATCATCCGGACCGGCACTTCTTCACCCGCATCAAAAAAAATTTTGGCTTTACTACTGACCCATCTCACCTCGCCACCGGCATGCACGATTCGATATTCAGTATCATAAGGAGCGCGTCCTTCAAGGGCTTGTCTGACCTCCTTCTGTGCGCGATCGCGATCATCTGGATAAACACACGCCAACCACTCGGCCTCAGAGACCATTGTATCTCGTGGCGGAAAACCAAAAAGATCGAAATACCGATCTGTACACACGGCGCTATCGTTCTGGATATCCCAATCAAACAGACCAATCCCACCGGCTTCGAGCGCGTGTGTAAGACGCTCTTCACTCCGCTGCAATGCGTCTAACGCATCCCGAATCTGTTGAAAACCACCAGTAGAATCAATCGTATGTGTATCGCGTT
The DNA here is from genome assembly GCA_022821275.1 of Candidatus Latescibacterota bacterium. Taxonomy (GTDB): domain Bacteria; phylum Latescibacterota; class UBA2968; order UBA2968; family UBA2968; genus VXRD01. Next base: position 12,120 of record JAJEDY010000007.1, on the reverse strand, counting down.
TACCCATGGAAAATTTTATTCACCCTCTGTTTCCCGGGGTGTTACCTGTTCTACCGGGTCACCGCCCGGAATAGATTCAAAGAGAAAATTCATTTCTTTCAAACCGTAAATCACAATCACCAGGGCAATCACAATGGCAATGACAATAAACCCATTCCTCAAATTATTCCCCTCTTCAAAACGGTGAAGAATGCTTTTGAACTTTTGTCTTTCTGCCTGTTCCTTGTGGATACGGTCCAAATCTTTGAGATCCATACACACCTCCTGATACCATCGGAATAGCAATTGTGGAGAACCTGTTTGCCATTAAGATTGCAAACACAAAAACAGAAGTCAATCAAAAATCTTCTTCTCCCTATTGGTTCGCGCCACCCCACAAGCCCAAACATTTGTGGTTGACATAAATAGCCAATCTGTTGTACCTATTATGCGAATGACCTTTTTGGGTTTTCATCTGCGTTTATCTGCGTTCATCTGTGGATACATTCCTGGAGTCGGATTCGATGGCCCATCTCCCAACTTCTTGTAACGCACTCATCATAGACCGCAACCCCATCCATCGCCACTTGCTCCACGTGCTACTCGAGCAAAAGGGCTATCGGGTTGTATCGGTCTCCGAACGGCCTGAAAAAGCCCTATCCTATCAGTTCGCGATGATCGACATAGATGAGTGTGAAAATATTGAACAGCAAATTGCGCGAGCACAATCGGGCATCCCCATCATCGGTCTCGTATCACACGAACAATACGATCAACCCTGTCTCAATGCAGGTGCCGCAGCAACGCTAATCCGTCCTATCCGCGCAGACCAACTCGTTGCCGTCCTGCAAAATCTGAATGTGCAGCCCGAAAACGTCCAAACATCTCCTATTGACATCGATCGCATCATGACACGGGTAGGTGGAAGAAAGCAAATTCTGAAAAAAATGGTAGATATTTTCACCGAAGAACTACCCGACCAGATCGCCGCATTGCACCGGGCAATTGACCAGCAATCGCCCGAAGACCTGCGTCAGGCGGCCCACGCGCTGAAGGGTTCCGTAGCCAATTTTGATGCCAGTGCAGCATATGAAACAGCTTTTGCACTTGAGCAAATGGGAAAATCGAACAACTTGAGCCTGGCTCCCGAGACCTGCCAAACGCTCGAACGCGAGTTATCCGCAGTTCAAAACGCACTCAAAGAACTCACCTTATCCTTTTGAACCGGGTACCAAACATGTCCAAAATATTAATTGCTGAAGACGACGGCCCAACCAGAGTGCTGGTAGAAGCCATACTCGAAGACGCCGGGTACACAACAGAAACAGTCACCGATGGAAAAAAGGCTTATGACCGAATCGCCACAACGCCATTCGACTTGCTGCTTACAGATATATGGATGCCCGGACTCAACGGTTTGGAATTGTTGTCGGAAATAAAAACCCTGCCCTCACCCCCGCCAGTCATCGTCATGACCTCCGACGACACCTCGGACACCCTCCTCAAAGCAATCCGAGAACAGGCATACCACTACATCTCAAAACCCATAGACCCCCAGGAATTGACACGCCTCGTCCAGGACGGCCTCAGCGCAGGCCACCAGGAAACATTTATCGAAGTGACATCGGCAACCCCCAACTGGGTCGAACTTCTGGTGCCCTGCGATCAAAAATCAGCGGGACGGATGCGCAATTTCGTGATGCAATTAGAAGCCGGTCTGCCCGAAGACCTCCGCGAAACCATCGCGATGTCATTCTACGAACTCCTCGCCAATGCCATTGAATGGGGCGGGCAACTCGACCCGAGCAAAAAGGTCCGAATCGCATTTCTCCGCTTTGAACGCATGCTCATGTTTCGCATCGCAGATCCCGGATCGGGTTTTGACATGGATGAACTCGAACATGCGGCCCTCAACAACCCCGACGATCCCATCGCCCACATGAGCATCAGAGAAAACCGGGGCCTGCGCCCGGGCGGCTTTGGCCTGCTAATGGTCAAAACCAGCGCAGACGAATTGATCTACAACGAAGCGCGCAACGAAGTGGCCTTTGTCAAATACCTCGACCTCCCAAAAGATACGAATAGGTAACCGCAAAAAAGGGGTGTACATCTCACTGATGTACACCCCTTTTGTCTTTTGCACGAAACGTTAAACCTCTATCATTTCTCTCCCACAACACCACAATAACCAACCGCAGAGAGAGCGTACACCTGCGCTGCCCGCTCCAGCCGATCCACCTCTACCCACTCCACATCTGCGTGTGCCGTCTCATTCGAGGGACCGTAATAAAAGGTCGGCACTCCCGTCCCATGCACGTATAAATTGGCATCCCCCACAATCCGCATCCCCACCAGCTCCGCATCCCCGCCCGTCACCTGTGTATGCGCCCGGGTCACCGCCTGCACTGCCGCATCGTCGGCGCGGGTCTCAAAAGGCTCGCGCTCGTGCTCCATCTCAACCTGCAGACGCAACTTCCCGGCCTCGGCAAATGGCCGCGCCAGATCTTCCAACTCCGCCAACACCTGTGGCGCAGTGCGCCCCGGCAACCAGCGCCGGGTCCCGGTCAGCGTACAACGCAGAGGCGTGCGATTAAAATAATCGCCCCCGATGACAATACCCAGATCAATCCGTTCAGCGCCAGCAAGGGCGTGAGCCGGTCCCGAGTCAAGCTCGAGTTGATACTCGTGAATCCGCTCGATAAGCGCGCCCACAAAGCGGATCGGATTCTCTGCAAAAGGCACGTACTGCGTGTGTTTGCCGCCAGCATCAGATTCAAGCGTGATGGTAAAAACCATTGACCCCATACTCATCACCCACAGCGCGTCCCGACCCTCGACAATCAAAATCCGATCTCCGCCAATCCGGCCGCTATTGCGATCCGCAATCAGCGCCAGCGGCCCATCCTTTTGCGCCTCGATCTCCTCGTGTCCCACAACCGCCGTCAGCCACAAATCGCCCCGCAACGCCACATCACTTTCTATGAGCGCCTTGGCCGCAGCCAGAGCCGCAGCCATCCCCCCCTTCATATCGGTCGCCCCCCGTCCGTACACGCGGTTGCCCTCGCGACGAGCGGGCGTACAGTCTCCAACAGGAATGGTATCGAGATGACCATTGAGCATCAGGGAGGGACCATCCCCATGCCCAGCGATACGCGCGTAGAGATTATTCCGCCCCGGCGTAACCTCCCGCACATCCACTTCCAGACCAACCCCGCGCATCATATCGCAATACGCGCGGCATACCTCGGCTTCGTCCATTGTAACGCTGTATATATCGACCAATTCCAGGGTCCGATCAGCCACCCACTCCCGGTCAACAGCCGCTATGAGATCTCGTGTCTGCATCACCTAATCATCTCTCCCCGGGAAAGTCAACTCGGCAACACCCGATTTGTCCAAATCGCCCTTGCCCTTCTCTTTCAAAAGCTCAAATTGGGCTTTTGTCGCCTCTGCCAATGGAAGATTGACACCCGCGTCCTGAGCGAGCGAAAGCGCAATCCCCGAATCTTTTGCTGCATGGTCGGCGGAAAAATAACATTCGTGATCGCGGATGACCATATCTTCCCCATCGGTCTCCAGCACGCGAGAATTTGCCCCCGTTTGTGAAAACACCTCCATGAGCATATTCAAATCCAGGCCGAGTGCGGCACCCAACCCCAGCCCCTCTGCCAGGCCAGCGGTATTGATATTCATAACCATATTGACGAGCGCCTTGACCTGCGCGGCCTGCCCCGCTTCACCGATATAGATCAAATTTGTACTCATAGACTCGAGAATCGGACTCGCCTGGTCAAAAACAGCGCGCTTACCACCGCACATCAAATACAGCGTACCTTCACGCGCCTGTGTAATACTGCTGGCCATGCACCCTTCCAGACTATTTGCCCCCGCCTGCTCTGCAAGGCCTTCGACATCCACGTGAATCTGTGGCGTAATCGTCGCACAATTGATAAAAACCTTGCCCTGAGCACCCTGCAACAGACTATCGCCAGATTCGGCATAAATGGTCCCCATCGCAGCGTCATCTGTCACGACCGTAATAATATAATCTGCAGCAGCCGTCACACCCGCGAGTTCCGTATGCGCCTCACAACCCAACTCGCTGGCAAGTTCCGATGCGATCTCTGAGCGAATATCGTACACCGCCTCGACCGAAAATCCCTCGTCGTTGAGATGCCGCGCAATATTCGCGCCCATTCGACCAACGCCAACCACGCCAATTGTATAATCTGAATTTGCCATATCTACCTCGATAGTTTAAGGATGAAAAAAATTCTCGTGCCAATGTATTTTCCAAAATACGCGCCTGTCAAGAACTAACTACCTGCGCCCGGCCAGACGCTCGAGAACGAGCACCAGGCCCAGGCCCAAAAGCGCGAGTCCTATTGCCCCTATCACCTCGCCCGACCACACCTCGGGCAACGCATTCACCTGAACGAGAGGCACCACCTCGCCGTGCCGATTGACCATCGTCTCCACCGTCTCTTTCCACGGCCAGATCTTCCTGAGCGACCCCAGCATCAACCCGGTCAACAGCGCAATCGTCAAATCGTGATAATGCCGAAAAAACCAGTTCAGAACGCGCGAAAACGCCATCAGCCCAACTATGGCACCTGCACCAAAAAGTGCAATGGTAAACAGATCGCGCGTATTGACTGCGTTGAGAAGATACGGATATTGCCCCAGCAAAACCAGCACAAAGGACCCGGAAATACCGGGCAAAATCATCGCGCAAATCGCAACCACAGCAGAACAAAAAATATACGGTGGACTGTGCGGCATTTCGACCGGCACCAACCCCACCAGAAAATATGCACCGAGCGTTGCCCCAACAGCACCCAAAAACATTCTCAAATTCCACTTTGGGATGCGCCGCCCCACCGTAAAAACAGACGCCAGCACCAGACCAAAGAAAAAGGACCACAGAAAAACAGGCTCATTCTCCAGCAAATAAGTAATCGCGCGCGACAGTGAAAAAATCGCAACGAGAATCCCCGCGACAAGCGCGCACAAAAAAGGCCACCGCACATAATTGACCAACGCTCTTATACGCAACCCAATCAGAAGCCGCGCAGATCGCGCATCAAAAGACCGGATCGAAAGAATCAACTCTTCATAAATCCCCGTAATCAGCGCCATTGTGCCCCCCGACACGCCGGGCACAACATCGGCAGCCCCCATGCACACGCCCCTCAACGCGATACCAAAATAGCTACTCAAAGACCGCTTTGGCCGATGCGCCATCTCTTCCATTTCCATATACTCTCCCGGTTCATCTGCGTCCATCTGCGTCCATCTGCGGATCAAAATATAGAACGAGAATCCACTACACACAACAATTTGTCCTTGACAACACAATAATTCCTTTTTTATTGTTCGCGGCGGAACACAACCATTCCGCTTTGATCGACCTTTGACGTTTTGACAGGAGATTTTTATGTTGCGCACATCTATAACACTCGTCTTTTGTGCCTTACTGATTGGTTGCGGCGACGACACCAAATACCAGGCAGAGCTTCGCGGAACCTGGCTATTGGAATCTCGCAAACCCGCGCAGGGTGAAATCATCCAGAGTCCGCAAATCAGCGGCCTCATCGAATGGTTTCCAACCACACCCACCCAGGCTAAAGTACATCTCTCCGTAACCGACGACAGACAAAGCATCAGAGTCATTGACCGTTTATACGATCTGCAAGGCACGGCATTTACATATCAATCCAAACTCAGAATTGGCGATGTAGCAACAGACAGCACAGATGTAGCGTATGACACAACCGCTCAAAATGGCACGGGGCAAATATCCTCTGACGATGCGCGCGTCACACTCACCCACGATAACGGAACACAATATGAATTTATCGGCACACAACTCACCATAACATATTCAAATGGTGTAGTCGATACGTGGACACTCAACAAAGATCAAAAAGGTGTTTTGTCAAAATAATAAAGTCATTCTCAAAACGCGGTTCAAATCGTGCCAGCACCTCCCCAATCATTCGTGTGCTGGTCGATGAACCACATCAAAAGGAGTAAAAAATGGCAGGAACAATCCCCCTCATCAGTTCAGGTGTTGCAGGACCAGCGGGCGTACTCCATCTTCCTCGCCTGTGGAGCAAAGTCCTGTTGGGCGCCACGGGCAACCTCGAAGAAGGATATGACCAGTGTGGACTGGGCTACGACCAGATGGTCCTCGACGGCCTGGGTCTCGACCGCGATGCCACCGTCGCCTATCTCACCGAAAATCTGCCCTCCTATCCGGAATTCGAAGCATGGGTAATCGAACAGAGCGGCGGCAGCCTCGACAGCAATGCCGTTGCAGAACTCAACGCCGCAATCGAGGGTTACAACCACGCAGACGATGTCCGTCAGGCCATCCTCGGCGGTGCAGGGATTGACGACGACGGCACAATACTCGACGCCGTCAATCTGAACAACCTCGATGACTGGACAGAATTTCACGCACAACTAACGGGATAGACACCCGTCTATCTCACACAAAAAATCCCAGAATGGTTTTTCCCATTCTGGGATTTTCTCTATACCGTTTTCAGGAGATCGCCATGTTGCAAAATATTCGCATTATAATCGCAATAGCCCTTGCCACAGTCATAATATGGAACTGTGGCGGTGCGCGCATAACGCAGCCAGAAAACGGGACAGAAGAACAGATTGGCCGTCCCCTGAGCAAATTGGCTACACAACAAAATCGCGCTGTGGTCATAGCTACTGTGCAGCAAAATGACGCCCCTGTAAGCGGTGCAAAAGTAGAATTTGCGCGTTCTATTGCGGGACAAAAACCGGATTATCAGTGGTCAGGCATAACCGATGAAAATGGTCAAACGCGGATAGAGATCACATCGGGCAATGGGTATTATCAGGCGCGCGCCTCACAAGACGGGATCGAGATCGGATCCTGGACCAGCATTCCAATTAACGAAGGCTACGGGATAAGACTCAACTTGCCCATTGGCGAAAAGGCACATATAACATCAGAAGGTCTCCCCGCAGAAATTACCATTGGCATCGTCCTGCCTCTGACGGGCCAACTCAGTGCAGGTGGTCAGTCGCTTATAGCTGGCATTGAACTCGCGCGCGAAGAAATCAACCGATCATCGCTACTCGGCGGAGCAAAAATCAGATTCATCATGGAAGACAATCGCAGCACCCCAGAAGGCTCTGTTGAAGCTTATAACAAACTGATTCATCGCGATGGCGTATCTGTCATCATCGGTCCGTACACATCGAGTGCAACCCGTGAAGCTTTTCCCATTGCCCAACAAAATGAAGTCGTGGCAATTAGTCCAACCTCAGCCTCCCCTGGCCTCAGCGCAATGGGCGATTTCCTCTTCCGCGCCAGTCTCACGATCAACTGGCTTATACCCGGTGGCGTCAGGACAACGCATGAGAAACTCGGCTATCAGAAAGTAGCCACAATATTCCAGGCTGGCGATGTCTTTTCCCAAAATAGCGACGCAGTGATCAAAGAAATACTCCATCAAAACGGCGTCGAAGTTCTGATCACAGAGTCCTTCCAGGTTGGTCAGACCGACTTTTCGGAACAACTAACCCGAATAAAAGAATCAAATCCAGACGCCATCTTCCTCTCTGCGCTACCAATAACAGAGGCAAATGATATACTGATCCAGACTCGTCAAATCGGTATTCCCCCCGAAGTTCACTTCATCACGCAGACCCTGACCCCAGGCGAAATAGAACGCGCAGGTGCTGCTGCCGAGGGAGCGATTAGTTTTACCGCATGGACCAGCACGGCTGACACACCGGGCAATCGCGCATTCGTCCAAAATTACACGATGCAAACCGGTGTTGAACCCAGCGCATTCACCGCACAAACCTATGCCACCGTCCATATCCTATCAAACGCCATCGCCAATGCCCAATCAATTGATTCAAGGGCAATTCGGGACGCTCTGGCAAAAACCAGAGACCTGGACACAATTCTGGGCACATTCTCTTTTGACGCCAATGGAGATGGGGTTTATACCCCTGTTGTACTGATCGTCAGGAATGGCAAACTTGAGGTTTTTAACCCATCCAAGGAGTAAGTAGCAATGCGTGTGCGTTTGGGCGTAGTATCATACTTAAACACGCGGCCACTGGTTGAAATGCTGCGCACGGGCGCGAATGATCGCGATTTCGAACTGATCTACGACGTACCCTCGCGATGCGCCGAACGGCTGCACAGGGGTGAAACCGATGTGGCATTGATCCCCACTGCAGAAATTGGACGCGGACATGACGCCTATCGGATTGTGCCCAATGTCGGCATTATTTCAAACGGACCTGTTGGCAGCGTACTTATTGTCCTGAACAAAGAACCCCAAGAAATTCAAACACTGGCTCTGGATCGCGGATCGCGCACATCAGTCGTACTGGCGCAGATCGTACTGGCGCGACAATTTGGCTGCCGACCACAGGTATTTTTTCATCCTCCAGATATAGACGCAATGCTCAAATGCGCTGATGCCGCCTTACTGATAGGTGATTCCGCGCTGACATTGCCCCGCAAACGCTATCGGATTCTGGATCTGGGCGAAATATGGACGCGGATGACCGGACTGCCCTTTGTCTATGCCTGCTGGACCGGGCGTCCCGATGCATTGACGCCATATCACATTGCCAAACTGATCGAAGCCAAGGAAAAAGGCAAGCCGCTTATCCCAAACATCGCAAAGGACTATGCCGCAGAAACCCGCACCCTATCGCCCGCGTTTTATGCAGAATATCTGACCAAAAATATTCTCTACGACCTGGGCGACCCAGAATTGAAAGGCTTAAGGCGATTCTACGCTTATGGTGTAGAACTCGGATTAATGGACAAAATGCCGGATATCCGCGTGAGATAATGGCTGGGTTATAAAAATAAAATAGACTGCGGGAAGGGAGGACCGGTCCCTTATTTTTCTGGAAAAATCCAGAGAAACATCCCGCAGCCGTTGAGCTTTCCTGAGTTTGTATTCACACGTTTCCAAAATGGCAACTAATATTCTCAAGTTATTAGCTTGAGATACATCCCATCGCCGACATTTGACTTGCCAGAATCTGTCGGCGACTTCTTTATAATAATACAATTGCCACTACAATTTCAACAGCAAAAAATTACGCGTACGTCTAATTTATTACGCGTATGTCCACTTTTTTTGCATTAGTACGTCTAATTTATTACGCGTATGTCCACTTTTTTTCGATAAGCACGGGGAGACATGCCATATAATCTCTTAAAAGCTTCGTTTAAACGCGATGATGAACGAAAACCACAGTGTGCTGCAATGTCAGAAATTGGCAATAGAGTTTCTTCAATCAATAATCTTGCTTTTTCAATTCTAACTTTCCTCAATGATTCACGGAAGGTCTTGCCCAAATGTTTTTTGAACAATGCGTAACCATGCGACTTAGAAAATCGGAAATAGCGCATGACATCTTCAAATTTTAGATCTGGATTGCTGTAATGATCCTCCAAAAATACTTCAAACCTGATCTTCCACATATCGTGTGGAGGCATATATCTTTTGACCTGCGTCAAAAAAACATCTCTCTCTATTGGTTTGTCAAATACACTTGCAGCGCCAGCCTTGATCAGTTGTTCGCCCAATTCTGCAGATCTTAAACTCGTCATGATCAGCATAGCTGTCTGAATTTTTTCCTCCTTCACATGCTTCAATAGCGTTATACCATCTATACCCTCTACATGTAGCTCGACGACAGCAAGATCAATCTCCTCTTTTCTCAAAATTTCAAGACCTTCTATCCCATATCCTGCCAGACATATTTCATAGGGTTCATCCCACAAGAATCCCGCAAGCTTTGAGATTACAAGCAGGTCATGATCTACAATCAGAATTTTCTGCTTGTCCATAGTTCCTCCTATAGAATTTGAGACCTATCCCCATAATATTTACCTGCAATATCCGTGCCAATGTGAGTCTATTCAAATATTTATACGTATAACCCGTTATTTTTAATTAAAATAAAAAATATCCCAGACCGAATTTTATACTATCAGACGGTATAGTGTCCAATTTTTCGACCAATGGATGAAATATAATCCTTAGTCGTCAGAAATACAACTGTCCGCCTCAAGTACAAAAAATAGCCCGTCGATGCTCATGTGGTCGACGGACCATTATTCATTCGAGTTATTGGGAAAAAAACAGGTGCCGATTCTCGACATTTACAAATCAGAGAAGACAAATGGAAAATTGATCTCAGCGCGTTTCATTTCGCGTTGCAAATAGGACTCAAACAGCTTTTTCCGGATCTTTTCACGAGTAGTCTCATCGAGTACTGCTGGACATCGTTTCTGCACATAATACAGCGCATATCCCTTTTCAACCTTTACAGTACCAACAACATCGCCTTCCGATGCGGCAAAAATCAAAGGCGCGACCCCTTGTGGAAGATCGCGCCTGCGCCGTCGTCCAAGATATCCACCAGCAGGCCGCGTGGCTTCATCTTGCGAATACCGCCGCGCCAGAGTATAAAAATCCGCGCCTTCTTCCACGACTTGCAAACACAATTCTTCAGCTACGCCCTCATCCGACACAGAAATCCAGCACACCTCCACGCGCTCGAAATCCAGGGTACGCTGAACAAAAAAAGCCCGAATGTCGTCTTCTTTAATCCGCGACATCAACCAGCGTTCATACAACAGAAATTCAGCCTCTACGACCACATCAAATAACGTGAGACCATGAGTTTCAAGCCACGCATCTGTATCTTCCACCCGTTCCAGTCGATTCTCATAGCGCCACTCATCTACCTCATTTTGCAGATCTTCCGGACTCAGTTTAATGCCTTCTCGATCAGCCCACTGGATGATCACCTGCCTGCGGGCAAAACGTTCGAACAATTTCCAATTGCCCTCTACAGACAGTGACCGAATCATATCTGAAAGGTGAACCGATTGTTCGTTTACAACAACCATCACAGGGTCTTCAGACTCAGACACCTATGTTTCCTCCCCATTTGTAAACGTGGCAGATTCGTAGAGCTTGCACAAAGGACTGAGTAATAACATGAGAACCGATTGCCGATCCGTCACCACTTCTGCCACGCCTTTCATGCCGAACATCAGAGGTTTTTCATCGCCCTTGACCCGTATCGCGGTCTCCTCAAGGTCAACAATCCCGCGGAAAACAGGTCCCAACATCTCATCCAGAACAGCATCCGGAGCAATCTCTGATAGCCAGCCCCTTTTAATCCCGTAATCTTGAAATGCAAAAGCGTCGTACTTCAACCTTACAACCTGACCGGGTTTCATCAACCCCACATCCTTATTCAAAATCATCACCTCGGCCACTATCGGCGCAGTTTCCGGTGCGATCATAGCCAGCGATTGTCCCTTGCTGATCACCTGTCTTTCTGTATTCACCAGCACCTGCGTCACGATACCGGCTTCTGGTGCCAGAATGAGATCCGATTCTGCATCCAAGTTCCGTGCCACCTTCTGTTGCGCCTGTTCCAGACGCAAACGTGCAGAATCATAAGCGTATTTTGCCTGAGATGCTTTCCCGGTCTTGCGATAACTCGGCCTCCAGAATCTGACGCTTGATATCCTGAACCGCCATTTCTTGCTGATAAATTTCGGACATCCGGCCAGGCAATTGCGCCAACGCATTGAGATATGCCATCCGCGCCCTTTCCATATCTGCCTGGCTGATCAAACTGCGGTCAAACAACGCTTTTTGACGTTCATACTGCGCTTTGATATGTGCAACTTCCGCCTGGCGCAAATTGATGCGCGCTTTCAAATCCGCATCTTTTCCGCTGACATCTCGCGCGTTCTGCGTCCCCATCTCCGTTTGATACGCATCCAATACATCCCGATGCGTCGCAACAAACATCTGTGCTATTTGCAACCGCTCTTTTAGTGCTGCCACCGTCTCGGCTGTCAACGCCCGTTTCTGGGGCAATGCCACTTCCAAATCGTATTTCGCCTTCTGAAGCGCGATTTTCGCCTGCTCAAGCTCGCGCAATTCATGCCATGTTTCCCACGAGCGCAACTTGAACAACACCTGTTTCTTTTTAACCCGGTCTCCCTCCTTAATCCCAATAAGCTCAATCTCTCCAGCGCGGGCTGCCTGTACGGTTTTAACCTTTCCCAGAGGCACCAGTCGAAAT
>JAJEDY010000042.1 GCA_022821275.1 Candidatus Latescibacterota bacterium | reverse complement strand
ACGGGATTACAGTAAGATTCCAGGTGGTGATAGTGATGAGAATGCAGAAATCTTCCTGTCTCTTTTACAGTACCAAACCCCCGAACCGATTCTGGATCTGGTTTGTTTGAATGCCGGTGCAGCTTTCTACTGTTTTGGACGAACAGATTCGATCAAGGAAGGTTTTGATCTGAGCAAGGATCTCTTTGTTAAAGGGTTGGTCCAAGAGAATTTTTTTGAATATAGGCGACTGTCCAGCAGGCAGGAGTGAAAATTTACTACAGAGGTTTAATTCTTAATTTTGAAACTACAAGGCTTATTTGCCGAAAGAATCACAGCCCTATGATAAGGCTCATCATCTCCGATCTCTCTGAGGTACTTATTTCTGGCCTGTACGGAATAGAAGTAGAACTTCAGCCAATACTGGGAATCCCACAAGATGAAATCCTGCCATGCTTTGGTGGGAATCTGCTCGCAACTTTGTTTGTGGGGCGTATAACGGAGGACGAGTATTTTAGCGAGATAATCTCCGATAACTCCTGGCCAATCACTGTAGAGGAGATGAAAGAAATTATAAGGCGGAACCTTCTTCGATCCGACAATCGCGCAATCGCACTCGTTACATCATTGGCAGAGAAGATGGATGTAGTCATCCTGTCAGATCATGCAAGAGAATGGAGTTATTTCGTCAGACAAAATCACCCTTTTTTGAAGGTCTTTGAGCGGCAGTTCTATTCATATGAGACTGGATTCACCAAGAGTGATCCTCGGGCGTTCACACATGTGCTGCGAACCATGCGCGTTGCTGCAGAGGAATCCCTGTTCATCGACGACAGGCTGCCAAACGTCGAAACTGCCATTTCCGTTGGGCTGAATACCCATCACTACACAACCGTAGAGACGCTCGAATCCTATCTGGTCTCCAGAGGAATCCTGGTTTGACTGAACTGGGTGGTGATATGCTCGGAGTGAAAAACTTTCGCGATGTTGGAAACAGCTTGAATCAAATTCTTGGGTCTGAGTTCTTCAAGTCAAGCATCCTCTATTTAAAATGAAGGAATCTCAGATTCACACACTAAAGAGAGTGTTACTTTAGGAATAATTGCTTCGTAGTAACTCTCGAAGGCAGGTTAGCCTTGCAAGTCCAGGATCTACCAAATTCAGTCCAGGTCCACCTGAAGGGTTTCACCTCAAATGGCAACAATCTCAGGACAGCATCGTGCGCCGATGTATTCTCATTTACCCATCCGAGTAAGCGCGGCTTGTTCCTCAAAGTCAGAGATTCGCTTGTTGCGCCGCAGGAGTCTGACCTCCTCGCCGAACAGGCCGCCCTGTCCTGGCTGCACGGCAAATTGAGTGCGCCTCGCGTGGTTTGCTACCACGAAGAGGATAATACTCAGTATCTGCTCATGACCCGAATCGCTGGTGTCTCTGGTATCCACAAAGACGCCAAAAGTGATATTCCGGGCCTCGTACGCATGTTTGCTCACGGACTTCGCGAGATTCACGCGATAGCGATTGATTCATGCCCATTGGATTGGCGCATGGAACGCTATTTTGCGTGGGCAACAGACCTGATAAACTCAGGCGTACTGGACAGTCAAATACCAAATGGTGCAACGAGGAATGTTCTTCGGGACGAACTGGGCAGCATACGGGACGACCTCCCGCCAGAGGACCTGGTGTTCACCCACGGGGATTATTGCCTGCCCAACATTATGATTCATAATGGCCACCTGAGCGGTTATATTGATTTGGGATATGCGGGAATCGGAGATCGGTATCTCGACTTCGTCGCAGTTTGTTATACCATTCGCAGAAACCTTGGCAATGAGTGGATTCCTCTATTCTTCCAGGAGTATGGGCAGGAATTGGACCAGGCCAAATTGAGCGTATATCAAAGAATCCATGACTTTGCCGACTGAGAACGATATGGTGCGGGATGTATGAAAAACGTCATTAACAATTTAGCCCCTAAACGGCTCTTGTCCCCTTTGATTATTTCCTTTTCCCTGTTGATTGCCAATATCAATGTGCTTTACGCTAGCGATATTTATCAATGCGCTACAAGCAAGGATGTTTACGATGCATTGGATACCGTCAAGCCGGGTGATACGATTGTGCTTCAGGGCGGCAAAGTGTATGAAATCGATAAGAGTTTTAAGCTACATGCAAATGGGTCCGATAAAAATAGAATCACCCTTACATCAAAAGACAGCACAGGCCAGGGTCGATATGCCGTAATTTCCACAGTTGGCCAAAAAAAGGAAGAGGATTTGGTAGCAATCAAACTAAGTGGCTCGTTCTGGAACATTTCCCGCATAGAAATAACCGGGAAGAAAGTGTCTCTACACAAGGGGTATTGGAACACGCATGGTTTTCGTATCGGTTTATATTTATTGGGATCGGGATCACACCATAATATTATTGAAGATGTGCATATACATCATACACACAACACTGCTGTAGCTATCAGGAATGAAAGTCACCATAACACCTTTAGAAGAATGAAAATCCATCATATTGGAGAATGGCTGGATAAAGATTATAACGCTCATGAAGGAGAAGGCTTTTATATTGGTTCATCAAAAGGGCTTGAAGAAAGAGGAAAAATGGCAAGAGCCCATAATATCACAATTGAGGAAAGCATATTGGGACCGGGATTACTGGGGCAATATATCGATATCAAATACGCGGCCTCATTTGTAACCGTCCGGAATAATATTCTATACTGTTATGAAAAATCCTACAATGAAGAAGTTGTCAAAATAGCGGGATTTGCCAACATCATAAAGGATAATAAATTCATCGGATCTAATAAGAACCTGACTCGATATATTCAGATTTTAAATAAAAAAACGGACGACCCAGTAAGGGTGGACTATCTTGATCAGAAAAATATCTCTGCTCCAACAGGGAGGGATAACACTGTTGTGAACAATGTTTTTTATACCAACGACCCAAAGATATTAGTTGTTGAAATTGATGTTGCTCCAATAGATCGTTCATCAGTTATTGTTGAGAATAATAAAATCTAACCATTTGATGATACGCTATCTGCCAAGAATTCTCTGCAAAACTTATTTCCCACCCAAAAATAAGATAACAAAAAACAACACGGACGCTTAACCAAGTGTCCGTACTATGCCTTGACCGTAGCGCAGGAGAGCGAGACAGTTGCTCATTTACCTTAAAGAGGAACAGTTATGATACTTTCACACGCTCTATTCAGAGCAACAACGCTCTTCTTGTTTTGTGCAGTCGCGTTTAGTCATTCGTTTGCTCAAATCGGCGAGGAAGACGCAGTTAGAATCATCGGGAACAAAGAATATGTCCACCTGGAGGAGGTAGGAGGAATTTGGACCATGGTCAACGGTGATGGCGAACCCTTTATTCCCCTTGGAATGAATCACGTGGGCCCCTTGTCCAGATTTGCCAGTTACAACAAAGAACACTGGGTCGAGAAAATTGGCGGAGGGATCATGAAGGGGAAAAGAGTCGATTTCAGGTCCGAAGGAGCCAGGACCTGGCTGGAGATTATAGCTAAAGATCACAAAGATTACGGTTTCAATACCCTATCCTTTCACCATCCACTCTCAATGCCCACGAATTACTGCAACGAATTGAAGTTGTATTATTTCGGCAAGCTGAAAATGAGCCATGTTCACCCCAAACGGGTCAGGCAGTGGTCAGCCGACAAACGCTACCCCGACGTGTTTGATCCTGCCTGGAAACAAAAACTCGACCAGTTTGTCAAAAATTACACTTCAAAGCACAAGAATGCAAAATACCTGCTGGGATACAGTTACGAAGACCTGCCCGCTTACACAATTCATAATTTGGGAAAGCCAATTAGAAATTTTGAGCACCATCCCTGGATCATGGACATCTTGTCTCGCCCCGGCAAGACACCAGGCAAAAAAGTTTGGATTGGTGTGTTACAAAGTCAGTATTCTTCCGCTGCGGAGGCCGGGGAAATGTACGGATTAAATGTGAATACATGGGAGGATTTTTTCGAAATAAGCGCGTATGGGCTACCCAGAGATTCCAAAAGGGGTTTTACCGATCAGGCACTTATGAATGCAAAAATCGTTGACGCTTATCTCAAGACCCACCACGATGCCATCAGGAAACACGACCCCAATCATTTGATTTTTGGCGATAAAATTCAAAATGCGAGGCCCCAACCCGATTGGGTGTGGGATATTGTGAAGAATTACGTAGATGTGGTGCTGATCCAGGATTACGATTTCTATACGCCCGCTCACGAACAAAAACTGCGGAAAATTTATGAAAAGACAGGCAAGCCCATCATCAATGGCGATCACGCCTATGGATTCATACGCCCCCATATGGATAGGGTGAAGGGAGTGGAGGTCCCCACAATCGAGGATAAAGGCAAGCAGTACGCCACATACTTAAAAGGAATCATGAACCTGCCCTTTATGCTGGGCTGGCAGACGTGTGGATATATCGAAACCTGGGCCGGAACGCATGACGCGACGGGTAAGTCCCAGACCGGATATTTTGACCCTATGGGCAGGCCCATTACCGAGGCGCTCAAGTATGTCAAAGACGCCAATGAACAGGCATTGGAGTGGCATAAAAAGGCCGGAACATTGGAAGGCGTCTATTCTTCGATGAAGAGGAAATGGTGAGAAGACTCTCATTCATGACCTGCCAGATTGAGGAAAACAACATGACAGATGCAGAACCTGAGAAACAGCGTGATGCCGATATTGCACTCGAACCGGCGACGGTTATTGTCAATCCGTGGAAACAGCATGTGCCGCCGACCACACGACAGGGCGTGCCAGGCATCGAACGCACTACTAAGGGACGGTTGTGGGCAGTTTACGGGCGGGATGTCGAAAGCCCGCGAAACTACCAGGTCTTGATTCGGAGTGATGACGATGGGCACACCTGGTCAGATCCAAAAGTCATGATACTGCCCTGTAGGGACGTTCGGGCTATGTCCGCTTCCATCTGGATCGACCCCCAGGATCGGATGTGGGTTTTCTGGGGACAGAGTCTTGGTCAACAAGATGGCCGTTACGGCATATGGACCATTGTCACCAGCAGTCCAGATGCTGAGAACCCAACATGGTCGAAACCGCGTCGATTGGGCAATGGCATTATGCTGAACAAACCAACGGTACTATCGGATGGTGACTGGCTCTTTACCTCGTCTGTATGGAAGACTGATAACAGCATAAAGGTCTACGCCTCGCGCGATCAGGGCAAGACTTTCGAGCTTCGCGGTACTGCCAATATTGATAACGCGGAATTGCGGGGCCCTGATGAACCAATGATTGTTGAGCGAAAGGATGGCTCACTCTGGATGCTGGTGCGGGTCCGTGGCATCGGCCAAACAGTTTCTTACGATCATGGAAAGACCTGGTCGCCCGTTGAACGTCTTAAAATACCACATCCGACCACCCGGTTTTTTGTGCGTCGTTTGAAATCTGGCGCATTGTTATTGGTCAAGCATGGATTCATGACCGAAAAGACGAGACGCGAGAAACTAGTGGCGTTTGTATCCGACGATGATGGCCAGACGTGGCAGGGCGGACTCATGCTGGATGAAAGGGAGAAGGTCACCTATCCCGATGGCGTGCAGGCAGGCGATGGAACAATCTACATCATTTATGATTACAATCGCACTCCAAACGGAGCGGTTTTCATGGCAAAGTTCAGGGAGGAGGACGTTCGCACTGGCAAGATCGTAACAGAGAATGCCCGACTGCACGGGGAGGTCGCACGGCTGTCGAATGGTGAATAGACACGGGAGGCAATCGGCGAGACAGTCGCCCATTTTCCTCAAAACTGATATTAGCAAAGTATTTGGAGGTAAGTCCATGCACTTTCTTGTGTTCGAGACGGATTCCCATCGACGCTGTTTCACCGATGCATGCAAGGATGCGGTTGCGGTACTAACGGGTAATGAGCCACGCTTCCAGGCGACCCTGTGGGATGATGCCTGCTATCAAGGGAGACTCGACTAATTCGGGATTAAGGAAAAGAGGAAACAGTTATGATCCTTTCACAAGCTCTATTCAAATGAGAATGATTAAATGGACGGTTATTTTTACAGCAATGCTGAGGACTTTGAGCGTGCAAGCTGATTACCGCACAGAGGAAACAAAAATACTCGCACTGGCTGAGCTGACAGACGCGCCGGTTGTCCGCAATGAAAAAGAGCAAATTGTCAGTATTGGCGCAGGGGAATTGAAGACGATCTACTTTGATGCGCTTATTTACGAGGGAAAACCAACCCGCGTCTATGCCTGGATCGGTATCCCTGAGGACGCATCGTCGAGCCATAAGGTCCCGGGGACTGTGTTAATCCATGGCGGTGGCGGAACCGCCTTTAAGGAGTGGGTTGAAAAGTGGAATGCCCGCGGATACGCGGCAATCAGTATCGCAGTGGAAGGGCAGATAGATGAACGGGATTCCGGGAAACCCGGCGACAATAGGCGCAACAGGTGGAAAAAACATCCCTGGCCAGGACCAACTCGCACAGGTATTTACGGTGATTCAGACAAACCGATTGAAGAACAGTGGATGTATCACGCCGTTGCCGATGCAATCCTGGCTAACTCGCTACTTCGTTCCCTGCCGCAGGTAGATAGTGCGAAAGTCGGTCTGATGGGTATCTCCTGGGGAGGCATTATTGCAAGCACGGTTATCGGTATCGACGACCGCTTTGCTTTTGCGATTCCGACGTACGGATGCGGGAACATGTCCCAGGCGGCCAATCAATACGGCAGAGCACTTGGAAACAATGCCCTTTACAAGGAAGTCTGGGATCCTGTGCTGCGCTTAAAAAAAGTGGAAACCCCGACCCTCTGGCTCTCCTGGCCGGGAGATCAGCACTTTCCATTGGACAAGCAGGCCTCCTGCTATCGCACGGTATCTGGACCCTACATGGTATGCCTGATCCCCGGCATGAGACACGGACACCAGGCCGGCATGAAACCGCCGGATAGCTATGCCTTCGCAGACAGCGTTGTCAAAGAGGGCAAACCCTGGGCCAGACAAATTTCGTCCGAGACAGAGAACGGGCAGTTCACAGTGATTTTTGAATCATCAAGGCCTTTGGATGAGGCCATTCTAATATCAACTACTGATACTGGGATAACCGGTAACAGAAAGTGGTTCGAATCACCTGCAAATCTGAAGAGAAAGGCTGATCAGTGGGTGGTAACCGCCACGCAGCCCGAGGGAACAACTGCCTGCTTTATGAATGTGAAGTCGGGTGGTTTAACGCTCACGTCCGACTATACAAAAATAGAATAAACGACATTTCAGCGGTAAAACGCCGCCAATGGATAAATGCGCAGCACCATCTCGCGCGGTTTCCTCGCCCTCCCTTTCCGTTCCCCCAGTGTCACCGCTTCTCCGGCGTCCTCATCTACTTCGACCCAGCTTCGGTGGTAGGTCAGGAACACCTTATCGTTCGCAAACCACACATTGGGATAATCGAAGGTGGCAAAACCCTCTGGCAGCGTGCCCAATTCGGGCAGCCCAACCACCGGCGTAATCGGCTCTTGCGGCACCACCCGCTCCATGTCCTCCATACCGTCGCTCACCTCGATTGTCTTGAACCGCTCCCAACTCGCGCCACTGTCCCTGGAAATCGCCGCCGACAGTCTCCCCCGCCGATAGCCCCGTTTGATCTCATCCCGTGACACCTGATTCCACACACACAGTAAGTCGCCCGTACTCGGAATCCGCCGCAGCCTCGGCGGCGAATACGAACTCGCCAGATCGCTCGGCAAAATCGGCGTCCAGGTCTGTCCGCCATCTTCGCTGGCACTCTGTACCAGTCGCCCCACTGTGGATCGCGCCATCAGCATCACCCGCCCATCCGCGCATTCCGCCACACTCGGTTCATCCACCGCCGTGATTCCTCCGCGTCCGTTGGGAATGCCCTCCGCGTCGAACCAGCCCATCAACTGCCCCTGACACTGCTGCCACGTCTGTCCCTCGTCGTCCGAATAACTCACCGCGGCGATATCTACCTCCGGATAGTGATAATGTCCGCTTACCTGCAACCGCAGACCCTTCCAGATCCCGTAACTGCTCACCCGCTCGTATTCCAAACCCGGATGCTGGTTGTTGCTGTGACAGATCCGGCTGGGCATCAGCAGCCGCCCGCTCGACAACTGAATCATCGCATCGTGGTACGGCCCACCCAGCAACTTCATCGGCCACGCGCCCGCCCAAGTCTGGCCGTCATCGTCAGACACCGACAGATAAAAGGGATTCCAGTTAAACATCTCCGTCCCCCATCCCGCCTCCTCCCTCCCCCGGTGCGCCAGTGCCAGCTTGCCCGACTGCAGCTTTATACACGACAGATTGGACGAACTTCCCATCCCCTCGCAGTTCAGCGGCCGCGACTCGCCCCAGGTCTGGCCGCCGTCGGTCGAGATATGGCAGTGGCTCCCCACAACCATCATCAGGGAGCCGTCATCTAAAGCCACCATCCCATTGCCTGTACCGGAACCGATGCCGGTCTGCTCCACCACCCCTTCCGGTGCTGGCTTGCGAAAATCCGGTTTAGCTGCCATCCTCCGATCCTCTTTTAAAAAAAAACGATCCAGGTAGCAAAATATCTTTCAGGGGCAAGATAGGAAGTGGCCATGCCGGAGTCAAACGCAATTGGACGGAGCATCTCTCAGAAGAGAGGCAGGCGCATCTCTGCTTGCAGGAACACCCCACAATCATGTACTTTGACAACGAGAAACATCTCCCGCCATGTTCATCAGGAGACTTTCCATGAGAATACTTATCTTATGCGATTTGGAGGGCACTGCCGGCGTCGTAGATTTCAAAACTCAGACTTACGACGGGGGTCGCGACAACGAACAGGCCAAATATCTGGCCACTCTGGAGATCAATGCCCTCATAGACGGTGCTATGGAAGGAGGCGCCACAGACCCTATCGTGCTGGACGGACACGGCAGTGGTGGCATCAATATCGAACACATCCACCGCGAAGCCCGGGTGATATACGGTCGCCCCAGAGGTTCTGCGTGGGAGATGGGATTGACATTTGAGGCGCAATTTTTGTATGGCCATCACGCGATGGAAAACACACCTGACGGTGTGCTGTGTCACAGTTGGAGCTCTCGAAGCATCGCCAACTGCTGGTTGAATGATGAACTGATCGGTGAAATTGGTTTCAACATGGCGCATGCCGGTGAAGTTGGCGTAC
Source organism: Candidatus Latescibacterota bacterium (assembly GCA_022821275.1). GTDB lineage: Bacteria > Latescibacterota > UBA2968 > UBA2968 > UBA2968 > VXRD01. The sequence goes on along the minus strand of JAJEDY010000042.1, from coordinate 31,372 downwards.
CCACGGTTTTCGTCAGTGGGGATCGGGCTGCTGTAGATGAGGCCCGACGTTACGTTCCCGCGATCGAAGGCGTTGTCGTGAAAGAGGGGCTTAGTCGCACGGCTGCTCTCTCCTTCTCTCCCACTAAAGCTCGAGATTTGATCCAGGAGGGCGCTCGCAAAGCCATGGGGCGGATCGGGGAAATCGCACCTTATACAATCCCATCTCCCTATATTTTCGTGACCGAATATCAGTCCGCTGATAGTGCCGAGGTCAGAGCTGCCCGTGAAGACGTTGAGCGAGTAGATACCCACACCGTCAAAATAACCGGCGATACCATCGCCGAAATTAGTGCAAAAAGAAGATAGTCAACGTTCGGGTTTCAGAGGTACTGGAGGGCACATGGAACCATTATTGAGGCATTTGCCATGAAACGTTACAAATTCTTGATTAGCGGCTGTGGAAGCGCTGGCCGCCACGTAGCCCAGGTAGCCGCCGCCGATGGACGTGGAGAAATTGTGGGACTCGTCGATCCACAGCCAGCGCAGTTGGACATTATGCAGGAACAATATCCGGATGCCTCGACTGGTCACGAGTACGCTCGACTCTTGCGAGAAACGCAGCCCGATGTTGTAGTCGCGGCAGGACCGGATCACCTGCACGCCGACCAGACTGTCATGGCATTGGAGCAGGGCTGCCACGTCCTGGTGGAAAAACCGCTTGCTACCACAGTGGCAGATGCCCAACGCATCCTCGACGCGGAGGCAGAGAGTGGCCAACACGTCATGACCGACCAAACCATGCGCTATCTGCATCCCTGGCACGAAATGGCGCTGATGGCCCAATCCGGCGAGATTGGCGATGTTTTTTTTGTCCAGGGCGATTACATCCACGACATGTGGAGTCATTATTCACCCGAGGGCAAAAACCACACACCCTGGCGCATTGATCAGCAAAATCCCCAGAATATCTTATTGGGCGGCGGCTGCCACCCACTTGATCTGATTTTGTGGACGGTCGAATCCCCGGTTGCGGAAGTCTATGCCTATAGCAATAAGCTCAGCATTCCGGTGTTTCCAGATGATGACTGTTACATTGTGATCCTTCAATTTGAAAATGGCGTCACAGGCAAAGTCTTTGTGACAAGCGGCTGCTCCGGACATGGCATGGGCGAGGGAATGGGCGGTGGTTTTTTGGCCGTATATGGCACCGAGGGCACGTTGTGGAAAGGCCAACTCTTCCGCCGTGGCCATGAGCCAGTTCCAATTGAAGAATCATCTGCCCATGAAGTGATTGGAGGACACGGCTGGGGACGCTCTGTGGTCGATTATCTGAATCTGCTCGACGGCAAAATCAGTAATCCGATCCCCGCCCGATGGGGTGCACGCATAGTTTCTATCTGTGAGGCGGCACTGGAGTCGATTCGCACGAAGCGCCCACAATCCCCTCATTGGTTTGAGTAGCCCGCAACCAATGAACCAAAGGTTTCTCGATATGTCATCTATCATACCACCCGACATCCAGCCAGCATTCGCATCTGACCTTGCAGACTCAGATATCCGTGCAAAGCTCATAGAGCTTCTGGGACTGGCTAAAGTCCCAGACCAAGTAGATTTCACAACTTCAGAAACGCACGAAACCGAAGACATTCGCGTCACCCATCTGAGCTACCAGAACTCACTGCGCGAAACCGTTCCCGCCATCCTCATGGAACCGCTTAGACATACTGGAAAACTGCGACCGGGAATCGTATGCATTTCCGGCACGTCCGGCTCTGCAGAACGAGTCGCTCATCCACAATTCCATCAATCTCCCGATGGTCCATTGATCGGCTGGGGACGTGAACTTGCCAGAAGAGGGTTCACCACACTGGCCATCTCGATCAAAGGCACAGAAGGAAGGCGCCATAGCATTGAAGAATGGGCAACCGAGTGCAAGCTCCTGGCTCCTTATGGACGAAGCCAGATGGGCATTCTCGTCGAAGAAACGCTCAGAGCCGCTCGTATTCTTTGCGCGATAAATGGCGTTGACAAAAGCCGCATTGGCCTGACAGGCATGTCGCTTGGCGGCAACGCAACCTGGTATTCGATGGCGTGTGCACCCTGGATCGCGGCAGGCGTAACCGTCTGCGGTGGCCTTGGCAGCCTGGCCAGCGTCATTCACCATGGCGAAGACGAACGACACAGCGCTTATTACTACATCCCTAACTTCCTGTGTCATTTTGATCATCCGCGCGTCGTAGCCACCTGCATGCCCCCGCGACCCTTTATGATGATCTCGCCCACCCGAGACGAAGACATGCCGCGTCAAGGCGTCGATGCCCTTATACCCGTTGTACAAAAAGCCTATGCAGCAACAGGACACGATGATCGTTTCAAAGTCTATCAACCCGAAGGCAATCATCGCTTTCTCGTTGAGTACTTCGAGCAGATGGTCGCGTGGTTTGACCATTTTCTGCTTTCACCCAAAGAGACTTAACTAATATCTCCGAGTCTATGATTGACCCCTGATATTTTGGACAACGTTCCGCATCTCTTTCAATTTACTTTTTTCTGTTAGCGCGAGGTTGTTGCCTTTTTGGATGGGCGGGGTTATTATGGGACAGGGATGGAAAATCGTGAGCGATCTGAAAGCGTGTTCAGAGCAAATGAGTGGCGGGGCGACGGCCGCTGCGGTCGTCCAGGGTGCGCTGGGTCAATTCGAAATAGGGCTCAAAGCCGTGGAAAAAGCGGTCCAGCTCATCTACCATCAGCTCGAAAAAGCGCCAGTAGGCGGCCCGGGTGACGCCGGCGATATGGGGCGTAAGGAATACATTGTCCAGCCCGGTTATTTCGTGGCCGTCGGGGATAGGGTCGGGATCGAAAACATCGAGGCCGGCGATAATATCGCCGCGCTTGAGGCGTTCGACCAGGGCGACCGAATCGATGATGGGACCGCGGGAGACGTTGACCAGTACAGCCCCCGAGGGGATCAGATCCAGTTCGTCCCGACCGATCATGCCCTGGGTCCCGGGAGTCAGCGGGGCCAGACAGACAATCGCATCGGAACTCGACAGGACCTGTTCGAGTGAGGTCAGGAGAAAGCCCAGGGCTTCGGCCATGGGTCCAGGCAGGTAGGGGTCGTAAACCTGGATGGCGACCCGGAAAGGGCGCAGCAATTCTATTAGGCGACGCCCGGCATGGCCGCAGCCGATCAGTCCCACGGTCTTGCCGGTGAGTTCGCCGCGCAGGAAGCTGGGGTTGTCGCGGGTTTTGCGGCAATTTCCCTCCAGGTAGCGGCGCAGATAATAACCGGCGTTGCGCAACGATACGAGAATAAGGCCCAGGGCCCACTCAGAGACAGGGTAGGACGAGCCATTGGTGGTATCGACAACGCGGATATCCCGTTGCCAGGCTGCCTCCACGTCGATGCGCTCGGCGAAACGATCGCCGTTCAATTCGCCGATGAGGCGTAGCTCGGGGGCCTGTTCCATGAGTTCGGGGCCGATGTGGGGCGCCCCCGAATAGACGACCAGGGCCTGGACAGACGCCAGCCGTCGCGACAATTCGGCCTGGTGACCGGGCTGGACCTGGCCCGCTTCACAGGGGAGCCACGTCCAATTCGCAAAGCTATCCAGGCGCTCCAGATCGGCCGGGGCCAGATAGAGGTCGCGCTCGGGACCGCCCAGCACCAGGATTTCGGGATCAGCCATAGACTTAAGCCTCAATAGGGTTGGGAACTGGGCAAGATCACAACAAAAACTTAACAAAGTTTAGAAACTGTTCAAAGATGATTTTACATCGCGCCCACTGCCGATGGTGAAGGAAATCGCCACTCGACAACGGGTGTGCCTCAGCCAGTAATCAAAGGAGGTCTTTGTGGCCAGTACAAAGCAGTCCAATATTGTATTCATATTGACCGATCACTTGTAACATCACAAACGATACCCTGACCAACTTAAAACAGGAGCATTCACATGTATCCGGACAAAGAAGCTGATCTGCTCAAGGCGTTTTCACCTGCTGAACCCATATTTACAGTAGATCCCGATTACATCAAGCGGGCGCGCTCGTTGAGCAAACGAGAAGATAACCCGTGTGGGCAAGCCCTTAAAGCCTTGCTCGTGAAAGCGGATGCCGCTTTGAAGCAGGAACCGCTGACCATTGTGAACAAACCGATCTTGCCTGCCAGTAGTGACAAACACGATTACATGAGTGTTGGGCCTTACTGGTGGCCAGACCCCGATAAGCCTGACGGTTTGCCTTATATTCGACGAGATGGCGAGGTCAATCCCGAGGTCGAGAAAACGGACCGCCCTTTATTGGCAAAATTCATTTCAACGGTGAAAACGCTGGGGTTTGCGTATGGTTTTACACATCGAGAAGACTACGCGGCTCATGCTGCATTGTTGTTGCGAACATGGTTTATGAATCCCGAAACCAGGATGAATCCCAACCTTTTGTTTGGGCAGGCCATACCCGGAATATGCGAAGGGCGAGGTATCGGGCTTATTGAGACGGCTGCATTTGCACGCGATATGCTCCCTGCGGTCAGTTTTTTGCGCGACTCTAAGAACTGGTCCAAAAAAGATATGGAAGATTTGCAGGCCTGGTTTCATGCGTTTCTCGAATGGATGTTGAAGCATCCTTATGGGGTTGACGAAGCGCGTCATGGCAATAACCATTCGAGTGCTTATGATGTTCAGGTTGTGACATTCGCGCTTTTTGTAGGGCAATCAGATCTCGCGCGAATGATATTAAAAGGGGTGGGAGAAAGAAGAATTGCCGATCAGATTGAGCCAGATGGTCAACAGCCTCGGGAACTCGCACGCACAAAGGCACTTGGATACGCGAGTATGAATTTGGAGCTTCTTTTAGAACTCGCTGAAATTGGCCGACAGTGGGGTATTGATCTCGCCAATTTTGAATCTACCGATGGGCGATCCATGCGACGCGCCTTTGATTGGCTTTATCCCTACTGGACGGGCGATCTCGAGTGGACGCTTCCACAGATTCAACCCTTTTCTTGGGAGCCTGCATTTGAATGTATGAGGCTCGCCGCTTACCTCTATTTAGATATGGATATTGAACCTGTGAAAGCCGAATTGGCAGGCCTGAATCAGAAGGAGAAAGCGCAACAATTCTACAATCTTTTGGTGCCGCCATTTGAAGGAAGCGGTTTACACGCGATCAGAATTTCCGAAGACGTCGTCATCCGTGATCCCCATGTATTGGTCGATCCAGAATTTGCGAACGGAGACCCGACCCTCTTGCCCGATCCAGAATTTGTGAACGGAGATCCGACCCTCAGTGAAGCCGAAGTCGCGTTTTTCAAAGAGAATGGATTTATTGTGAAACGCGGGTTTCTGCAAGAGAAGGAGACGTTTGACCGGATCGTGAATTATGTGTGGGAAAATGTGCCGCGTGAGATTGTCAAACGCGACGATGTACAAACGTGGTTCGATGCGCCACACGGGCAGTGGACAGAGGCGGATGCCGAAAAGGCTGGGCACTTTTCGCGCGGCACATGGAAGATGCGCTCGCGTAAAATTGGTACAGAGCCTTTTTTTGTCGATAAGATCGCCAACCACCCACGTATGCGGCAGTTGGTTTCATTGTTTATCGGCGAGCCAGTTAAGCGTGCAAAACGGGTGCGCGGGGTCTATTGTATATTTCCAAAACCACCAAATTCAGAAAGTCATTTGGCCCCCCATGGAGACCATACAGCGGCTCAATTATCTGCAATGGTTTTTGTAGATACGGTACCTCCGCACTCCGGTGGCTTTACAATCTGGCCGGGGTCACATTACATGAGTCACTTGTATCACACTACTGTTTACGGTCCCCTTGACCCCGACCTCGCAGAGCCATATAGCAAAGCCCGTGACAATGTGCTGAGAGAGATCGCGCCAGTGGAGTTTTCCGGCAAAGCAGGGGACGTTATTTTCTGGCATCCTCGCCTTATTCACGGGGGAGGTGTCAATCGCTCTGCTGACCGCGATCGGCCTGTCGTGCGTCTCGTCGTTCCTTGTGAGTATCAACGAGATGGTTTGACGCCATTTTTTAACCTGTCGCATGGACCAGCACCAAACCGTCAGTGGTGGGTCGATACCCGAAACTTCCGAGAGGATGTGCCAGCGACCGTTGACAACATGTGGGACGGATGGGCATTTGATACCGGTAGAGATTTACAATGAACATCATTCTCTTAATCATCGACACCATGCGCTACGACTATATCGGCGCCAACGGCAATGACTGGATCGAAACACCCAACCTCGACCGCCTATCCTCACAATCCTGGTGTTTCGACCGCGCCTTCGCAGCGAGCTTTCCCACCATCCCCTATCGCACCGACGTCATGACCGGCAAATACGGCAGCCCCTTTCACGCCTGGAAACCACTGCCCTTTAACACCAACGCACTGCCGTATGTCCTCGGCGAAGCAGGCTACGCGACACAACTCCTGCACGACACCCCCCACCTCGTCAACGGGGGGCACGCCTTTGACTATCCCTTTCACACCTGGACCTTCATTCGCGGTGCTGAAGTTGACCGCTCCTGGATAAATGACGAAGCCAAATGGCCCAGCAACTGGGCAAAAGACCCGCTCTTTGATCTCCTCGAAGACGAACTTCCAACACCACTCATTCAATATGCCCGCACCAACAGAGGCCGCGACAACTTAGACGACTGGAATTGCGCCAAACTCTTCAACACCGCAGCCGAGTTTTTACGCGACAATAAAAACCGGGAAAATTTCTTCCTCTGGATCGACTGCTTCGACCCCCACGAACCCTGGGACGTGCCCCCCGAATTCATGCTCAAATACGACAAAACACCTGACTATGATGGACGTCTCGATCCGCGCACATTCAAGGGAGGCGCACAAGCCCGCAGCAATCCCAACTTCTCCGACGAAGCCAAAGCACGCATCAAAGCCAGTTATGCAGCCAAAGTCACCTGGATGGATCACTGCTTTGGACGCTTCCTCGAAGCCTTTGAATCCACAGGTCTGGCCAAAAACACCGCCATCATCGTCGCAGGTGATCACGGCACCAACGTGGGTGAACGTGGCAAAATCGGCAAAGGCGCACCCGTTCGCGAACAAGAAATCCATATCCCACTTTTCATCAAAACACCCGAAGGCGACACAGGTCGCAGTTCTGCGATCTTTCAACCTCAGGACTTCTTCGCTACCATCGCCAACCTATCAGGCGCGCCTATTCCCGACAATATCGAAAGTTACGACATCCTCAACGCTGCGCGCAATAACAGCATGGGCAACCGCGAAATCGCCCTATCAGGCGTGGCTCGCGGCAAAATGATGCGACATCTTCAACGCGGTTACTTTACAGTCTTCGATCGTGAAGGCTATCTCGAATGGCACCCAAATCCCGAAGACAGCATCCTCACCCCCTACGGCTCTTTGGACAATATCGCTTCTCAAAATCCCGATCGCGTTCAAGACCTTCATGCGTCGGGCCTCGCCGAACTCGCACACCGCAATGCCGACCCCATCTTCATCGACTGGCTCAAAAATGGCGCAGTTGGCAATGTACCCGAATGCAAACTCTTCGATGGCTACCCCGGCCCCGAAGGCTTCGAAATGTACTCTTCCAATATCTACAAAGGCACTTAAATTCACCCAGAGAGACACTTATGGACGTGAACTCAAACAAAGCAGATTATGAGATCACCCCAAAAAATCCACCGAACGATGGGATTCTCTTCGTCGATCACTCCCCGACAAGAAGAGGTGGAAATCTTGGACACGCACTCGTCGAGTATGAAGACGGAAAGATCCTCGCCTTTTATCCCAACTGCAACGGAGACAACAAAGGTCACTCGGCCGTGGGATGGATGGAATACAAGCGTTCTGAAGACTACGGCGAAACCTGGAGCGAGCCAATCGTACTCGACTATTCAAAAAACCTGTTCGACGAGGGACAAGAAGGAGGACCCAACACCGAGAAATTTTCTGCCTTCGGCGAGAAAGCAGTTCTGACAGACAACGGCGACATCGTCCTCTTCTTCCTCGTGTGTAACATCACAAACGATGCCATTTGGAGGCGTTTTCAGATCCCGACCTATATCATCAGTGAAGATGGAGGACACACGTGGAGTGAGCCGTATGAACTATGCGACAACCGGGGAAGGCTCTACGATGCGCGGTATTACAACGGAGAGATACTCGCGCTTCACTTCAGGAACGACAATGAGATCAACTTCCTGGGCAACAAGGACGAACACGTGTATCAGTTGTACGTGAGCAAAGACAGCGGTCGGACATTCGAGCTGCGCAGTGAGCTTCCCTTCGACACCACCGGGAAATCGTATGGCACTATGGAGAAGTTCGCTTCGGGAAGCATCATTACATACATATACAACAAGAACGCTGAGGACACGATGGACTATGTGATAAGCGACAACGATGGTCTCACCTGGTCCGAACCGAAGATCGCACACTTTAAAAAGAAGATCCGGAATCCTCAGATGGCCGTGCTAAACGGCAGTTATTTCATGTCCGGACGCAGTGGACATATGCAGGGCGAGAAGAAGGACAAAGGCCACTTTGTTCTGTATTCTTCAAAAGATGGTCTTAACTGGGATGATGGCACCATTTTAAGGATGCGCGAGGCGGGGACAGGCGCATATTCGAACAGCATCTTAGTTGGTTCACACAATCCCAATAGACAGAACCGCCTGCTGATACAATCATCGCACGCGTATGAACTGAGCCTGACCAACCTCATTCACTGGTGGATCGACACGCCATAGAATGGACATCATCCTCCCGTTGCACTGAACTCTCTGAAGCGGATCACACTCCGTTTTGAATATTCAGGTAATCCACACAGTTTTGTATTCGAAAAAGGGCTCCAGGCCCATCTCCCCATAGCGACGGCCAATGCCGCTTTGTTTGAACCCTCCCCAGGGTGTGCGATGGCTCAGCATACTGGCGCTGTTGATGGTCACGATTCCCATTTCCAATCGCCTGATAAAATAGCGCTGGCGCTCGGAATCCCGGGTCCAGACCGAAGAGATCAGTCCGTAGTCCGTGTCGTTGGCCAGCGATAGTGCTTCGTCCTCGCTGTCAAAAGTCAGCACAGATACAACGGGACCGAAAATTTCGTCGCGGCAAACCGGGCTGGACTGATCTACAAAGGCAAAAGCCGTAGGTTCAAAATAGCAGCCTTTTGCGTACGCATCTCCCGATGGACGAGTGCCACCAAATAGCAATGAGCCGCGTTCTTTTCCCATTTCGACGTAGCGCGCCACGCGCTGTACCGCCGCCTTGTCAACCAACAGGCAAGGCCCTGCCTGTTGTGCCTTCTCTTTTAGCAGTGCGATAAATTCGTCGCGTATGGATTTATGCAGCAATACCCGGCTTATCGCCGAGCACGCCTGACCGGGAAAGGCCGATCCCACAGCCGCCGTCGCGGCCGTATCCAGATCTGCGTCTGGAAAGATAATCTGCGCTGTTTTGTTGCCCAGGTTGAGTTGCACGCGTTTGAGATCTGCGGCGGCGGAAGCCATGATCTTCTTGCCGGTCGCTGTGCTGCCCGTAAAACTGATCAGACGTGTCGCAGGATGTGCGACGAGTGCCTGCCCCACTTCGGGACCTTTGCCACTGAGCGCATTGACCACACCGGCAGGAAAACCAGCTTCGTGGAATGCCCGCATGGTCATGATCGCCTGCGGTGCTTCCTGATCCGGTGCTTTAAGCACGACGGTATTGCCGGCTACCAGCGCCGGTACAGCAGACAAAATAGTGCCCAGCATCGGTCCATTAAGGGGGGCAAAAATAGCAACAACACCAAGCGGTTCTTTGCAAAGATAATTGGTGCGCTGGTCGTTGTGCTCGATCAGTGTGCCGACCCCGTCCTCGAGTTTCGCCGCGTAGTAATCGATGATGCGCTCAACCAGTGGCGGGATGCCTACCCCACCCTGAGGCTGAACTTTGGCTGCCGCCAGTTCTTCGGCCATGGCGTGGAGCATCTCTTTTAGTTTGTCAAACAAAGCGCGCTTTTGCTCCACGTCATAAAATTTCCATTCTGAATAGAATGCTTCACGCGCAGCAGCAGCGGCCCGGTCCACATCGGCCAGACTGGCATCTGCGGCTTCGGCGACCAATTCGCCATCTACAGGGCTATACAGGGGATAGTACTGTCCTTTTGAGGGGGGACACATTTGCCCGTCGATCAATAAATCACTTCTTTTTTTACTCACTTCATCTTCCTCCTATTTCATTACCGAACATCATTGCTTTCCATAGACGCAAGATATGTTTCTAAAATGCAGAAGCAAAGAAAATGTCAACCTCTCGCTTTTTCATGCTCAGACCACGCAACAAATTGAATTGCCAGCAAGCGATTGTGGTATTAACATGCCTTATCCCAACAACCTGAAGGAGAACCGCAATGACAGAAAGGAGTTAGACGCAATGAATCGAGGACGTCCAAACCTGGAATCTGATGTGGGCAAAATGTTGCCGACCACCAATGCCGATGGACTCCCGGTCGTTCCCATGGCCGAAGAGCACAAGTACCTGTTTGATATGAAGGGCTGGATTTGTCTGCCGGGATTGGTTGAGGGCGATCAGTTGGCAGAGATCCACGAACACCAGATGAAGCTCGTTAAGGAGCCTGAGTCGCTTCCGCCAGAAGAACGGAATCCGGTGGGAGGGCCTTCTCAAGTGCTGCTGGATCATCCCGTGATTGTCGGGATTTTGAATGAGATTGTTTCAAGTCAACAGTTGGCAACCGAGGACTGTTATGGGTTTACATTTGAGCGCACACGCACTGACTATCGCGAGGCGGGATACGATCAGTTCAAGCCTCACGGTGGCAGCGGCTATTTCAATCTTATTGGAAATTCACACATCTACCAGATGCTTCCAGGCAAGGTGCATTCGGGATTGACACGCGTGGTTTGGGAATTAAATGAGATCAAGCCGGGTGACGGGGGCACCATGCTGGCTTCTGGCAGCCACAAGGCAGCATTTCAACGACCTGAGTCATTGAGCAACCGCGAGAGCGAAATTTGGGACACATATACGTGCCCTGCAGGTTCTGCGCTGATCTTCACAGAAGCACTATGCCATACCGGTACTCGGTGGACAAATGAAAATCGCCAGCGGTTGAGCTTGTTTCATCTCTACAATGCCGTAAACAGCAGATGGGGAGGTCGCAGCGTACCCAAAGAAGTGATTGCTACAATGCCGCCAAAACGGCAAACACTGTTTCGCGCCGTGTGGGTAAGCGGAGGGAATAACATACGATACAACAGGTATTATGACGAAAAGAACGCTGCTTTTGGGAATGAAGATAGCGAAACGCGTGCTTCTGATCAGAGAGTCGTTGCGATGTGAGGCTGTTTTCACAGGTTCACGCTGTCCATGACAAACGCGCTGGCCGCGAGGCGGCGAAGCAGCGTGTCCCGCATCTCGTTCTCCGTATCCCGATGCTCGGGATCGCCGATCAGATTGTGCTGTTCATCCGGGTCCTGCTGCATGTCGTACAACATGTACCCCATGCCGTGCTGATCCATGGCGTACTTGTAGCGTTCGGTTTTCACCATCGTATTGCGCGAACCACCGTAGTAAATCTCTGACAGCACCTCGGTGCGGTGGTGTGCGGTCGGTTCCGCGAGCAGATGCCCCAACGACTGCCCAAGGGACATCTGCAACTGGTCGATCCCCAGAGCGTCCAGCAAGGCAGGGCCGACGTCGATGGTTTCCACCAGTGCGTCGCAGACAGTACCGGATGGTATCCGTCCGGGCCAGCGCAGGATCAGGGGGACCCGCAACGCAGATTCGTGAAAGGTGCGTTTGAACACCCTGCCGTGATCGCCGGTCATTTCGCCGTGATCGGACCAGAACACGACACAGAGATCATCGAGCCAGCCGCGTCGTTCATACGCCGCAAGGATCTCACCGCACCAGTGATCGACGAATGTGATCTTGCCATCGTAGTTTGCCCTGATCGCAGCGGCGATTTCGGCGGTCAAGCCAGGCTCCGTCTTGAAGTCCTCCTTCTGAGCGACTTCGTCGGGGAGCGTGGCGGGGCGTGGTGGCACGCCGATGGCGGGCGGCGAGTCGGACGGATCATACATGGTGGCGTACTTCCCCGGCGCGTCCCACGGGTCATGTGGTCCGGGAAAGTTGACGAACAGACAGGTCGGGCAGTCCCCGGGCGCAGAATCGACGAACTCGACCGAGCGCCTGCCCACATACCCGTCCATGTGATCGTCCTCCTCAAACGCCGCTGGTCTGACGATCTTTGGGTCGCGAACCCGTTCGCGCGTGTCGCTGACGAAGAGCTCGTACAGCCCCCTCTCGCGCAAGTAGTCGGTGAAGTACGAACTCGAGTTGAGACTTCCCCGGGGTCCACCGAGTTCGTCGATGACGTCAAAACCGAGCGCTTGCATATACGGCTCGCCTTCGCACAAATGAGACACCTTCTTGTGGCTCCAGAGGTGCGACTTGCCGACGGCTGCCGTGTGGTAGCCAGCGTCCCGCAATTGGGAGAACAACGTCGGGTAGTTGACCGGCAGTTCGCCGCGGTTGTACCAGATGCCGTGGTTGTGGGGATAGGTGCCAGTGATAAATGACACGCGCGACGGCTGGCAGACCGGCGACACGGTGTGGCAATTGCTGAACCGCATGCCGTCTTTGGCAAGCGAGTCGATAACCGGCGTTTTGACCCGCGGGTGACCGGCGCAGCCCATGGAATCCGCCCGTAGCTGGTCCGTCGTGAGAATGAGTATGTGTGGTCGTTCTTGTGCCTGTGCCATATGCATTCTTCCTATTGTTTCGAGTTGAGTTTAGAACTACTGCGTAATAGTACGTACAAAAATGAACCTCAATCAAGACATTTCGTTATGCAGCACCTCATAGCAAAACACAAAATGTTCAAAAAAATTGGGTTTGGCAGACTCGCGGCGTGTAGTCTGCTTCTATCCATCCAGTGCATGATCAGCACGCCGATTTTCGCCGAGGTTTCGATGCTTGTTGAATCTGGCAATAGAATCATCCTTGAGAACAGTTCCGTTTCGATGACAATCCAAAAGTCGTCTGGACGGATTATCTCGCTGGCGCATCAGGAGGACGCTCTCCTATCTCCCAAACAGTTTGGATATTTCACCATCCTGGCCAGTTATGTCGATGATTCGGACACAAACTATATGGCGGGCAAAGAGTCGAGTGCGAGGGCAAAATTTTTGCGCGACCAAAACCCCGAGTTTAACGTCCACGTCAATAACCCTGAAATGGTCGATATTTCATTCACCCCCAAACAACCCAAAGGTTTTCCGTTCAAGATGGAACGCCATTATGTCTTGAGAGCGGGTGATTCGGGGTTCTATTACTATGTCGTGGCCAGCAAACCCGAGGATACGGGCGACGCCGTACTGACACAGCTTCGTTTTGGGATGCGCTTAAATGATTCGATGGTGAATATCAGGGTCAATGACAAGCTCTCTGGTGTAATTCCGGATAGCAAGGCAATATCCAGCGCAAAGGGCATGGTGATGGATGCCACACATGCGCTTCAATCGGGAAAGGTGGATACAAAGTATAACTGGTCATCTCCAACAGAGGAGGCTCTTGTACACGGTTTGCACAATGGAAAGCAGGGCGTGTGGATGGTCACGCCGAGCAATGAATACCTCTGCGGCGGTCCGACAAAGCAACACAATACCAGCCACGCAACTGATCGGGGACCGATCATCCTGAAGCTGCTTTATTCTCACCACTACGGCAGCAGAGGGGATTACGTCAGCGGTAAATGGGAAAAGATCTTCGGGCCGGTTTTTGTTTATATGAACAAAGGGGAAGATGCCCAGCATTTGTGGGATGATGCAAAGCGCGAGGGTGAAAAACATCGAAAGCACTGGCCCTACAGTTGGCTGGAACATCCGGAGTACCCGATCAACAGGGCTGTGGTTACGGGAAGATTCAAAGACACGGATCTGACACACCACAGCAATGGATGGGTCGTTCTGGCGCAGCCCCAGGAACATCGAGGGCTGGACTGGCAGCAGCAAGGCGCAGAGAACTACATCTACCGCGCCAGGATGGCGGATGATGGCTCCTTTGCAATACCGGCTGTTCGAAAAGGGAGATATACGCTTTACGCATTTGCACCTGGCATGATTGGTGAATTTAGAAAAGACGACATCACGATCAACACAACCGGCGAAGTCAAACTCGGCAGCTTGCAGTGGTCACCCCGTTCCTTCGGCAAGTTGCTCTGGCGTGTCGGGAAACCAGACCGAACCGCTGCTGAATTTCGACGCGGAGATGACTATCGCAACTGGGGGCTATGGTTCAATTACCAGAAGGATTTTCCCGAGGACGTCGATTTCGCGATCGGCAAGAGTAAAGAGCGAAGCGACTGGAATTATGCACATATGGCAATTTGGGAAGAGAAAGGTAGATGGCAACCCCGCATACAGCCCGCTGATCGGACTGGAGAGGGCAACTGGCGACTGCCTACCTGGAAGGTCCGATTTCAATGCGATGATAAGCCAATGTCCGGGCGTGCGACCCTCACAATCGCCCTGGCGTCGGTGAATCGCGATGGGGGAATCGCCATCGGTCTCAATGGCAAATCTCTGGATAAAATTACCGGTTTGGAGAACGACAGCGCGCTTCCCCGCAGTGGTATCTACGGGCGCTTCAGTGAGCACTTTATTAAATTTGATGCGTCGCTGTTGCGTACAGGAGAGAATGTGTTGACGCTCGATCTCCTCCCACGGAAACAACACCGCGGGCAGCGACAGAACTATCCTCATTTTGGCGTTATGTACGATTATCTACAATTGGAAATAGAACAGGAAAGATAATATGCCCGAAGCAGATGCCAAAAACAACTGGTTTCGATCCCTTATGGAATTTGGTGATTCACCCGTCGAAAAGCGTATCGCCGAATTGATGGCAGAAGAATTGGAAACGCGCCCACAACGCATTCAACAAGCCTTTGAAGCAGGTGCAAAATCAGATTTTTCAGGCAAAGACCGCCAGCTATTTGATCAGATGTGGCTCAACCAAAATCTAAACGAAGTCAACAGAGAATTGACGATAGATTTTCAAACCGAACTGGCAAATCTCGCAGAATGTGAGGCGAAAGGCATACAACCCGTGCAGAGTCTCTACAGCCTGTGGCGCAATCCAAGGCTGATTACATTCTACAATTGGTTTGGGTCTAAAAGTACACAGATGCCAAATCGGCTCACGCCTGAAACAGAGCAAACTTTGCTGGCTTTATTATGGGCGCGAACCAGGTACAAAAATGATATTTCCGTCGCAAAAAAGAGCACATGGTGGATCGCGGGAAGTGAGAATCACGATCTGAATACAAAAGCCTGTAATCTTTTAAGTGCGCGTATTTTTGCCAATGAACCCGAGTATGTTGACCGCATTTATCCCGACCTCGGTTATGGAGATGGCATCGGATACGGCGAGTCGGGCTATTGTGGGCAGGGCAACAGTGATCGACACGGTGGTGGGCGCGCAAATTGGGCGGATGGAAAATCTTACAACGCAGCCGATCATTACGATGCCTGGTTGCCCTATCTCAATGACTATTTCACCGAGCGTGCAAAGCGGGGATTCTTTCTTGAAAATGGTTCGCCGACCTATATGAAGTACACCATCAGTTATATTCTTATGCTCTACAATTTCTGTGGTGATGAAGGTCTCAAAAAGAAAATTGGCATGTTTTTAGATCTCATGTGGGCCGATTGGGCACAGCTACAAATTGCGGGTTTACGAGGTGGTCCCAAAACGCGCCACCACAAGACTGCTGGTGGGTACGATTCCATGTCAGACCTCGCCGTTTTCTATCTGGGCGGTGAGGGCAAAACCTCGTTCAACTATCCGCAACAACTCTTAAGCGACTACGCCTGGCCGAGAATCGTATGGGAACTGGCTCTGGATCGAAAAGGGCTCGGATCATTTGCATATCTCTCTCGGGGCATTGGAGAAGAAGAGCCTACCAGCCCTCGTCCATTGGGCACGGAGCGCACCGTGATGGGAGATACGCCATCGCGGTTTGTCAAATACACCTGGGTAACGCCAGATTATATACTGGGTACTCAGATGGATCACCCTTATGCGCTTTACAACCACCTATCAACCGCCGGACGCTGGCAAGGTCTGGTGACCAGAGATCCCAACACCCGTTTGGCAACCATTGCACTGGATACACCCGAAGCAGAAAGCGATGGTAACAATGCCTACGACATGGAATTGGTGTATCACAGCGTCCAGCAAAAGCAAGTGTTGATCACCCAACAAAGAAGACGTTGGGCACAATCCAATCCAGACTGGTATCCAGCCAATGACAATCGGTATGATCGGGAATTCGGGTTATTCTTAGGCAACGGATGGGATCGTATTGATGAAACAGATGGATGGATATTTGCAGAGAAGGAAAATGTCTATGTGGCAATACGGGTTATTCTTTTGGAAGCAGAGGCCGACGCCAAAGCCTGGGCAAAAGGGACCGACAGCTACCGGGGCAAAGTGGTTCTTAGAAAAGACAGTTACAGATTCAATAACGATCGGACGATTTTGCAACTGACCAACAGATACAGTCCCATTCTGATAGAAGCAGGCCGCAAGGCAGACCACCCAACGTTGGAAAGTTATCAGCGTATGATTTTTCAGGGCGAACTCACGCTCCACAGGACCGTCGTCACAAGAGAAACAGGCATTGTTGTGGTTTACAAGAGTGCGGCACCGGACATGGAGGAAATGGTATTTAATGCAGCCAATACAAGCGATGTGCCCACAATTGGTGGCGAATATGTCGATTATGAGCACCCAAAAGTTTTCGACAGCCCTTATATCCAATCCAATTATGACAGCGGCCAGATTGAAATTTGCAAAGGTGATTACAAACTCAACCTCTACTTTAACAACAATTCAAGGGACGAATGCTAAAACCCTTCATCCCCGAAGTCAGGAGCAAAATATCATGCAACGCAATGCTTTCAAGATGCAACTGAAGCCCGGTTACGAGGCCGAGTACAAAAAGCGCCACGACGAAATTTGGCCGGAACTGGCTGAAGAATTGGGCAAAGCAGGCGTCTCGGATTATTCAATTTTTCTCGATGAACAGACACTGACACTCTTTGCCGTACAGAAGCTGTCCGATGGCAATACTGCAGATGCGTTGCCGGAGACCGCAATCGTCAAGAAGTGGTGGGCCTACATGGCCGATATCATGGATACCAACCCCGACAACTCGCCGGTCTGCATACCACTGCGCGAGGTATTTCATCAAGATTGAAGAAACTTCACCATGCGAACTTATTTTACCAATAGCATTTGGAGGTCAGGCTTTGGATACTGAGAAACAAACGGATTTTTCTGTTGTTCCCTTTGGAAGTGGGGGACAATTAAAAATGATCTATGACAGAAGGCAGCGCCCTCAAGCCATCTTTATCAACAATCGTGTATATATCGTTTATAATGGCGGGGCACCAATGGACGCTGAGACCAGGGAAAAGACATATCCTTTTGTTATCTCTTTTAACCCCGAGACAAAGTCCTTTTCGTCTCCCCTACAACTGGGTACCAGAGGCTCAAACGACCAGCATTATTGCCCCATAATCTGGGCTGATAATGATGACTTTTTACATATTTTGTCGGGTTGTCACAGAACGCCAGGAACACATTTAATATCCAAAAAGGTAGCGGATATTGGAAACAGTGTAGAAGACTGGTCTCCAGCCCCTGAAATAAGAAACTCGCTTTCTTACCCTACGGTTTATCACATATACAACAATAGGCAAGTGGTTTATTTCCGAACAGGCGAGCACAGAAGTTCGTGGTCATATTTAATTTCAGACGATGAAGGTAAGACCTGGTCGGGGCCTGAAAATGATGTCACAGATTTAAACATGGGGGAAGAAACGGCAACAGTAGATGATCCGATGGACTTAAATGAGTGGTCTTCTTATCACACTTGCTTTCCGAGTAAAGATGGAAAATTTTTGCACGCCGTATTTTGTTCTTATGATGACAATAAGAAGGATATCCCCGAAAAGTTTTACAATCCTCGCTATGGAACCAAAAAGAATCTCGGCCTCAAATACAACCTCTATTATGTAAAAATCAACCTTCAAACGCATGAGGTCGCGAATTTTGATGGCGAGACGATCAAAACGCCCATTGATATTGGCACTGCAAATGACAAATGCAAAATTTGGGATACCGATTGGAGAGGCGCAGGCGTTCCACCTGATATTGTCATAGATGAAAATGACAATCCGGCCTTTTTGCATGTGCTATCGGAAGATGTGCCCGACAAATGCAATTACTATTATGTGAGATATAGCAATCACGAATGGATACAGACGGCTATCACCCCTGCCACTGATGATTGGAACAGTTGCTATCTCAGGCTGGATGAAAGTGGCACGCTACATGCTTATCTGATAGTAGGTGATCACAAATTTGTAAAAGAAACGCGTGGCAACATGGACTCCAGAGGTGGAGGAGATATTGAAGAGTGGATCTCCACCGATAGCGGATTTACCTGGAAAAGGGTAAGAGATTTGACGCCACGTGCCCCGGAGTATGCCGGTTGGAAATTTAACAATATTCAACCGATTAAAGATCCAAAAGGAAATGTAAGAGATGGCATGCTCCTCTTTTACGGGTGGAAAGACAGTGAACTGTGTAAAGCGAAAGGATTTCTGATTATAGATCAGAACAAATGAGAACGACCCAGCCTGCCACCGGCTGTGCCGGGCTGCTTCAGACCGATCAAAACACGTACCGATCCCCTCTTTTCTTTTCTTTATCCCAAATCCCACCTCTTTGTAATTATCCAAACCTCCAATCTCAATACACTCTGGAACGCCATTGACCAGATCATGCCCCATGTGTACTGGGCACAAACCCCTGGACCGCAGATATGAAGTAAATTTAATCCTTCGTTCACATCGAGTAAATCTACAAGAAACATATTCGCTTTATACTTAAATCTATTCGTCATATACGCTATGAGCAGTACAACTATAAGGAGATTACCATGAAAAAAGGCACACGCCTATTTCTCATTGTCGGGTGCGCGTTCTCCCTGCTTTTTGCCTCTCCCTCGTTGGCCGCCAAACTCAAAATTGGCTACAGCGACTGGCCGGGTTGGGTCGCTTGGGAAGTTGGCATCCAGAAGGGTTGGTTCAAAAAAGCCGGCGTTGATGTGGAATTTATCTGGTTTGAATATGTGCCGTCCATGGACGCCTTTGCCGCCAGTAAAGTAGATGCCGTGTGCATGACCAACGGGGACGCCCTGGTCACAGGTGCCACAGGCAAAGCCTGCAAAGGCATCTTGATCAACGACTACTCCAACGGCAACGACATGGTCGTTGGCAGACCGGGCATTCGCAAAATCACCCAACTCAAAGGCAAAAAAGTGGGTGTCGAACTGGGTTTTGTCAGCCACCTCTTGCTGCTCAAAGGCCTCGAAGCCAATGGCCTGAAAGAAAGCGATGTCACCCTGATCAACATGCCCACCCACGAAACCCCTCAGGGTCTGGCCTCCAAACAGGTCGACGCCATCGTGGCCTGGCAACCCAACTCCGGACAGGCCCTCAAAACCGTGCCCGGCTCCCGGCCCATTTTCACCAGTGCCAATGCGCCCGGCATCATTTATGACCTGCTTTACGTAAGCAACGAAAGCCTGGCGGCCAACAGGGAAGACTGGCAGAAAATCGTTAAAATCTGGTATGACATTGTAGATTACATCAAAGACGACAGCAACCGCGAGGAAGTCCTCAAAATCCTCAGTGCCCGCGTGGGCCTCACCCCCGAAGACTATGCCCCACTCCTGGAAGGCACCTACTTGCTCACCGCAGAACAGGCCAAAAAACGCTTTGCCAAAGCCAAGGGGTTAGATTCGGTTTATGGATCCAGCGAAGTGGTCAACACATTCAACGTGGATAACAAGGTCTATGAAAAATCGCAGGACATTGATACCTACTTCGATCCCAGCTTGATTATGGAACTGAAATAACACATCGTCGGTGCCGGATATCTTAAAAATTCGGCACTGACCGATCTCTAAACGCCACACGAGGATCTTCATGCCATTTTACGACACGCATGCCCCCAATTACCGCGAGCATCAACGCGACCTCCCCGACATCTCCCATCTCAACGGCTGGCTTGCGCAAGATGCCGAATCCGAACTTCCGGACACACAATATCGCAACGAAATCGCCCGCAGCCTGGAATTTGGCCTGCCCGGATCAGATTCCATTGCTGACCCCGACATTTCCTGCTTTCAACGGGGTGAACTCCCCCACTGGTCGGGCATCAACACCTTTTTAAAACTCCCCTACCTCGAAGATGTGCGCCAGGTCGGCGATTATGACGTGGCCTTTGTCGGCGCGCCCTTTGATATCGGCACCACCTACCGATCCGGCACCCGCTTTGGTCCACAGGGCATGCGCCGGATATCTTCCCTCTACACCCCTTACAATTTTGAACTCGGCATCGACCTGCGCGAATCCCTCAAAATGTGTGACATCGGAGATATTTTCTGTCCCGCCAATATCACCAAAGGGCACGACCAAATTACCAAAGGCGTTGCCCATATCCTTTCCAGCGGGGCTTTGCCCATGATCATGGGGGGCGACCACTCCATCGGTTATCCCTGTGTGCGCGGCGTGGCCGAATGCGTCGAAGGCAAAGTCGGCATCATCCATCTGGACCGTCATGTGGACACCCAGGAAAAAGACATGGACGAAATCATGCACACCTGCCCCTGGTTCCATGCTACCAATATCCCCAACTGCCCCCCCACCAACCTGGTCCAATTGGGCATTGGTGGCTGGCAGGTCCCCAGAACGGGTGTGCGCCACGGCCGCACCATGCGCTCAACCGTACTCACCATCGACGATGTCGAAACCCTCGGTATTGACAAAACCCTCGAAATCGCCCTCGAAGTGGCCTGGAAAGGTGCCAGTGCTGTATATCTCTCCTTCGACATCGACTCCGTAGATGCCGGTTTTGTACCCGGCACAGGCTGGCCAGAGCCCGGCGGATATCTGCCCAGAGAAGCCCTATCCCTGCTCCGTGGTATTGCCAAAGAAGGCATCGCCGCCATGGAAGTTGTCGAAGTCGCTCCGCCTTACGACATCTCCGACATTACGGCCCTGTTGGGCGTTCGCGCCATGATGGACACCCTGGCCACCCTGGTAAAATACGACCGGATTGGCGGCAAACTCGAACCGGAATAAAGCCCCGTGGCATCCAGTAACCACACACATGGGGGGCCTCCTGCGTTTGTCCTCCTGACCGACGCCTGCTCGAACCGTCTGAACGAGCCCCAAGCCCTCTGCCAGGCTCTGAGCGAAACATGCGCTCCAATCCTGGGATTTACCCCTTCTATTACCTGTGCGTCTCTACCTCCCGCCGGGCAATGGACCGGAGGCGATCTGCCCGAACATCTCCAGGCCTGCCATCAAAACGGTGCCAGTGCTGTCTTTATACTGCCCCTCTTGCTGGACTTCAGCATCGATCAGAAAACCATCTTTATAGAAACCATCAATCGGACCCGCAGAGACCATCCGGATATGAATATCTTCTACGACGATCCAGACCCCTGCCATCCCTTGTTGGTCCAGGCCTTTGTCGATCACATCTGCACCCGCCTGCACCACACCAACACATTGCCTCAAAACACCGCCCTGATGCTCGTCGCCAGTGGACACGGCGATCCGGCAGGCCGTGCAAAATCCTATCAATTGATGCGCTTGCTCTGGGAACACTTGAGTCTGGCACAGGCGGACGTGGCATTCTTACGCCACGAAAAAACACCTCTGCCCGAGCAACTCGCCTGTGCGGCGCAAACACCGTATCGCTGGATCCTGGTCCCCTATCTCCTATTTGAAGACGACCACGCAGAATATACCCGGATTATCTACAAAGATTTCTGCAAAAAGCATCCCCGCGCCGACACCTGGATTCTCTGCAAGTCACTGGGTCTCACAGCACACCTCTCAGCATGGATGCAACAGCGTTTGGCCGCCCTATGGAACGCCCACCGCGAAAAAACGGCAAAACGCACCCCTTCGCCCAGGCACAACAAAAACGCCCAACCTGTAAGTTGTATCCACGGTCCCGACGGCACTTTGCCAATCCGAGATCTCGAAGGCTCCGTGCCCCACACGCACACCTATCAGGGTGCCACCATCGCCGAAATCCACGACACCGACGCTTTATCCCGCCTCTTTCAAAGTTTTGGCATCACCTCAGACCCCGTCTTCGTCAAAGTCACCTGGCATGGGTATGCCACCGGCACCTACACCGACCCCATTGCCCTCGACAAACTTCTGTCGGCTCTGCCCGGTCGGGCCGTACTCTTAGAAGGCCATACTGTAGGACGAAATCTGGGCGGAACCTCCTGGGACTGGAAAACGGAAAGCAAAGCCCATCGCACCTGGATTCGCGATCAAGATCAAGAATACCTCAAACGCACTGGCCTCCAGGACGTTATCGACCACCACAATGCCCACTATCTCAACGTCACCGAGGCCTATTGGGACGGCCAATGTGCCAATCCCTCCGACATCGCAGGGCGCCTCGAAGAGGCCGGACACAAATCCCATCACCCCGAACTCTGCCGATTTATACCAAAACTCTTACTCGACCACGCCAGCAATGATTTCATCTCCTTCGCCCGGTTCAAAGGTCACACACGCCTGTCCATCTCCAATTGCTTCGGCCTCATACCCGCCCCTTTAAGAGCAGCCTGGCACGGTCCTAATATCACCTATTTTGCCCGTGTGTGTTGTGAAATGGCCAAAATTTACAGCACCCTCTTCAATCCCTTCGGCCTGGTTGAATCCCTTAACGTAGCCATCCGCTGGAACCGTCAGGGCCTTTACCGAAGCCGCTGGGGGCACTATGACCTGATCCCCAATCCCGGCCTGATCACCCTCAGCCACGGCCTGCCCGGGGCCGATGTACTGGCCAGCCGCCTTCAGGGTCAGAATGTCCGAAAAAGTGCCTTCTTTGATGTGGTTGAACGCGAACTGGGGCTTCCGGCCATGGCTTGTGAAAACGAGATCGACGACGCTTTAAAAATGAAATTTGCTTAGGAGGCCCCTAAACACCCTTCTCCCATGACGAGAGAGAAATATTTGTCTCCGTTGTCGTTTATTTAATCAGAGCTTTTTATGAATACGAGAAAACACTGGTTTGCGATTCGCAAAGATCTGTCCGGTCAGAGGAGTTGGCTTTTGGGTCTGTGCTCCTTTTTGTTGCCGCTATGTATCTGGAGCCTGGTGAGTTACACGCCCTGGATCTGGCATCCGATGGTGCGTATCAGCGATCCGGGAGGGGTAGCCTACTTTCAAAAAGACATGCTGGTTGACCGGGAGATATTCAACAAAGAAAATGCGTTCATGCGCGAAGGGGGCGAATCAGAAGCGCGAGGCGAGCCGGCTAACCCCATTTACTTGCCAGCCCCGCATCAGGTCGTCCAGGCTTTTATCACGGCCTTTCAAACCGCCCCCATCCGGCGTAATGATCCCTGGCTGCACCAAAGCATTCTGCACAGCATCACCGTCATATTCTACGGATTCACCCTGTCTGCCATCCTCGGCGTGCCTCTCGGTATTCTATGTGGCACCTTTGCCTTTTTCACACGCATTATTGAGCCCTTTATCGACTTCATCCGCTACATGCCCGCCCCGGCTTTTGGTGCCCTCATGGTCGCCTTTTTAGGCATCGCCGATGCGCCCAAAGTGGCCATTATCTTTATCGGCACCTTCTTCCAGATGGTGCTCGTGGTCGGCAACACCACGCGGTTGCTGGACAAATCCCTACTCGAAGCCGCCCAGACTCTGGGCGCGACCTCAAAAAAACTGATCTTCCACGTCATTGTACCCGGCATCTTGCCCAACCTCTACCGCGACATGCGCATTCTCCTGGGCTGGGCCTGGACCTACCTCATTGTTGCCGAACTCATCGGCGCGTCTTCGGGCATCTCGTGGTTTATCAATCAGCAGGCCAAATACCGCAACTACGATAACGTATTCGCGGCCATTGTCATGATCGGCATCATTGGCCTTACCACCGATCAGATCTTGCGCTTCATCGGTCACTACCTCTTCCCCTGGGAACGCCGCAACTGAGGACGCCTGCGGCTGAACCGAACTTTCAAAGTCTTCAAAAAATCAACCTCTCAGACAGAAAAACCCAACCATGAATAACCTGAATTTACCGAGCTACCTGGAACAGGAACCGGACGTTAGAGCCAGGTTTAAAAAAATTCGCCAGCGCCCCGTTATACTGGAAGTCCAGCACCTCGGCAAAGTCTTTCCGGGTGCCGACGGCGACATCGTCGCCCTCCACGACATCCTGTTCAACATACACCGGCGTGAATTTATCTGTGTCATCGGCGCCTCCGGCTGTGGCAAATCCACCCTCATCCGCATCCTGGCTGGCTTAGACTATCCTACCTCCGGCCAGGTCCTCTTAGACAATCAAGAAGTGAAAGGTCCGTCCCCTGATCGCGGCATGGTCTTCCAGGGCTACACGCTCTTTCCCTGGCTGACCATAAAAAAGAATATCATGTTCGGCCTCAAAATGACTAACCACGGCAACAATTATGCCGAAGAACAGGCACTCCAGTGGATCGACCTTGTGGGCCTGAGCAATTTTGCCAACGCTTATCCCCACGAACTTTCAGGTGGCATGAAACAACGCGTGGCCATCGCACGCGCCCTGGCCAACCGCCCCCGTATCCTGCTCATGGACGAACCCTTTGGTGCCCTTGATGCCCAAACCAGAAGCCAGATGCAGGCCTACTTACTCCAAATCTGGCGCAACGTAGATATCACCATCCTCTTCATTACGCACGACCTGGATGAAGCCGTCTATCTGGCTGACCGCATCGTAGTTTTAGGTACCCACCCCGGTCACATCCAGGAAATTATCGAAGTTTCCGTGCCCCGCCCCCGCAATCCAGACCAATTCCTCACACCCCAATTTCTGGCCACCAAAAAACGCCTCGAAGAACTCATCCATCCGCCAGAAAAAAACCGCCATGAAGACCTTCCCATGATCCGGCTTACTCAGGCAGGCGACGAAGTCATCTGAGCATTGAGATATATCTCATCCTCCAACTTCTTCGTAAGATGGAGGACGTGCTGTTACTTTCTTGACTGGAAGTTTCGGACATATTATTGTTTCCTTTGGAAATTGACTAATCCAACCCCCACCGGAAATCAAAAATACGAGCCACTTATGGAAAAACAAGACAGACCCAATTTCCTCTGGATCAGCAACCACGACTCCAGCGCCTGGAACTACGGTTGCTACGGAGATCAAAACGCGCATACCCCGAATATTGACCGCCTATCGGCAGAAGGCGTGCGCTACACCAACGCGTTTACTGCAGGCCCAATCTGCTCACCGTCGCGCACAGGCATCTATACCGGCATGCATCCGACCACGCTGGGCACACATCATCACCGCAGTGCGGTCATCCGTCCCACAGGGGTTGAACTGTTAAACACAATGCTGACAAACGCCGGTTATGCCTGCACGCAGCCGGACAATGACATCAATCTATACGTCTCCAAAGAGGAGCGCGAACAGTATTACAACGCTGACGATTTCTGGGAGAATCGCCCTGAAGACAAGCCATTTTTCATGTACTACAGACTGGGCAGTTCCCACGCAAGTGTATTCAAACTGACGCCCGAGGATGCACGGAAAGCGCGTTCCTCGCTCTTGAGCGACGACGAGTTGCACGATCCGAATGAGGTGCCGGTTCCGAGTTTTGTTCCCGACACGCCCCTGTTCAGGGAACGGATGGCACTCTTCTACGATGCTCTTACCAATGTCGATAAGCAGGTCGGAGAGATACTGGACCAGCTTGAAGCGCAGGGGCACAGTGAAGACACCATTGTGGTCTATTGGGGAGACCACGGCACGGGTTATCCCCGGGGCAAGATCCATGCCTACGACGACGGATTGAGTATTCCGCTGATCATGCGATTCCCGGAGAAGTACCGGCACCTATCCCCTGCAGACCCCGGCACCGCGGTTGATGAACCCGTCTTGCACATGGACCTGTGTGCGACGACCCTGCAACTGGCAGGCGCTCCTATTGCCGAACACATCCAGAGTCGAAACCTGTGCGGACCCAATAGAGATGAACCGAGGGCGTTTGTCTGCAGTGCCAGGGATCGGCTGGACAACAATCCGGAGGTAATCCGTACAATCCGCACCAAAAAATACCGTTACATGCGCAACTTCCTGCCCCACCAGCCATACGCTTCCTTCTATCCGGACGGCGGGTTCTTTGCCACAGTGCCAGAGGAAGGAACACCGGAGCGAGCCTTCTGGGAGACCTCTTGCCTGCCGGGCAAACAAAAGGTCCACGACCCCGACGGCGTGTTTCTGATGCTCGGCCCGCCGGTCATGATTAAACAGGACGGGCTGCCTGAGCATTACCGGCAGTTTCAGATCTGGCAGGATCACAAACCCGCCGAAGAGTTATACGACATAGAAAAGGATCCTGAACAGGTGCATAACCTGGCGGATGATCCCGCTTTCAGCGATGTCAAAGAGGAATTGCGACAGAAGTTGTTCGGCTGGATGATTGAGACCCGCGATCTGGGGCTAATCGATGAACCGGAGATTGCCGCGCGAGCTGAGCAGTACAACGGCATCAGCCACGCAGTCGGTACTCACTGTGATCATTACGAGCGAATCCTGGAAACAGCGGACCTGGCGCGCATGGACGAAGAAGCAAAGGAAGAACTCGCAAAACGACTTGGTGATCCCGACAGCGCCGTGCGTTTCTGGGCCGTTACCGGCCTTTGCTCGCTTGGTGTGGAACGCGCGATGGTCGAGCGCCTATCCCCCCTGCTTGACGACCCCTCAATCAGCGTCAGCCTGGCCGCCGGAGACTATCTGGTGCGGGCAGGCGAAGGCGCCCTAACTCTGCCCGCTTTTGAGCACGCACTATCGAGCGATATCCTCTGGGCGCGGCTACGCGCCGGTGCCTATCTGTCATACCGCAGCCGCGAAGAACTACAGCCTATGAAACCGCTTATTCCCGTCCTGGAGCAAGCCATAAACAAACAGGAGATGTGCGGGCCGGAACACAACGCGCAGGTCGAAAGGAACAATTACACAGGCGGTCTCGGTGGGCAGCGGGATGGCATCGTCAGGGTGTGGGTATTGGAGCGGGTGATGAAGAGAATCGAACTGTCCTCTGAGTTTGAGGGATAGATATGAATCAACCGAATATTCTTTTTGTGTTCACAGATCAGCAACGCACAGATACCATGTCGTGTTACGGCAACGATTGGATTCAATCGCCGCATTTGAATGCGCTTTCGGAGCGGTCTTTTGTTTTTGAGAATACGTATGTTGGTCAGGCTGTGTGTACGCCATCGCGGGGTACGTTGATGTCTGGGCTGTACCCTCATTCGCACGGATGTGTGGCAAATGGGATTCATCTACGGGAAGATACAAAGTCGATTGCGGAAATGATGCCAGATACATATCGCAAGGCATATATGGGCAAATGGCATTTGGGCAACGATACCGTTCGCCAACATGGGTTTGATGAGTGGATCAGTATTCAGGATAATTTGCGGCATTTGAATACGATTCAAGATGCGCCGATGAGTTCCCACTATGAGTGGTTGGTGGCGCAGGGCGTTGAACCACCCTCGCATTTGGCACCGGATTTGAAACAATTTTCTGCAGGAGATCGCGCACGTTTGCCAGCGGAACAACAGGTCGGGGCGTTTGTCGCGCAGGAAGCGGATCGGTTTATTCGAGAAAATGTCGATCAGCCCTGGTTGCTGGTGTGCAGTACGTTTGAACCGCACCCGCCATATACAGGGCCGTATGACGGTTTGTATGATCCTGAGGAATTGCCGGTTGGCCCGACGTTTTTGAAACATCCTGAAGGGCATTCGCGATTTAATCGGGTGCGAGCAGAGCATTATGCAACGAAGATAGAGGCAGGTGAAGATTTAAGTACGGAATTGGGATGGCGGAAAGTGAGATCGCAATACTTCGGAAATATGAAGATTGTGGATGATGCTGTGGGGCGGATCATTCGGGCATTGGAAGAGACAGGGCAACTGGAGAATACGATTATTGCTTACACGAGTGATCATGGGGAAATGGTGGGCGATCATGCGATGCTGGAAAAACGGACGTTTTACGAAGAATCTGCGCGAGTGCCGTTTTTGCTCAGTGTGCCGTGGTTGAATAAGGAACAGAAACGAATCGATGGTGTGTTTGGGCATGCGGATTTGGTGCCGACACTTTTGGATCTGGCGGGCGTTGAAGTTTCAGATCAGTGTGAAGGGGAAAGTTTGGCTGGTGCACTCACCGGTGAGCGCGATTTGAAGGATCACGTTGCATTTATGGAGTGTAATGGGATTGGCGATCGCAATTTAGGGAATCCAAGCATTAACTTGATGGCGACATTGCCCTGGCGGTCTGTGGTGACGGGTGATCGCTGGAAGTTGAATTTGTGTGCTGGTGATCAGTGTGAGTTGTTCGACCTGAAGACAGATCCCTATGAAGAAAACAATCTGTTTGATGTTCCTGAACAGCGCGATCGCATTCGCGATATGGCGGCGAAGATTCGATTATGGCAACATGAAACAGGAGATACTGTGCCTTTGCCGAGTGTTTAGAATCCCCCGATGGCTCAGATGACAGAACCGTCGATTGATAGAGAACAGCGCGCCAGAGATCAGACCGGTTGTTTAAGAAGGAATCAAATCTTTTTGATATTTCTGTGATTCTTTTATTAGCGTGAAGGGATCTGGGGAGGTTATTGTGACCAACAAAGAAAAGCCCAATATTGTATTCATTTTGACCGATCAGTGGCGCGCACAGGCGACCGGGTATGCGGGAGATCCAAATGTTAAGACACCCAATCTCGATGCCCTGGCTCAAAAGAGTATTCGGTTGGATACGACTGTGTCAACATGCCCGGTTTGTTGTCCGGCTCGTGCCTGTCTGTTGACCGGGCAATATCCACTGACGCATGGGATTTTTTTAAACCAGATTCGGCTTGAGCCCAATACAACCACATTGGCTGAGGTTCTAAAGTCACACGGTTATGATACGGCATACATTGGCAAGTGGCATTTGGACGGAGATACCCACGAGCAAAATTTCATCCCACCTGAGCGACGGTTGGGCTTTGACTTTTGGCGCGCGCACGAATGCTCGCACAATTATTACGATTCGCCCTATTATGATGACTCGGGTATTATGAAAAAGTGGGAAGGATACGATGCGTTTGCACAGACCGATTGTGCGATTGAGTATCTGGAGGGCAGGCAGGATGAAGACGATCCCTTTTTCCTTTTTGTTTCATATGGCCCGCCCCATAACCCATTTCACAAGGTGCCTGAAGAATACAAAGCGCTTTACAATGAAGACGATATTGTATTGAGAGATAATGTGCCTGCTGAGTGTGTAGCGACGGCCCGGAATGACATGTGGGGTTATTACGCGCATATTACGGCACTTGATCACTGTGTTGGGCGTATTGAAGAAGCACTTGAACGCCTCGGGATGACAGAGGATACGATTCTTGTGTTTACGTCTGATCACGGTGAAATGAATGGGTCGCAAGGCCATGATCGGAAAATACGGCCCTGGGATGAATCCATTCTTGTGCCCTTTCTGTTGCGATTGCCAGATGGCACGGGTCGCCAAATCGACACACCTTTTGGGATACCGGATATGATGCCAACCATGCTGGATCTGGTAGGCGCGCCTGTGCCGGAAGGCGTCGAAGGGGTGAGTTTTGCCAAACACATGCTCGGTGAAGCCGAAGCACCTTTTGAAGCTTCACTCTTTGGATGCTACGTGCCGTTTGCCAATTATTCTTATGAACATGGTGGCAGAGAATATCGAGGCGTTCGCACGAGCCGTTATACTTATGTGCGTGACCTGGAGGGGCCCTGGTTGTTGTATGACAACGAGACAGATCCTTATCAGTTGGAGAACCTTTGTGGTCGGCCTGAGGTAGAATCTGTTCAAACGCATCTGGAAGGTTTGCTTTCAGATCTGTTGAAGAAACAGAACGACGCGTTTGAGAACGGGCAGGAATTGTTGGATCAATGGGGATATGAAATCGTCAATCCCCACGCATTTCGCAGGAAACAAGTGTAAACGCGAAGTATAGATGTGAAGCAAAGAACATGGAAAGGAGAAGGCAATGGATAGAATTAGAATAATGGCATCGCTGGTTATTCTCGCGACTTTTACGGTTTCCGTAGCGTTTGCTGCCGATTCTGAGAAGGATTCTGGTATGAACTACGACATGTTCAATATCGAAGAGATTCTTGACGAAAGCACGCTGGATATAAAGACGTTGAAGGACTGGCACGTGGACGAGGTGACAGGCACGACGCGACAGAAGCTAATCGAAATCAATGTCGCCGAATGGTGGCCTGGACAAGATTATCGGATCCCGGTGCGTATGATTGTTCCGCTCGAAGGCAAAGCGAAGGGCTTTAGCATTACCGGAGCCAATCCCTATGAAGGGCTGATGGAAGACTCGCGCCCAACCGCCTTTCAAGCCAAGCTGCTGGCGGGTGGCGTTGGCATCGTCAAGACGCACGTCAAGGCGTTCAGGCAGATTCCGGGCAAACGGGGCTTGGATCAAAAAATGGGGCGCCAGTTTATGAAAGACCTGAATCCCCGCTACACGACTCTCTGGATTTGGTCGATGACCTTAATGCGGGCAACCACCGCGGCGTATGCGGAGACCGATCATTTCGAGAAAGGCAAAGTGACCGGCTCGGGCAGCTCCAAGAACGGCATGTCGCCCGCGGTCGCCTTGATCAATGACGAACGTTTCACCGCGACCTGCTCCAACCATGCGCCTGCTTACTTTTCGCCGACTCGAAGTGCCGACAGGGAAGAAGTCGCCAAAGCTGAAGAGGCAAACAAAGCATTCTTTGAAGCCGTCAAGGCCGGCGATATCGATCTGGATCAAAGACGCGGGAAATTATATCAGCGCGTTATGGTGGGATCTGGGGGCGGCATGCGTCAAATGGCTCTGAAAGCGGGAAAATCCATGGACGAAATGCAAGCCTTTGCGGATCGTTTATGGTCTAGCGCGTGCGTTACGGAGAATTGGGATCGGTTGATGGAGCGCGGCGTCGATGTGTTGTTCGAGCCGGGAACCCATGACTATGTCGCCTATGATATTCTCTGGGGCGCGCAAAATCACCCCCAGGTGCCAGTCTATTATCAACCCAATGGCGGGCACGACCAAACGCCGCATGTCGCTACGGCTAAGGACGAACAGAATAGAGACGCCTTCCTCTGGAACCACTTCTTCGGCGGCGAGCCGTTGCTGAGCCCTCCGACCTCGAGCCATAAA
>JAJEDY010000027.1 GCA_022821275.1 Candidatus Latescibacterota bacterium | reverse complement strand
CTCAGGTCATCGGTGGCGAAGCGGTCGCTATCGCGTTGTTGAAAAGGTTTTCTGCTGTGTATGTGCAAGATAGCACAACCATCGGTTTACCCTCTGACTTTGCTCACCTCTGGCCTGGGGGTGGACGAGAAGCCGCTGTCTGCTTGCAAGTGCGGATAGATTACCTGCACGGCACACTTTTTGGCCCCTTTCTCCAAGCAGCCAAAAGGCATGACCGTGCCAGTGTCGTGCAAAAAATGCCGATAACACAAGGTGCTATCAGGCTGGCAGACTTGGGCTACTTCTCTTTGGACTGTCTCAAGCAGATCAACAAAGATGGCGGCTTTTATCTGTCTCGCATGCAAGTCCAAACGCATCTCTTCACGTGTAAGGGCACGCGTTTAGACCTGCCTAAGTGGTTGAAAAATCAGCACACAGACGAAATAGACATGCCCATTCTCTTAGGCCAAACAAAGCGCATAAAAACACGCCTGATCGCATGGCGTATGCCAGAACCTGTCGCACAAGAACGCCGCCGAAAGCTCCTTTGGCAGGCCAAACGCAAAGGACAAAAACCCTCAAAAGCACGATTGGCACTTTGTGACTGGACGCTTATGATAACCAATACATCAAAAGACCTATTACCCTTAAAAGATGCACAAGGCCTCGCCCGACTACGCTGGCAGATTGAGTTGCTCTTCAAATTGTGGAAATCGCACGGACAGGTCGATAAATCCAGAAGTCAAAAACCATGGCGCATCCTGACAGAGGTCTATGCCAAAATTATCGGAATGATCATAAAGCATTGGGTCTTATTGACCCGGTTGTGGAAATATCCAGATAAGTCTTTGGTCAAGGCCGCGCAGATCGTGCGCAAGCAGGCGGTCTTAATCGCTACGGCCATTTCCCCTATGAATCCCATCACTTTGATCGAAGTCTTGAAGATCATTCAAACCTGTCTGGAAAAAGGATGCCGAATGAATACAAAAAAGAAAATACCAAATACTTATCAACTTTTGATCGCTTTGTAACTCTTAGATTGATGCGTATGGGGTACTCGGTGGTATTCCAAAGATTGGTTAGAAAGGAATGCGTCGCTGATATTTGTCAAAAGGTAAAAGGACGTGCACTCGATATGAATGCGTGTCCTTTGTGTTTATGACTGATGTTACGCAGTACTTCAGATAAGCTATCACAAAACACACCCTCACAAAACGCAATCAATCAAAGCGATTTGCGCTGTGCAAGCCCCCCGCAGGGGCGCCCTTTTTTTTGCTTCATTTTTTTGGGCGCGCAAAAAAATGAAGTCGCCGAAGGCAGAACAAAGATAAAAAAGATGGTATCATCACCAACACTTTCGACAAGCAACGCAATATTATCCCCACTCAAAATTACCGATCTACTACACACCGAAATCCAAGTGTATCGGTTTGAAGGTTGGATGTTCGAGCGTCGCGTGCTGTTGTGCGAATGAGGAAGGCTGTGCTGAACCAGGATCCACCGCGTACAACGCGTTCGATGTGTAAGAAGTGGGTTCTGAGTTCGTAGTTGACGGGGTTATCGCGTGGGCTGCGTTGATAGTACGCGCTGTCGTATTCGTCCTGTGTCCACTCCCAAACATTGCCAGCCATGTCCAATACGCCATAAGGGCTGCGTCCGTCGCTATTGCCTTCCCGATAATATGCAACAGGTGCTGTGCCATTGTCAAAGGGATCCCCGCTGTTGAGGTAGTTGGCGCGGTTGGGGTCTGGGGTAGTGCCCCAGGGATAGCTGCGCCCATCTGTTCCGCGCGCTGCTTTTTCCCATTCGGCTTCGGTGGGCAAGCGTCCGCCGAGCCATTCGCAGTATTCGCCGGCTTGAAACCAGTCGATGTTGACAACGGGATGTTCGGGTGGATCGAAGTTGGGCAGTTGACGCTCGGCAATGGCGTAGGGGTTCCATTGGGCATTGGTGACTTCTGTGCGGTCTATGTAATAGGCTTTGAGGTAGATGGTGTGTTCTGGACCTTCGTTGCGTATGCCGTTGTTGGTGCCCATTTCGAACGGTCCTTCGGGTATTGTGATGAGGCTGTGCGTCGTGCCCACATGGGTTGTGATCTGGATGCCTGTTTGCGTCTGGGATATAACGTGCGGTGGCGGCTCTGGATCTTCCGGCGGTGCAGTGGGTTTGTCTTTGCATCCTGGCAAGGAGGCAGAGAGAATGATGAGATAGGGGATTGTACGGGTAATGGTCTTCATATAGCGATCAGACAGAGAATGCGTGGGAGGATGGAAAATATAACTCGTCCAATATAATTTATTGCGGCTAAAAGAGAAACTATATGCAGCCCAGGTGTGTCTAACGAGTTGTAATTTTTAATTCGTTTGCGAGAGAAAATAGGTTCCGTCGCGCTGGCATTATAGACATCGATAGATTGACAATTAAAATATAATATGGTATGATAAATTCGTTCCGAAATCGCGGTATTGAAAATATTTTTTATACGGTCACGGTATTTTGCAAAATCCAGTGAAAGGATAAGGATATGCAAAGTTTTATTTGGATATCTTACGATCTCGGTGTGACAGGTGATTACGAAGGGCTGTACACCTGGCTCGACGATCACGATGCAAAAGAGTGTGGTAATAGCGTCGCGTGTTTTTCGTTCTGCTATGATGGAGACTTATTTGAATCCCTCAAGACCGAGATAGAGGAGGCGGTCTTGCTGAATAAACGCTCGCGGATATATATCATTTGTATGCAAGAAGGAGAGACAAGAGGACGTTTCATCATTGGCAGACGCAAAAGCGCGCCCTGGTCGGGTTATGGCACATACGCGGAGTACGTTGATGATCGTGGGTTCTAAAACGCTTTTGGTGGATTCGGGATTCTTCTTCGCGCTTTTCAATCCGAGAGACCGTTATCACGCCGATGCCTGTGAAAAACAAGATTGGCTGGAAGTCTTTTCTATTGTCATACCTTGGCCAATCCTGTACGAAACCATTAATACGCGATTTGTCCGAAGACCAGAAACGGTTGCGCGTTTTGAAAGCCTGATTCGCTTACCTGATACCGTCTTGCTTGACGATGCTCCGTATCGTCTGGATGCGTACGAGAATACCTTCGCACAGGTCACTCCGCCCCACAATGCCATGAGTCTCGTAGATTTTGTGATCCGTGCAATCCTTGAAGATAAGAACGTTCGCATAGATGCGATGCTCACATTTAATCTGCGTGATTTCGGGGGTATATGTAGCGAGCAAGAGGTCGAATTATTGTGAAATCGAAATTACAGACTATCACTAAATTGACAGAGCGACGGCTTCCAACCAACCGACCGCCAACGCACCCGGGCGAAATGTTATTGGAAGAATTTCTCAAGCCTCTGGGAATCAGTCAATCGGCCTTTGCAGTGAAATTGGGCATCTCATTCCCGCTTTTGAATAAAGTTATAAACGGCAAGAGATGTGTCACACCAGATATCGCATTGCGCCTGGCACAAGTGCTTGGCATGTCAGCGGATTTTTGGCTTGATCTGCAATCAGATTGGGATTTGTGGCATGCGATGCGAACCGAAAAAGCGGAGAAAATTGCACAACTTGAGCCGTTGCCAGATTGATCTGTTCTCAATAAAAAGGTCTGTGACCAATGTCACAGACCTTTTGTTTTTTATGGGTAGTGGTTTACTCAGCGGGTTGCTGTATTATGCGCCAAAAGAGAAACCATCTGCGACCTGAGTGTGTCCAATGGATAAAGGTTTTTGAAATATTCTATTTTTAAGGGAGGCGGGTTGTTGTGTTTAGAAATTATCTGGTTATAGCGCTGAGAAATCTCAATCGGCAAAAGACCTTTAGTGCGATCAATATTCTGGGGCTTGCCATTGGTCTGGGCACATGTTTTTTGATCGTGCTCTATATTCAGGATGAGTTGAGTTTTGACAGTTGGCATACAAAAGGAGATCGGGTCTATCGGGTGATGCGGGAGACCCGATCTGGGGGGCAATCGGATTATTTGCCATTTACGTCGGGTGCGCTGGCGCGGGCACTTGCGCGGGATTTTCCCGAGGTGGAAAAAGCCGTGCGCGTAATAACGTGGTCGTCCGTAGATGTGCGTTTGGATGAAAAAAAGTTTGAGATGGGTGTCTGTGTTGCCGATCCCGAGTTGTTTGAAATTTTCGATTTTCCATTTGTGCGCGGCAATCTCGAAACCGCATTTCCCAATCCGAACGCTATTGCCATAACAGAGTCGGCGGCAAAGCGGTTATTTGGAGACGAAGATCCGATTGGGAAGACCATCACCGCTGAGAGCAATCACCACGGAGGCGAGCGCACCATCACGGCAATATTAAAAGATGTGCCTCGCAATTCTACACTCGGCTACGGTGAAATCGATTATCTCTCAACAGGCGGATTTACGTCCCCAGGCGCGAAATACGCCTGGGAAGATTGGATACCAACCGATGGTTGGCGTCCCGTCAATACGTATTTTCTGCTACGAGAAGGGGCGGACCCAAAGGCGCTGTCCGCAAAATTTCCCGAATTGATCGATCGCTATATGGGTGCAGAGATCGCACGCACAAATGCGTATCATCTCCAGCCTCTCAATCGCATTTATCTCTATTCGAGGCAGGACTACAACCTGGATTGGTACGGCGATATAGATCGCGTTTATCAATTTGGGGCTATTGCGGTTCTGGTGCTTGCGATTGGATGTATCAATTTTACAAATTTGACGACGGCGCAATCGGCTCGCAGGGCGCACGAGGTGGGCTTGCGAAAGGTGTCGGGAGCGTATCGCTCACAACTGATGAGTCAGTTTTTGGGCGAGTCTGTTCTCACTTCATTGGTCGCGCTTGTTCTCGCGCTTGTTGCTGTTAAGTTCGTGCTTCCCGAGTTTAATGCTTTTTTCTTTAAGCAGATTGAGTTGAATTTGTCGAGCGATCCTTTGTTCGCTATTGCTTTGCTCGGTATTGCCGTATTCGTCGGATTGTTGGCTGGCGTTTATCCCGCATTTTTTCTTTCGGCGTATGAACCCACAGAGACGTTAAAAGGGGCGTTTCGCACAGGTTCTCGGGGGCAGTGGATTCGAAAGGGGTTGGTGGTGGTGCAGTTTGCAATTTCAATTATTCTGATCGCGAGTACGGGGGTGATCTATCAGCAACTCGATTATATGAAAAACAAGAATCTGGGTTTTAATATGGAGCAGATGGTGCTCATACCCATATTTGTGTTGGATCAGGAGACAAAATCGGATCCGGAGCAAAAGCTCGCCGCCCGTTATGCCACGGTGAAGGAGGCTTTTCGCGCCCATCCGAATGTGCTTGAGGTAACGGCGTATCGCTGGTGGATTGGATGGGGTGGGGGTATTACCCGAACCATTCGGGCAGAGGGGCACGAGGGCACAGACTGGCGCATGCCGCTTCTGGAGGTCGATGAAGATTATCTCGATGTGTTTCAAATTGGGCTGGTAGAAGGGCGAAAATTTGATCCGATTGCATTTCCCACAGATACGTCGAAAGCATTTATTATTAATGAAACGGCGGTGGCTCGGCTCGGTTGGGATGATCCTATTGGCAAGTCTTTTGAGTGGGTTGATCGGGTGAGAAATCGGAAGGGGACGGTGATTGGCGTTGTACGGGACTTTCACTATAGTCCGTTGCACGAAAAAATTGGTCCTGTCGCGCTGACGCTTCGGCACCAGCAATTTTACAATCTGGGCGCGCGCGTCAAAGCCGAAGGCATGGAAGAGACGCTCGCCTTTTTTGAAGAGACCTGGAAGCGTTTCGCGCCTGCAGATCAGCCTTTTGACTATCTGATGTGGGATCAGCAATTTGAATTCATGTACTATGCAGAACAACGGGCGCAAGCGCTTACATTGCTCTCTTCGGGGATGGCGATTTTGCTCGCGTGTATGGGTCTGTTTGGCCTTGCGGCATTTACGGTTGAGCAGCGTGTGAAAGAGATTGGGGTGCGAAAGGTGTTGGGTGCGAGTGTGTCAAATATTGTGATGCTAATTTCCAGGACATTTGCGATTATGGTTTTGGTTGCGAATTTGTTTGCCTGGCCAGTTGCGTATTTTGCGATGCGAAGTTGGCTGGACGGCTTTGAATATCGCACGGATCTTTCGTGGTGGATATTTGTTTTGAGTGGTGCGGTCGCATTGGCGATTGCGTTGTTTACTGTGAGTTTTCACGCGCTTCGCGCGGCTGTGTCCAATCCGGTGGAAGCTCTGCGGCATGAATAGGGTGGGATAATGAAAATAAAAAAGGTCTGTGACATTTGTCACAGACCTTTTGCTTTTTATGGATGGTCGTTTACTCAGCGGGTTGCTGTATGACGCGCAAATAGGGTTTTACAGCGGTGTATCCGGGGAAGCGCTCGTCGGCTTCTTCGTCTGTAACCGTGGGCGAAATGATCACGTCTTCACCGGGTCGCCAGTTCACGGGCGTGGCCAAACTGTGCTTGGCTGTCAGTTGCAAGGAATCGACTACGCGCAGTATTTCGTCGAAGTTGCGGCCCGTAGATGCCGGGTAGGTGAGCATCAGTTTGATTGTCTTGTCGGGTCCAATTACAAATACCGATCGCACGGTCAGGGTGTTATCTGCATTGGGATGGATCATCTCGTAGAGGTCGGCTACCTGGCGGTCGGGGTCGGCGATCATCGGATAATTTACGGTTGCATTTTGCGTTTCGTTGATGTCGCTAATCCAGCCTTCATGGGATTCGAGGGGATCGACGCTGATGGCTAAAACTTTGACGCCGCGCTTGTCAAATTCTTCCTTGATATTTGCCATGGCACCCAATTCGGTGGTGCATACCGGCGTAAAGTCGGCTGGATGGGAGAACAGAATGCCCCAGCCATCGCCCAACCATTCGTGAAAATTGATGGTGCCTTCCGTGGTTTCTGCTGTAAAATCAGGGGCAACATCGCCTAATTGCAATGACATAGTATAATCCTTTCTATTGGATTGTGGAGGAGATAAAACGAAAATCCGTGGCGATAATATAAGACAAAACCACATAGCGTCAAGTTGTCAAGGTTATCGGGTTGTTGCATGAGGTGGCACTTTGAAATATA
Organism: Candidatus Latescibacterota bacterium; assembly: GCA_022821275.1. Lineage (GTDB taxonomy): Bacteria > Latescibacterota > UBA2968 > UBA2968 > UBA2968 > VXRD01. The sequence continues at coordinate 25,968 of JAJEDY010000027.1, read as the reverse complement.
TTCGGTGGAAAGTCGGTTGGTTTGATGAACTCAAGGGGGGAGATTGTGTCCACGATTCATTTTGATAAACTTTCGATGTACGACCGTATTGGCGAACCCGTTTCGCTCGGTATTCCATTTGCCCAGGGCAGACTCACTGATCCTGGGCAATTTGGTATTTGTAATGATGGGACAGATATAGCGGTTCAGACAGATGTTACAGCGCGCTGGGACGATGGATCGATCAAGTGGCTTATGGCGCATTTTCTGGCTGATCTTCCCGGCAACCGCGCGCACGATCTCACTTTTGCGACTGATGGCAGTATTTCTACGCCTGTGCTTGATCAGAGGACTACGGTGACGCAACGGGGAGATCTCTATACCATTGATACGGGTGTTCTCGCCGTTGATATTGGGATAGGGACGGATCTGTTCAAGGCGATTCGGGTGAATGATGCTGAATGGTTTGGTGCAAATGCTTCTTTTGGTATAACTGATGCAGAAGGTGGATTGTATTTCGCCAATATTGACCAGATTACGATTCTGGAGTCGGGGCCTGTGCGGAGTCTTGTCGAATGTGCGGGTAAACACGTTGGCGATGCGGGCGCATTGTTCGATGTGCGCATTCTTGTCGAAGCATGGGCGGGAAAACCTTTTGTTCGCCTGGATTATCAGTTTATCAATCGAGAGAAGGTTGCGAGTGTTGATGTGGCCGAGATTGCGTTGAAGTTCGCTGCATTGGGTGCGGGCGATGTGCGCTGCGCTACTGGAGAGGGTTATTATCGCACCGATCTTACAGAGGGGGCAAATGCGCGTCTTCTGGATGCTGAGACGATTCTTTTTCAGTCTGTTGAACACGTGCTTGAGACGTTTTATGGGGATTTCTGGGCAGACTGGTGCGATGCTGAAAAGGGCGTTTGTATTACGCCTTTTCATGCCCATCAAAATTTTCCCAAGGGGATTGCAGTTGGCGAAGATGGCATTGATTTCGATATTTATCCCGCGAGTGAGGATCCCGTCAAAATTTTACAAGGCGTGGCCAAAACTCATCGCATGCAATTTTATTTTCACACTTCTGCCGTGTCTCTGGACGATGTTGTTGTTCAATCGCTCCAATTTCAATATCCGGATATTGGCATTTTGTCCGAGTCCTGGTATCGCGAAGCGAATGTGTGGGAGAATCTCTTTCCCGAAAATAAAAATTGGGATATTGAAGCCAGTATTATCGATATGGCGGATGGGCGCAATCAGGGGCTTGGGATGATGCACTGGGGCGATGGTCCCGATCACGGGTACACGCAGCAGGGGCGCGGCAAAGGGGAATTGGTGTGGACCAATAATGAATACGATTTTCCACACGCGATGTTTTTGCTCTATGCGAAGACGGGCGAGCGCCGGTTTAGAGATGTTGCGTGTGTGGCTGCCCAACACTGGATTGATGTGGATTTTTGTCATTATAGCGACGATCCGCTGAAGATGGGTGGGCAACCCATTCACACGGCGGGGCATGTGACGGGTGGTGTGACGCCTTCGCACGAGTGGACCGAGGGGTTGCTGGATTATTATCACATGACCGGTAAACGGGAGGCGCGAGAAAAGGCCATTTCTATTGCGGATAATATGATCCGCCATCTCGAGTCGCCCAAATTTGCGCGCGCCGGGGGGCAGCAAGCCCGGGAGACTGGCTGGGCAATGCGCGGTCTGATTGCTGTGTACATTGAGACAAAGGAAGAGAAATATCTCGATGCGTGTCGCAGTATTGCCGAGCAATTTATCGCGTGGAAAGAAAAGTGGGGTGCTTTTCTCGCGCCTTATACCGCGCATACGCTGGTGCGCGTCCCTTTTATGATTTCCATAGCGATCAATGCGTTGCATCGCTATTATACCGCGACGGGAGATGGTCGTATTCCACCACTTATTGTGGCGGAGATGGGCGATTTGCTCGATCACTGTGTGATGCCCGATGGCCGATTTTTTTACAAGGAATTGCCCAGTCTCCAGCGGCGGGCGGGCGGTCCTCGAGAGATGGAAGCGCTGTGTCATGCTTATGAGCACTCGGGTGATAAACGCTTTTTGGAACAGGCCGAGCGTATGATGAAATCCATGCGTCCGGGTGGCAGTCGAAGTGGCAAGCGCATTGTCAAAGATCTCGTTGGTGATACCGTACTTTTCGATGGTTCAGGTCCCAAATCGTTTGCTTCTTTTTACGTTCCTTTTATGTCGTCGTATAAAATTCTATCGGATGAGAATTGCCTGACTTGATTTGAGACCGACAAATGGTTACTTTTGAAATGTTGTGTTTGGCTTGAGATTTTTCGGGAGGATAAATGGCTTTTGATGAGATAGGTGAGACGGGTCTCCAGCAGGTGAATAACTCCATGAAGATGCTCATGGGGGAGTTGAATAATTTCCAGGATATTGCCCGCTATGTCAAACCATTGCCGGGGGAAATACCCGCGCTCGACGGTGTTGATATTTACGGAGAAACCATTCCGCTCAATGGCATTGTGGGGGGCGATCATATTGTCTATGTCGATTTTAAGAAGCGCTATGATCTCGATGCTCGAATAAAAAAAGCCCGCGACCGAGGGCAGGATTATGTTGTCAAAAAGCTGGAGGAGTGTCGCTTTAAGGCCGGTGTAGCTGTGGCCGATGTTTCGGGGCATCAGATCACGGACGCGCTTCTCGCCGCGATGCTCCATCAGGCTTTTTTGATGGGTGCGATTTACGAAATGGATTATTACGGCAATATTACGGCCAAGTTGTTTGAAAATCTCAATACGCGGTTTTACAATTCGTCGAGTCTCAGCAAATTTATTACGATGATTTACGGTGAGATATCTCAGGAAGGGCATTTTCAGTTTTTGTCGGCGGGGCATCCCATGCCGCTGGTGTATTCGCGCAAGTACAAAGGTATTGTCGATGTGCCCGAAGATAGGATGATCGCCTCTCCGCCTATTGGCACGCTTCCTTCGGGACGCGATATCGATCGCAATATCAATGAGAGTGTACTCGGTTTTAAGGAAGAGTACGAACTTAATGAATGGGATTTAATGGGGTCGGGCGATATTCTCATTCTTTTTACCGATGGTCTGGTTGAACACCACTGCAATGGCGAGTTTTACGCGCCGCATTATCTCGAACAAAAACTTCACGAGATCAGAGATCTGACCGCCAAAGAAATTTTCTACGCGATTAAAGAGGACCTCATCGCGTTCAATACACCCGATGACGATATCAGTTACGTTGTTATCAAGCGGCATTGATAATGAGTAGGTCTCCCTCCTATTACACTATCCCTCTTCCACTTCATCCAGTGCGCCTACTTTTCTCAAGCTCGGGGAAGCTATTGCGGTTATGCCTGTGACCAATAGCGTTCCGATGCCGCCGCTTACCACTGAGAATACAGGTCCGTACAATTCCGCTACGCCTCCAGATTCAAGGCCGCCCAGTTCATTTGACGCGCTCACAAATACGCCGTTTACAGCCGATACCCTGCCGCGCATTGCATCGGGTGTGATTAACTGTACGAGTGTGTGACGAATGACCATGCTGACGTTGTCAAATGCCCCGGTCAATACGAGCATCGCAAATGATAACCAGAAGTTTTCCGATATGCCGAATACTATGGTTGCGATGCCAAATCCGGCTACGGTGAGGAGCAGATTTCTGCCGGCTTTTTTCATCGGGGGCAAGTGTGCCAGTGTGAGTGCCATTATCAGGGCACCCACCGCAGGTGCTGAGCGCAGTATTCCGAATCCCTCGGATCCCACATTTAAGATGTCCTGCGCGTATATCGGCAATAAATACACGGCTCCGCCCAGGAGCACGGCAAACATGTCCAGTGCCATGAGTGACAATAGCAATTGGTTGTTCTTCAAAAATACCAGTCCACCCATCAGATTTTGCAGTGGTGAAACCCGCGCTGCATTTTTATCGCGTTCTACGGGCGGTACGCGCAATCGGGATAAGACCAATAGAAACCATCCTGTACATCCAGCACTTGCCAGGTACGCCGCAGGTACATAAACTGCGGCAATCAGGCCTCCGATCATGGGGCCCACTACCCACGCCATTTGCATCAAGCTCATACTCCATGCTACAGCATTGGGAAATATTCCGCGCGGTACCAGTTGCGGTACTATTGCGCGTCGTGCTGGTGCGCCGAGTACGGTTATTGCGGCATCTGCTACGAGTATGGCGTACATCAGGGCAATTGGTCCCTGTTTCCACGATACTGCTGCAAGGCCCAGAGAGGTTAATGTCGTGCCCGTCAGGCTCAACATCATGACCGTGCGTCGGTTAAAGCGGTCGGCGAGATATCCTGCGGGGAGTGCGAGGATCATTGTGGGCAATGCAATTGCCAGGCCCACCAGGCCGAGCGCGAGTGCTTGCCCGGTGCGCGCGTACATTTCCCATCCTATGGCTGCACTCTGAATTTGCGTACCGACCAGTGCGGCAAACCAGCCCAGCGCGTATAACCGAAATTCCCTGATGCGAAATGCTTCATAGGGATTGTGTTTTGTCAATATGATTCCGTTTTAAATCTTGAATGTGGGTCTTTTGTACGCAAGGATGGCTCATAAAGGACACAAGGATCCAGGTCAACCCCATTGGGCCAGGCAACTGTTTTGGTGCGAGTATCTACAAATGCCCGAGCAAAGTAATCTGGATCTTTTAAGGCGGCCATGAGGCCGACCATATCATCGGGATTTAATAGAGTTTCCCGACAAGTGCCATCCCCAAAGGTTACAATTAGTGTATAAGGCATTTGCGTTTTTACAGAAGCGACCTCGGGAATCTCTTGACCGACGCGAATGATTTCGTCAAAATCAGACATGATCATCTCCTTTAAGTCAGCGGATCAATAGAAAATGCCGACTGCCCTGCCTGCGTGCGCTGCCAATTTCTCATGAGTTCATCTCGATGGAGAACCGCCCATTCTGTGGTAAGACGATATGCTCTTCTGGGCAATACACCTCGAATGATTTGCAGAGATTCAATGGCAATTTTTGCCGTATATTCACCGTAGCGCACATGAAAATGTGGAATTCCGTGATCGAGAAAGAACATCTCAATTCTGATTCCATAGAATCTACAAATTTCTGGCATATAATATGGCTCGTAAAAATAAAATAAAAAAATAATTCTTTCTCAAGTATAGCTAACTTACGACTGATGTCAACACATCGCTTTCTGTGTTTGTCTCTTGACACTTCGACAAATTCTGACTATCCATACGTTCAGTGTGTTGCTTGTGAAATCGCGTTAAATATTCTCGGAGAGTATCCATGCGACGTACCTTTCAATTTGACCAGAATACCCCACCTCTTTGTCGCCTGGGGCTGGCTACGAGGGGCAATACGCATTTGTCCCCTGCAGATGTCCGTTATGCGGTTGGGCGCGGTGTCAATTATCTCAATTGGTGTGGGCGTCCCGATGGTTTGAGTAGCGCTGTTGCGGGTATGGGGGTGGAGCGGGAGGAGATTGTGCTGGCATGGCAGCTTAAATCTCGTACAGCTTCAGGTGCGGAGCGGGAGCTTGACGATGCGTTGAGAGAACTGAATACCGATTATATAGATGTTGTGACTTTTTACTATGTAGAGAGCGAAGGTGAATGGCATGAGATCGCGTCCAAAGGGGGCGCTTATGAAGCTATGGCGCGCGCCCGCGAGCAGGGCAAGGTGCGCTTTCTCGGTCTGACCAGCCACCAGCGGAATATGGCGGCTCGCATTGCTGTAGGCGATCTTCGTGCACCTGAACAGGTTGAGTCCCGCCCTCTGGATATGCTTATGCTTCGCTATAATGCCGCTCACCGGGGGGCAGAGGAGGATGTGTTTCCGTTGACCGATCCGCGCAGTATTCCGGTGGTTGTCTATACCTGCCTGCGCTGGGGTGCTTTGATGAAGCCTACGCCGGATGATCCGCCCAATTTTATTCCGCCATCCGCGAGAGAATGGTACCGCTTTGCACTGGCTCATCCTTCTGTCGCTATTGCCATTGCAGCGCCCAATGACCACGCAGAGCTTGAGCACGATTTTTCATTGTTGGACGATTGGCGGGCGCCTGCGCCCGAAGAGCATGATATGCTTATGGCACACGGCGACCGCGTCTATCAACACGGGGGACGTTTTCCATAAGTCGCCATGTTCTACAATTTTCTGACAGTTGCGATTCGCAACGCGATGCGTTACAAGTTCTATGCGTTTATCAGTCTGAGTAGTCTCGCCATCGGATTGACGTGTGCTGTGCTCATTATGCTTTCTATCCGCTACGAGATGAGCTACGACGCCTTTCGCCCCCATGCTGACCGGGTTTATCGGATTATGAAGAGGGATCTAAACGCGCGGGGGCAAGTCGAATGGCGCGGCGCTCTTCCGTCAGAGATTGCCGTGCATTTGCGCGATGAATATCCCGAGGTCGAGGCTGTTGTTCAGTTCCGCCGCATTACGTCCTGGTTTCGCGTGGAGGACCGATTGTTTCAGCAGCGCCTTTGTCCGGTTGATGGAGATGTTGTGGATTTCTTTGGTCTGGATATTATTCGGGGAGATGCTGCCGCGCTCAAACGCCGAGATGCGTCTGTTGTTTTAACGCAGGGCGTTGCCCGCAAACTCTACGGTAATGCAGATCCCATCGGTCGCACCGTTGAGGTGCAGCGCGAGACCTATCAGCAGGTGTTCACGGTTGTTGCTGTGATGAAAGACCGCCCGACCAATACGCGGTTGGAGTTTGATAGTGTGACTTTTTTTGCGTCCGATAACTGGGCTATACGCGCTGCGCCGATTTACATCCGTTTGCGTCCCGATGCCGATGTTGCGGCTCTCGAGCGCGCGCTTGCAACTCGCTTTCCCTCTGAGTCGGAGGCGACTTTCCATCTCCAGGCTCTGCCGCGCATCCATCTGTATTCCAGGATTGATCTGGAGGGTTTTACGGGGGATGGGGGGATGCCGTATCGGGATGTCCGCGATCTCTATCCCCTGTCTGTTCTGGGTCTGGGTATTTTGCTCATTGCCTGTATCAATTTTATGAATCTGGCTACTGCGCGGTCGGCTATTCGCGCCCGCGAAATTGGTCTGCGCAAGGTTGTGGGGGCACGGCGGCAGCATATTGTAGGGCAGTTTTTGTGCGAGTCTGTGTTGTTTACCGGGGTTGCGCTGCCCGTGTCTTTTGGTTTGACGGTGTTGCTTTTGCCCCAGTTTTCAGGTCTGATGGGGCAGCCGCTTGTTTTTAATATTTCTGATCATGTTTTGTGGATTGTGTGTATTGCGCTGATTACTGCGCTGATTTCGGGAAGTTATCCCGCTTTTTATCTTTCAGCGCAGCAGCCCGTTGATGTTCTGAAGGGGTTGCGCAACAGGCTTCCAAGGGATCTCTGGCTACGCAAGGGACTTGTGGTGGTGCAATTTGCTGTGTCTGCTATTCTCATTGCATCTACGCTCGTGGTGTATCAGCAGATGGATCTGGTTCATGGCAAATATTTGGGATTTGATCGCGATCAGATTGTCGTGGTCAAAATTTTTGGTCCGGATGCGGAGCAAATCCACTTAAATAGTCAGTATAACGCGGTCAAACAGCGATTTCTTCAGCATCCCCATATTGTCGCTGCGGGTACGAGTCTGGATCTGCCCGGACACAGTTGGCCGAGTCGGCGTTTTGCGTCGGATATTGAAAGGCCGGATCGAGAGGTGGAAGTGCGCGTTTTTCGGGCAAATGAGAATTTTCTCACCTGTTACAATATTCCGATGCTCGCGGGTCGAAGTTTTTCGCAGACTTATGCCGAGCAGGCGACAGAGAACGCGGGCGCGATGCAGGTGGTGATAAATGAGACTGCTGTAAAGCGGTTCGGTTGGGCGAATCCTTTGGGGCATACGCTGATGATTGGAGAGAGGCCCGCGCAGGTTATTGGCGTGATGGGAGATTTTCACGTGCGTTATCTCAGAGAGCCTCTGGGTCCTGTGGTTCTGTCTGCGGCGGGTGCGGGTTTGAAGTATTTACATCTCAAGATTAGACCCGACCGTGTTCGGGAGACGATGGCTTTTGTTGAAGAGACCTGGACGCATTTTATCCCGACGCGGCCTTTTGAGTACTTTTTTATCGATGATTATATCGATTCCAAATACCGACGAGAACAACGCCATGGGCGCATTTTTACGCGGTCCGCAGTTGTCGCCATTGTACTGGCCTGTCTGGGTCTGGTAGGTCTGGCGGCTTTTGCCGCTGAACAGCGCACCCGCGAAATTGGTATTCGCAAGGTGCTGGGTGCTTCGGCATCCCATCTCATGGTTCTAATTATTCGAGACTTTGCCTGGCTCGCTGTCTTCGCCAGCACGATTGCGTGTCCGGTTGGATATTTTTTGATGGAGGATTGGTTGCAGAATTTTGCCTATCAGATCGATCTCGTGGTTTGGCCGTTTCTTTTGAGTATAGCTGTCCTGCTTGTTATAGCTGTTTTGACAGCAGGATGCCTCACCTGGAAAACAGCGCGTGCCAATCCCATCGATGTATTGCGATATGAATAAGAAAAAAGGTTGAAATCATTATGCGATAATGATAACTTGCGCCAGGTTCAGATGTAGAGATTGGGTTGGAATACGGTATTAAATTAGATAACGAGGGTCCTATGATTGAATTGATCATCATTGTAATGGTTGTTGTAGGCACATCGGCGATGTGTTCACTGTTTGAGGCAATTTTATACTCTGTACCTATTAGCCATATCGAATCTCTGGCGCAGGAAGGACGTGCATCGGGCAGGATCTTACAGGGGCTACGCAAAGAGGTTGACCGCCCTATTGCAGCGATTCTTTCTCTCAATACGATTGCCAATACAGCAGGTGCTGCAGTAGCCGGTGCTGTAGCTCTAAAAGTATTTAGTCCATCGAATGTTGTCTATTTTTCGGCTGTATTTACGCTGCTGATTTTAATGTTTTCCGAAGTGTTTCCCAAGACAGCGGGCGTTGTCTATAGCCGCCCCTTGTCGAAATTTATTGCAAGACCATTACAATTGCTGGTGACATTGATGTCGCCATTGGTCTGGTTTACACGCAAGCTTACAAGACTGATTGCGAAGCGCGATCAGGAGCAACGTATATCAGAAGATGAACTCCAGGTTATGATACGGTTGAGTGGACAAACAGGTGTGCTCGGTAAAGACGAAGTGGATGCCATCACAAATATCATCGCGTTAAAATCAAAAAAAGTTGCAGAAGTGATGACGCCCCGTATTGTTATATTCTCAAAGAGCGGCCAGCTTACCGTGGGAGATATTCGAGACGAAGCGGGAAATTGGGTACATGGTCGCGTGCCCATTTACGATAAAGATGCTGAGAACATTGTAGGCATTGCACACCGGCGAGAGATTTTGAATGCCATTGGACAGGATGAATTTGATAAGAAATTAATTGATCTGATACATCCAGTACATTTTGTAGCAGATGATCTGCCCCTGGATCAATTGCTTCGACAGTTTCTCGAACGCAAGCAGCATATGTTTGTGGTATTGGGTGAATTTGGTGGTGTAGCTGGCGTGGTGACTCTGGAAGATGTGCTGGAAGCAATGCTGGGTCAGGAAATCGTCGATGAATTTGATGAAGTTGAAAATATGAGGGAATTGGCGAAACAAAGACGGGATGAATTGATGCAAGCACGTCAAAAGAAGATCGTAGGGTAGAGCAGAAATTCAGCAGAAGGCTCTCAAAGAGTGATATGGCAAAAAAGAATAAACAAGAGGGTTTGATCAAAAGCATCAGGGATTTATGGCCGTATATCAAACCGTTTAAATGGAAATTTATTTGGGCACTGCTTCTCGCTGGCGTACTGACCGTGATAGGGTTGTTGCCACCGCTGGTGATGCGCTGGCTGGTCAATGATGTGGCTTCAGATGGGCAGTATGGATTGCTGCCATTATTGATCGGTGCGTTGTTCGGTATCACACTGCTGCGAGCAGGGATGACGTACATGAATGCGCGTGCCATTGCGATTGTAGGCAGGAGTATCGTTGCCAGTATCCGCAATGATCTCTATCAGCACTTGTTGCATCTGCCTCTGCGTTTTCACGACAAAACACCCACGGGTTCCCTGATGCAAAGGCTGATGGGCGATGTCGGCGCGGTTCAAAATCTGGTGACAGGGCATTTGGTCAATCTGGTGATTGATACGATTACTGCAATATTTGCAATTGCTGTTATGATCGAGATCAGTGGCAAATTGACACTGGTTTCTTTGGCACTTGTGCCCATCTTTTATCTGAATTACAAGCTGTTCACCGGGCGAATACAATCCAACAATGTGCAACTGCGTGGACACATGGATCACGTCAGCAGTATGCTCCAGGAAAGACTGGCAAGCCATGACCTCGTGGTGAGTTACGCTCAGGAAGACGAATCCACATTGCACTTTCGAGATCGGCTGCGGGCAAGTCGCGATACAGCACTCCGCGGTATTGTCTATAATATGGGATTTACACAGGCAACGACATTTATCAACGGCACCGGTGCAACATGTATCTATGTAGCATCGGTGTATTTGTTTTTAAAGGGTGAGATCCAATATGGTGATGTAATTGCATTTGCGGCCTATTCGAATCAGTTGATGGGGCCCGTGGTTCGTTTTGTGAAGATGCTTCAAGCTGCGGCTCAATCTCTTGTAAATATTGGGCGCGTGAATGAACTATTTAGACAATCACCGGAGATCGAAAAGACATCGGGCGCGAAATTAAAAGACGAGGCTGACGTAAACATAAAAATGAATGGATACAAATACAGCGATCCCGAAGAGGGGGAGGTCGTGCTTGACGGTGTGAATCTGGATATTGATCCGGGAGAGAATTTGACGCTTGTTGGACCGCCTGCTGCGGGCAAAACATCTTTGCTCGGTGCAATCCGCAGAATGATTGATCCTGAAGATGGACACCTTTTGATCAATGGACGCGATGTGCGCGAATACGATGTGGTGCATTATCAACAACAGGTGCCTATGGTGCGCGATTCCACAGGGATTTTTAGAGGTACGATTCGAGACAACCTGACCTATGGAAAAGCGGATACAAGCGAGGCGTCATTGCACGATGCGTTGAAGGTTGTTGGGTTGGATGGCCTTGTAGAACAACTCAGTGAGGGGATAGAAACACCTGTAGGGCCAGGTGGGATTCGACTATCTGCGGGACAGAGACAGCGGCTGGGTATTGCTCGGGCACTGGTTGTAAAACCCAAAATACTGATTCTCGACGAGGCCACAGCGGCTTTAGATCCGGAAAGTGCCACCGAGGTGTTAAATGCTGTTTTTGAGCATTTGCCCAACACGACAATTCTGACGGTTGCGCGTCGCCTGGGCGTAGCTCGTGAAACCGACATCATTGCCGTAATTGAAAATGGAAAAATAGTAGAGTCTGGGACACATGACGAATTAATGGCGATTGAAGGTGGACATTATCGCAATCTTTTTGAGCTACAGTACGGGGTGGAGGAGGGGACGTGAAACTGATTAGACGGTTCTATAAAGAATACGTACTGAGACATTGGGGTAAACTGCTGCTGGCATTCTTGCTGACTGTTACGGCTAATCAAGCGCCTTATGGATTCAGTTTGTTGGGCAAGTGGCTGGTTGATGATGTTCTCCAGGTCGCAAGAAAAGGCAATGTCGCAGTTGTGCAATCAGAGCAGAGCGCGCCGCCTGTGAGTACTGAGGACAAATTTGAAGGGCTGTGGATATTTCTGGCGATTAGCCTATCACTGCGGTTTGGAACGGCTGGATTTGGTGGCATTTCTGGATATTTAACATCGTCTGCAGGACAGCGTGTTCTGTTCCGATTGCGGTCACAGGTACAGACAAAACTCAGCAATCTGCCGCTCTCGTATTTTGACAAATATTCAACCGGGCAGTTGATGGTGCGCGTGATGGATGATGCCAATAGCGCACAGACCAATACCGTGAATCTGCCGGTCAATGTGGCGACTCAGTTTATAACTCTTATTGTGGGGCTTGTTTTGCTCTGGAAAATCAGTCCGACAATGACCCTTATGGCACTGGGTGTGTTGCCTTTTTATGCGACTGGCGCAATACTATTTATGAGACCCCTGCGGAAAAATACAGAAGCGATGAGAAATGCCAATGCAGAACTGCAATCGCTGATCGAAGAAAAGTTGACTTATGTTGCGACAATCAAATACTATGCCCAAGAAGCAGCAGAATCAACGCGCTTCTTCAAGCGGCTGCGGCAGAATTTACAGATCGGTTTTCGACAAAATGCTTTGAATACCGGCCTGAGCGTTACCCTGATGATTATAAGTGGATTGGGTGCAACTGGCATACTGATGTATGGCTTTTTGCAGTTGCAGGACGGGGCTATGAAACTCGGCGAAGTCCTCGCTGTCTATCAGATGACCGCCCTGCTATTTGGACCTATTACTGCGTTGACAAATACCAATGTTCAGCTTCAGACAACCCGCATCATTTTGGAGCGCATCTATGAAGTGCTCGACATGGAAAATGATCTGTCAGACGATGGCGGAGGCGTGGTTGTAGATACTTTACGGGGGGATATTGCATTTGAGAATGTATCGCTGCGCTACATAGAGGGTGGGCCTGTTGCATTGCGAGATGTGAATTTTCATTTACCCGCAGGCCAGACACTTGCTGTGTTAGGGCCGAGTGGATGCGGCAAGACCGCTGTGGTGAATCTGTTATCGCGCTTTTACGATCCCACCGAAGGCCGGGTGTTAATCGATGGACTGGATATACGCACGCTCAATCTTCAAGACCTGCGCGAACAGATTGGCATGGCGAGTCAGGAAGCACGCATATTTTCTGGAACTGTGGCGCAAAACATCGCTTTTGGAGATCCAGACATCGAACGGTCTGTTATTGAACACGCTGCACAGGTTGCAGGCATTCACGATGCGATTCTCGAACTGCCAAAGGGGTATGATACACAGATTGGAAAAGGTGGAGAATCGCTGTCTCAAGATGTTGTGCAACGCATTTCCATAGCACGCACACTTTTGGGCGATCCGGCTATTTTTGTCTTTGATGACTCGGTTTCCGCACTTTCTGAAGAAGCTGAGGAACTGCTTTTTGAAAATATTGAGAAGGCATTTGAAAGGCAAACCATAATCATTGTTACGAACCGGGTGCGTACAGCGGAAAATGCACACCAGATTCTCGTCATGCGCGAAGGGCATGTTGTAGAACAAGGCTCACACGATGAGTTGGTTGCACAAAAAGGTGTGTACTGGCGCATGTATGTACACCAGACACACAGACCTGATGAGGTTGCACCAGAACCGCGCTTGCACGAGCCGGACGAGATGATAGTAGAACACGTATAGGGGTTTGATTTCAGAGCTAAGGAGGAGCAATGGAATATCTCCCTGTTATTATGGCCGGGCTGACGGCGATTATTCTCTTTATCTTTGGATTGGAGAATTTTTCAGCGGAGATCGAACAGGTTTCTGGCGAAAAATTCCGAAGATTTCTCGCCAGGGCGACCAAAATTCCAGTTATAGGTGTGCTCATAGGCGCGCTCGTAACCGCTGTGATTCAGTCGAGTTCTGCGACCTCGGTGATTGCTGTGGGTCTGGTCAATGCGGGCGTGCTCTCGTTCAAAAGTAGCGTTGGTATTATCTTTGGGGCGAATATCGGCACCACGATTACGGCTCAACTGGTCGCATTTAAGCTCACGGCGTTTGCGCCCGTATTTATCATTCTGGGATTTGCCCTTTCCTTTGTTCGGTCGAGAGTTGCTATTTTCGGCAAGTCTATTTTTTATTTTGGTTTTGTCTTTTTTGCTCTCAATCTGATCTCTTCTTCACTCGGTCCTCTCCAGAATGATCCCACGCTGACCCAATATCTCATAAATCCTCAAAACCCACTGCTCGCGATTCTGGTGGGCTGTCTGTTTACGGCTGCCGTGCAATCGAGTTCGGTGACGACAGGTCTGGCAATTGTGTTTACACAACAGGGGTTATTGGGCCTTGAAAACGCGGTGCCCATTATTATTGGGGCGAATATCGGCACTACGGCAACGGCATTGCTCGCGATGGTACACATGGACTTTGCCGCCAGGAAGACCGCGCTTTCTCATTTTTTCTTTAATGTGGGCGGTGTGCTGCTTTTTTTACCTATCCTTTTGCTTTTTGGCGATAGACTAAATGAATTTTCCACCGACCCCGCAATCGCATTGGCCAATATTCACCTCGTATTTAATGTGGTGACCAGTCTGATTTTTGTTCTTTTGATCACGCCTTTTACGCGACTGATCGATATGCTTTTGGGGGAGGACGAGATGGATTTCGAGCGATTGGCCATTCCCGCGTTTGACGAGCAAATCGCTTTTAAGAAAGTCAAATCCGAACTGCGCCAAAATCTCGTTGATCTCCTCTCCTTTTTGCAGGAAAGCTACAATCTCGTTACGCTGAGTATCGAGTCTAATTACCGCGGTATCTTTGATGCGTCTGCCAAGCGCCTGGAATACGTGAACTTTTTGGAGAAGGAGTACGTGAGCTATTTTTCCCAAGCAGTCGTATCTGTTACCCAAAAACGCGAATCCCGGGACCTGCTCAAGTTGCATACTCAGTTCGATTATCTTTTTTCGATATACGATTCAATAGACGATATTTTCAATACCAAGAAAGTATTGAATATGTACTATGTGGAGTTGGAGAGCGACATTTTATTGATGGTCAGAACACTTTCCGGTCACACATTGGCTTTGTTCGAAGATATCCGCAAGTCGCTTGAGGAGGATTCCAGGGGCAAGATTGAAAAAAGAGCCGAAGAGCTTCAGGAGGTGCTGGATGAGATCAACCGCGACTTGCTGCCGCTGTTGGTGCAGCCGGATAGACGCGATGCGGGTACGCTCTCCAATTTTGTCACCTATTCCCGGCGCCTCAAGGACAAATTGGTCAATTTTGCAGACCTGTAAGATGCTGTAGCACCCGCGTTTTGATTTGTCGATTGGGTAATGCGAATAAAGTTAATGGATTTCACGCATGATTTGGAGGGCAATGAAATTCTGGTGAAGCGTCTGCGCCAAATGTACCAGGAGCGTTATGATCAGTGATTCAGAAATTTCCCTTGATAGATATACAAATGTTCACTATAATTTATTAGAAGACGTGGAGATGTTGTGTACTGATATTCGGGAAAGGAACCAACTATGGATACAAATGGAACGTATCAAGTCACCGACTTGTGCGAAGCGGCAAGTGAGGGCGATGTCGCCAAAATTCGCCATATTCTGGATGTGCAACCCGATCTGGTCAATGTTCATATGGCCGAAAATGACGAGCACCTCGCCATTCACTACGCGGTTATGAATCAGCACGCGGATGCGGTTCGCGTTCTTATGGAAGCAGGTGCAGATCACACGTCGGGTATTTATCCCCATCGCGATGCTACGGATGCACTTACTATAGCAGATGAACGCGGTCTGGATGATATTGTTCAGATTTTGCGAGAGGAAGACGAGAAACGCAAACTCGCGGCTTGCGAGAATATTACCATTACGGAGGAGAATGACGCGCTTTTTGAGGCTATTCATGAGGGGCGGATGATGGAGGCCGTGGAACTTCTCTATAGGAATCCCGATTTGATCAACGCCTGCCATCGCAATGGCGGGAGTGTGATTCACACTGCGGCATCTCTTGGAAATTATGAGTGTGTTCAATATTTGCTCAAGCGCGGTGCGGATATCACGCATCTCACGCCCGAAGGTCAATCGCCTCTGGATGGTGCTGTTCACAATATTCGCGGTCGCAACAGGCCACTCAACGAGGGGTGTTTGATTTGTGCGGGTATTCTTCTTCAGGCTGGCTGCGAACAATCGCTCGAGTCTGCTATCGCGCTTGGGGATTTGGGTTTTGTTAGCGAGTATAAGATACAACATCCCGAACGCTTTCAGTCCAATGACAGCGAGCGAGACGGTCTTTTACAGATTGCCGTGCAAAATGACAATATCGATATGGTGCGCTTGTTGCTGGATCTGGGTCTCGATCCCGACGACAGATATCAACTCCACCACTATGAGTCCAAACCCTATTCATGGGGTCAACCGCTGGCTCATGCGGCGGGTCACTCGCAGTATGAGATTGCCGAACTTCTGCTCGAGCGCGGTGCCGATCCCAATGCGAGTATTTACGCGAGTGGCAATCCCATAGCGGCTGCGTACAATAATCGCGACGATAAGATGAAGGGGTTGCTGTTTAGATACGGTGGGGTTTTGGATCATATTACTGCTGGGCTTGAGGGCGAAACTTCTGCTGCTGCGGTTGCGCTTCACAATGATTCTTCGCTTGCGGAAAGACTTTTGTGGGCTGCGGGCTGTGGGGGCGATCCCAATATTGTGGGGATGTGTCTGCGCCAACTCGAGTGGGATGCAAATGATGGTCGCTGGTTTGGCTTGCTCGAGCAACCTGTGCGCCTGTGGCGCACCCACCCGCATCGCAAATTCCGAGATTTTGACCGCACGGTTTATCCCGAGATTTTTCGCATGATTCTCGACCATGGCGTCAGTCCCAATCTGGTCGGGCGTTTTGGGTATCGCCTTGCCCATCATATGGCGGCATGCGGTGTTGTGTGGGGAGAGGTGATTATGACTGAAGCTGAGCGCGTCGCTTTTGCGACAATTTTGCTCGACTATGGTGCAGATCTCAATGTGGTTGATGATCTTTTGCAGTCTTCACCGCTTGGCTGGGCTGCGCGATGGGGCAAGTACGATCTCGCGCGTCTCTATCTCGATCGCGGTGCCGATCCCACACTTGCAGGTGCTGATTGGGCAACGCCACTCGCCTGGGCAGAGAAAAAGAGGTATGGGGATATTGCCGATCTCATTAAACGATATCTATAAAAATGGATATCATTCAAAACGCCATCGGAAATGCTTGCGATGGCGTTTTCTTTTTGTACCATGAGAAAGACCAGAGGTTGATTTAGCCAACAGTAAGATCAAAAGGAGATATGAGCATGGTTCGCACGTTGATTAGCAGTCGGTATTCAGAGGATGTTGAGGCGTTGTTAGAGGGTGCGCCTTCTGAGGTTGAGGTGATTTTTTTGCCAGAGGGGGAAAATCAGGCTGATTATTTGTCGGGCGTGGAAGTGCTTTTTGGTCGGCTTCCGGAATCCGATTTTGATCACGCAGATGCGTTGAAGTGGGTTCAGCAGCCCCATGCGGGGGCCGAAGGGCAGTTGTATGAAAAATTTAAGAATAGCGATATGGTTTTGACCAATGCCGGGGGATTGTTCGGACCTCAGATTGCAGAACATGGGTTTGCACTTTTGCTGGCGTTGACGCGGCAGATTCACACGCAGTTGGAATTTATGAAGACCAAACACTGGGAGCGCGTGCCGTGTTTGGAACTGGCGGGTATGACGATGGGTATTATTGGATTGGGCGGTATCGGACAGGCGATTGCAGATCGCGCAAAAGCGTTTGAGTTTCGGGTTATTGCGGTCGATCCAGAGGATATGGCGTGTCCCGATTCTGTGGATCAGTTAGAAAAGATGGATTATTTACCCGAACTTATGTCGCAGTCCAATGTGGTTATGGTGTGTTGCCCCAGTACGGCTGAGACGCATAAGATGCTTTCTGGTGAGATGTTTGATCGGTTGATGGAGGGCAGTTTGCTCGTGAATGTCAGTCGGGGAAAGGTGGTGGATGAGGAGGCTATGGTCGCGGCACTGCGGTCGGGCAAGCTGGCGGGTATTGGGCTGGATGTGACTTATACGGAACCATGTCCGGAAGATAGTCCGCTGTGGACCGAACCCAATGTGATTTTGACATCGCATAGTGCGGGGTCTTCACAACATATTCGGAGGCGCGCTATGGTGCGGTTTGTGGATAATTTGCACAGGTATGTGAGGGGTGAGGCACTGCAGAATGTGGTGGATAAGGAGAAGGGGTATTAGGGGGCTGGAGGCTGGAGACTCGGGGCTGGTGAACTGGGTGGTGTACTTATGGCTCACGTCTTAGGTTCACCTCATATATTTACTCTCCTAAAAAAGATGTTTTCCAGAGATTTGCAAAGTGGTGTTTGACCCATTTTAATGGTTTTTGGGCGAGTGCATTAAATCCACCCCACGTCCACCGCGTGGGGTGGGTTTTTTTTGTTATTTGTTGGAATAGTTCTCGGCGGTCGGCGTCCAACCAGTTGAGTGTGTCAGACAGATAGATCAACTCGCGCTCGTATTCCAGAGATACCATTGCTTTCATGTGTGCATCGACTTTGTCGGTTTCTTGTAATTTTGTTTTTGGACATACGGTGTATCGCTCTGTGGATAAGAAGGACGATATCCATTGATAGGGCACCTGGCCGCGTGCGGATTCAGCGGTGGCGTTGACCTGCGAGACTTCGTTTAAAATGCCGTAGGTGCGACAGGTCATGGGACGCGCCGGGTGGATCGAGCAGCCGCCTTCAGGTGTCAAGAACGGACAACGACGCGGGCGCTCTTCGACTGTATTCAGCAATTCACGCTGTTTTTGGGGGGCAAAGTGCGAGCGCACATAATCTATGATATTGACGTATTCGACGGCGTAGAGCGGATACATGGTTGCAAAGTCGTCATTGTATTCGGCATCTGTTAGCTCGCAACAGCTTCCCGGGGCATCGCACCCCGAACACGATACAGCGGGAACCTGTGCGTACACTGCGTTCAGGCGCGTGCGGGTCTCTTCGGGTAAAATTGGCGATGCGATTTGTAGCAAAGAGTTATTCACTTTTTGAGCCTTTTTATATGTCGATATTGTAAAATGCGTTTCGCCCGGGATAGATAGCAGTATCGCCCAATTCTTCTTCGATGCGCAGCAATTGGTTGTACTTTGCAATGCGGTCTGAACGCGATGCCGATCCCGTTTTGATCTGTCCGGCATTGGTTCCCACGGCAATATCGGCAATGGTGGTGTCTTCGGTTTCGCCCGAGCGGTGTGAGATGACGGCTGTATATCCCGCGCGTTTGGCTGTTTCTATGGCTTCCAGTGTTTCGGTCAGGGTTCCGATTTGATTGACTTTGATGAGTATGGAATTGCCCACTTTTTCAGAAATCCCGCGTTTTAAGCGCGTTGTGTTGGTGACAAATAGATCATCGCCGACCAGTTGAACGCGGTCGCCCAATTCGGCTGTTAGCGCGGCCCATCCGGCCCAATCGTCTTCGTCCAAACCGTCTTCGATGGAGATAATGGGGTACCGGCTCGTCCAGTCTTTCCAAAAGGCGGTCATATCAGCCGAAGACCGTTTGGAGCCATCCGATTTTTTGAATACGTAGTGCTCGCCATCGTAAAATTCACTCGATGCGGGGTCCAGTGCCAGCAAGATGTCGTCGCCCAGCACATAGCCGGCATTTTTGATTGCTTCGGCAATGACATCGAGTGCTTCGTCATTAGAACCCAAACTCGGCGCAAATCCCCCTTCATCTCCTACGCCCGTGCTATAACCCGCTTTTTTGAGTACGTCGCGCAATGCGTGGAATATTTCAGCACCTGCGCGCAGGCCCTCGGCAAAATTTTCTGCACCTGCGGGCATGACCATAAATTCTTGCAGATCTACACTGCTGTCGGCATGCGCGCCACCGTTCAATATATTCATCATTGGGACGGGCAATTGGCACGCCGAGGCTCCGCCGATGTAGCGATAGAGGGGCATGCCATAAGCTGCTGCCGCCGCTTTGGCCGCTGCGAGAGAAACGCCCAGTATGCCATTTGCGCCGATTGCACCCTTGTTGGGTGTGCCATCGACATCGCGCATGGTTTGATCGATTTTTATCTGGTCCGATGGGTCATGGCCAACAACGGCTCCGACAATTTTATCATTGACATTTTGAACGGCTTTTTTCACGCCTTTGCCCAGATAGCGCGTTTGTCCATCGCGCATTTCCACAGCTTCGTGTACGCCTGTTGAAGCCCCCGAAGGTACGGCTGCGCGGCCAATAATGCCAGAACTCAGGCGCACATCAACTTCGACAGTTGGATTTCCCCTCGAGTCCAGTATTTCACGGGCGTGAATCGCCTCAATTTTCGTCATATCCCGACTTCCTCCTCCTGTGATGTGTTTTCCATTTTCATCAATGTCCTGCGTATTTTTCGCAGGTCGGTCATCGCATGTTGCATGCGGTGGGACATAATTTGTGCCAAACGGCAGAGAATTTTGAATCCCATCCTGGGGTGCGTGTTTATCAAATCGACCAGATCCGTGCGGAAGAATCCAACCAGCTCACTCTGTTCGGCTGATAGAATAGAGGTCGCAGGCTGCGTGTCGTCCAATGGCACGATTTCGCCTACCAATTCACCTGCTCTCAGGGTGTCGAGCATGGTCTGTTCGCCATTGGAGAGGCGTTGAACGACGTGTACGACGCCGGACACGATGATAAATAAACCCGACTGCGGCGTTGGGATCATTTCGCCGGAGATAAAGCGCCTGCGATGCATAATGCGTTCAATGGTGTGCAATTCTTGCCGGGTCAATGTATCGAATAACGCGAGCCGGGCGAGAATGTCCAGCAAATTCTCTTGCCTGTTGCCGGGCGGTGTCAGGTTTCCCCATTCGGGGTCATGTGGTGTCATAAGTCAATATCCAGTCCCTTGTGTTGGGTGGTCGCTATACCTTTCCCCGTCCGCCAGAAATAAATTTGGCGAGTTGCCGATGTAGATGGGCGCGTATCTCCGGGTTATCTGGATTCAATGCAATGGCCTGGCGGATGATGAAAATGGCACGCTCGGTATTGCCCATCTGATAATATAATTCGGCCAGTGTGTCCATGTAGGAAGGGGTATGTGGGCGCAGGTGCAAAGACCGCCGCGACAGGCGAATGCCTTCGCGCAGGTGTATTCCCTGAATTGCGTATATCCAGGCGAGATTATTCAGGCTGCTATCGTCAAGGGGGTTGAGTTCCAGCGCTTTCTTGTAGTATTCCTCGGCGCGCTCATAGTTTTTGCGTTCGTAATACACATTGCCCAATTCGCCGTGTGTGCGTGCTTGTATGTCCAATTCATAGTCGTTTTTGGGTTCAATATTCAGTGCCTGTACATAAGCCTCTTCGGCGCGCTCGGGCCATTTTAATACCATGTAAAGACTGCCCAGTTGAAAATGTGCCCACATGGTTTTCGGCCACTGTTCGACAACTGTTTCCAAAAGGGATTGCGCTTCGCTCAACTGGTCGTGAGCGAGATAGAGGCTGACGAGATCGCGGTAAGATTCCCGATGCGCGGGTACCTGCGATATGGCTTTTTCCAGCCATGTGATAGCAACTTCTGGCATTTTCAGGGCTTCATTGACGGCCGCGAGATCTCGGTATAAGACCAGATAGTTGGGGGCCAATCCGAGCGCAGTTTCAAATTCGACTCGCGCTGCGTCGTATTGGCTGCGCCTCAAATATGCCCTGCCCAACCATCGCCGCAAAACCGCGTCTTCGGGATCAATATCCACTGCAGCCT
This sequence comes from Candidatus Latescibacterota bacterium, assembly GCA_022821275.1. GTDB lineage: Bacteria > Latescibacterota > UBA2968 > UBA2968 > UBA2968 > VXRD01. The sequence goes on along the minus strand of JAJEDY010000027.1, from coordinate 4,571 downwards.
GAAATATCGCCAGCGCTGTTTCGCGATCGCCATTGGCCTCGAGAGTGACTGCGCGGTCTAAATGGCGATATGCCCGATACTCTGCACAGCCAGACAAGAGCAGGGCGGATGCGAGTATGCAAAAGAGAATGGTGCGCGTGTTATCCATGGGGTAACTCCTCCACGGAAGTATAGAAATCACAACAGGGGTTGTCAAGGTGCAAAGGTATTTTCTCTTGACGCATGTAGGTGGGGGGGTATAAAATAAGAGGACGAATAGACGAATCCTGCCCAACCACCCAAAATTACTATGAGCTTCGATTCGTAAATTCGTAGATTCGTTACGCCTGTCATCCTTCACTTTTTCTGAGGTTTTTCCATGTCGCGTATATCTTCCCTTTCATCTGTGTTTATCCGTGTTCATCTGTGGTTGCTTCTCGCCTTTATATTTTGTATTTCCTGCGGGGCACCGCAGGAGGGTATGCAGACGCAGAATTTGATTATTGCAACAGCTACGCCCGGGGGGACGTATTATCCGGTGGGTGTTGCGCTGAGTACGACGATTACACAGAAGCTACAGCCCAAGATTGTGGTAGCAGCTATCAATTCTGCAGGGTCGGCCGAGAATATTCAGATGCTGGTCAATCGAGAGGCACATCTGGCGATTTTGCTGGGTTTGTACGGTGCGATGGCTTATCGCGGAGAGAGGACTTATCAGGGGCAAGCGATTAGAGATCTCCGGTCTATTACCCTGCTATGGGAGAATGTTGAACATTTTCTACTTCTCGCATCCGATGCCAAAACAGGTACTGTTGAGGATTTGAGAGGGCTGGGCCGCAAATACGTCATTGGCAAACGCGGCAGTGGTACAGAAGGCGCGACGCGAACTATTCTCGCAGCGCTTAATATTTCTCCAGATGAAGATTTTACGTCTGAATATCTGGGTTATGGTCCGTCTGCTCAGGCGATGATCGACGGTCGCATTGCTGGGGCGACGCTTTCGGCTGGTCCGCCCGTGGCTGCTGTGACGCAGGCTTTTGCCCAACTCGGTGCGGACGAGGTCTCTGTGCTTGCTTTTAGCGATGATCATCTCGTGGCGATCCAAAATGCGTTTCCCATGTGGACGCGGTATGTTATTCCGGCCAATACGTATCCGGGGCAGTCCGAGGCGATTGAGACGATTGCACAACCCAATTTTTTGGCGTGTAGAGCAGATTTGCCCGAGGATGTGGTCTATGAGATTACAAAAACGATTTATGAGAATTTAGCGGAGATTCAAAATATTCACAAAGCCACGCTCGCAATGTCTCTCGAGAAAGCGACGATGGGCCTGGCTGTTCCCCTGCATGCGGGTGCCGCGCGCTACTATAGCGAGAAGGGTATCGATATCTCGCCGTCTCTGATAGGGATAGAGGCTGGGGACTAAGGGCTGGATCCCCGCTTCTCACCAGTCCCCACTCTCCAGTCCCCGATTTCAATATGCCAGAATCTCATAGAACTATAGTTGAACAGAGCGGCGAAGTGAGTGCGCCGCATCGCGTGCTTACAGGCAGGCATCAGGCGCTCGTCGTCGTTGTGGGGGTTTGCCTGTCTCTGTTTCACCTGTGGAGCAATACGCTGGGTGTTTTGCCCGAATTACAGCGCAATGCCGCTCATTATGCCTTTATTCTTTTTCTCGGGTATTTGCTTTATCCCATCTCTGCGCGCTATGCCTCGCGCACGCTGATTCTCGATTATTTTTTTGCTATTCTCTCTTTCGTCGTTGCCCTTTATCTGGTGTTTTTTGAGGACGCGCTGCACGCCCGCAACGAAGTTCCGAATACGGCTGATCTCGTTTTTGCGGGTCTTGCGATTCTCCTTTTGCTCGAGATTACGCGTCGTACGACCGGTTTTTTTATTCCTCTGCTCGCGCTTGTATTTCTCACGTACGCGCTTTTTTGGGGGCGATATCTTTCGGGTATCTGGGCGTTTCCCGGTGTGTCATTTCCGCGGTTGCTCTACCGCATGTACTTTGCGCCCGATGGTATTTTTGGGACGATTGCGACTATTTCATCTACTTTTGTCGCGCTTTTTGTGCTTTTTGGCGCGTTTCTTCTGCGGTCAGGTGCAGGCGATTTTATGATTCGTCTGTCGCTCGCGTTGATGGGGCGCACCGTGGGCGGACCCGCAAAGATGGCGGTTTTTGCCAGTGGCATGCTCGGCTCAATTTCGGGGAGTGCCGTGGCGAATACGGTGGGGTCGGGTTCGCTTACTATTCCGATGATGAAACGCACGGGTTTTTCGCCTACGTTTTCAGGTGCGGTCGAGGCGGCGGCATCCACGGGCGGTCAACTTATGCCACCGATTATGGGTGCGGGCGCGTTTATTATGAGTCAGTGGACGCAGATTCCCTATCTGACTATTGTAGCCGTGTCCTTTATTCCCGCGCTTATCTATTTTATCAGTGTTACTTTTTTTATTCATTTTCGCGCGCGAAAACGGGGGATTGTGCCTTTACCCGCCTCAGAACTTCCAAATATCCGCGATACGGTCCGAGAAGGCTGGCATTTTGCGATTCCTATTGTAGTACTGGTGGGTACACTGATCTACGGTTTTACACCTACATTTGCCGCGGCAACGGGAACTGCGAGTATTGTCGTTGCGAGTTGGTTGAATAAGAACACGCGTATGAATATCCGCGATATTGTCGATGCACTTGCGCTGGGTGCTCACAATATGATTACCACGGGTATTATTCTTTTGTGCGCTGGTATTATTGTGGGTGTGGTGCTGATGGTTGGCGTTGGGATCAAATTTTCTTTGCTCATTTCGGCGATTGCCGGAAGCAGTGTGCTTATTACGGTTGTGCTCATTGCCATTGCGTCTCTGATTTTGGGCATGGGTCTGCCGGTGACGGCATCTTATATCGTGCTGGCAGTGCTGGCTGCGCCTGCGCTGACCAGTCTGGGGGTGAGTCTGATTGCGGCGCATTTGCTGATTTTCTGGTATTCACAGGATGCCAATGTCACGCCGCCGGTTTGTCTGGCCGCGTATTCCGCTGCGGGTATCGCGGGGGCAAGTCCGCTGCGTACGGGTTTTGAGTCGTGGCGCATTGCCAAGGGTATTTATTTTATTCCCCTGCTTTTTTGCTATACGCCCATCCTTTTTGAGGGGGAGACCTGGCGCGTTATCGAGACAGCGATCGCTATGCTTCTGGGGCTGCTGGCTTTTGCAGCGGCTTCTGAGGGGTTTCACATGGTGTCGCTGGGTGTGCTATACCGCGTTTTGTTCCTATCGGCAGCGGTGCTGTTGCTTTGGCCTTTTCAGGAAATCGTTTCTTTTTTGAAGATCGCGCAGGTTTTCGACAATGCCGAGAATTGGAATCTGGTCGGTCACGCGATTGGTGGCGCTATTTTACTCGTTCTGATGTTGGTGCAAAAACGCATCGCTACATAGCTTTAAATGGAGATAGATAATGAATCCAGAACGCGATAAACAAGCACCTTTGACCGGGGTTCGCGTTAGTGTTTTTGCTTTTTCATCCTTTTCATCCTTGAATCTTGCACATCCTGATGAACTGGTCTGAAAAACGACCAGTTACCGCTTCTGACGGTGGTTGCTTTTATGTTTGAAATCGGCACCATTCTCGATAACAAATACCAAATCCAGGCGCATCTGGGAACCGGAGGCATGGGAGAGGTCTATCGGGTTTTGGACCTGGAGCAAGACCGGGAGTGCGCGCTCAAAATTTTGAATGAAATGATGGATGAGCAGGCTGTGCGCCGCCGTTTTCACAGAGAATTTCAAGTGTTGAGCAGATTTCAGCATCCGCGCCTGGTACGCACATACACCTGGGGCTTTGCCGAAGAGCGGCCCTATTTTACGATGGAATATTTTCCTGGAAAGACGTTGGAAAAAATTATTGCCGATCGTATAAGTTTAGGGCAATTCCGGACGTCTCACTTTTTTGCTCTGATACAACAAATTGCCGAGGGATTGGCTTATGTCCACGCTCAGGGTGCAGTGCATCGCGATCTCAAGCCATCCAATATTATGGTTTTGGAGACAAAAGAGGGGATTGAGACCACGATCCTGGATCTGGGACTGGCGAAAATCAAACATCTGCATAGAGTCTCCATTACGCATACGGGCGCGACGATTGGTACGGCAGAATATATGTCGCCAGAGCAGGGTAAGGGGTTGTGGGTGGATCATCGGTCAGATTTGTATTCATTGGGCGTGATCTTATACGAGATGCTCACGGGCGCACCACCCTTTTCTGATCTAAATCCGGTATCTGTTATTATGAAGCATATTCGCGAGTCACCGCCACCAATGGGCGAAGTCAATATCGCTGTTCCCAAAGAGATGCAACAAGTTGTGCTGAGGTTGCTGGCAAAGGAACGTGTTGATCGTTATCAGTCGGCAGAGGAACTGGTGCGTGCCTTACCATCGGAGTTTGTACCGCCGGGTGATGAGCTTCGCGATGTGCATAGAAAAGTTGTGCGCCCGCAATTTGTCGGGCGGGAATCTGAAATGAAGATACTGAGTGCGATGTTGCAGGATGTACAGGCTGGCAAGCAGCGTGTGGTTCTGATCTCGGGTGAGGCCGG
>JAJEDY010000084.1 GCA_022821275.1 Candidatus Latescibacterota bacterium | reverse complement strand
ATTGAGCAAGAAGCCGATTCGAGTTTCATACACGTACAATTGGCCGTTGCGCTGGCAAATGAAGGTCACACCTCCATCTATCGCACAACCGATGAGTTCTCATATCGCGGCGCGCAAGTCCCCAACACAACCGAACAGGGTGCTTTTGTACCTGAAATCATCAAAACACAGGTGCCGCCCGGCAAATACGAACTCCAGGTGCAAATGAAAGACCTCATCTCTGGACGCACTGGACTCTACCGGCAAGAACTCGAAGTCAGAGACTACCAGATCCCGGAACTTCAGGTCAGTCAAATACAACTGGCCTCGAGCATTGCAGAAGAAGGCGCATCAAAATTTCAAAAAGAAGACGTGTGGATCGTCCCCATTCCCACGCGCAGTTATGCTATAAAGCAAAATGTCTATGCCTACTTTGAAATTTACAACCTGACCAAAGACACCTTTGGACAAACCAATTACAAAACCGAATACCGCATTCGCTCCAGTGCTATGCCCGCCGTTGGCGTATTTGGCGCTGTAGCCACGGGATTGCGAACCATCTTTAGAACCAGCAAACCCCAGGTGGCCATCACCAATGAACTCACCGGACGGGACGCCGACGAGCGCGAATACGTCGAAATCGTACTCAACAAAGTCAGACCCGGGGTCAACGCACTCGAAATCATCGTAACCGACCTGGTCAGTGGCAAGAGCGTCGAACGCGAAGTGCGCTTCCGATACGGCAATTAAAACACCTTCTTATGCGCATCATCGCCGGCGAATTTAAGGGCCGCCGCATTCCTTTTAATAATAGAAAATACGGCAATGCCCGCGTCACATCCGACTTTGTAAAAAAAGCCGTATTCTCTTCCCTCGGTGAAATCCTCTACGGCAGTTATTTCCTCGACCTCTTCTCCTGTTCTGGACAAATCGGCCTCGAAGCCTGCAGCCGCGGCGCGCGGGTAGTCATCAATGAACCCGACCGCCGTTGCAACCGCTTCATCGCGCAACTTATAGAAAATTGGCAACTCAACGACCGCATCCAACTCTACGCGCGCCCCGCGCAAAAACTCTTGCCCCAACTCGCGCATTCAAAAGCCCTATTCGACATCATCTACCTCGACCCACCCTACCACCAACAATTAAACGGGCAACCCATGTCCTGCACCATACTCACCCGTCTCGCAACAACGCCGATACTCGCGCCCAACGCACACATCCTCGTCCAACACGCCGCTCGTACACCGCTACCCAAATCCTTTCCCAATCTCTCCCTCTCCCGACAAAAAAAATACGGCGACACAATGCTGAGCACATACAACCACTCAATAACTTTCTAACTTGCTATCCTCCGCGAAAACCATTAAGTTGTAACAACCACATTACAAGGAGGAATCTACAATGGACAAACTCAGTTCCGCCGTCGATTTTAGACCGCGCAGCCGTCAGCTTTACATGGGCGACATGCCCTGGCTACCGCGCATAACAGATAAAGCCCGTGCAAAATTGCGGGGCTGCATCGGTGATTACGTCTATCCGTGACCCGCTGACAGAAAGTTCCTGGAGGAACTCGGAGTTGAAGCTGAAGAATTTACGAACATCGTCGCATCCAGCCCGACCGATGCCGAAGTCATCGAAAAAGTAAAACCCATTTGGGACAAGTCGCACTCTAAATAAGAAACGCAAAAAGCCGCCACATAATGTGGCGGCTTTTTTGTTAAAGCGGCAAACTGTCACGACCCCAATTTTTCGCCCCCATTTCTAAGAGCCACGGGCTTTCCACTCATCCGCTTGCCATATCCCTCCGAAAAAATCAGAAAATCGTTGATCCCCACTATCCCATTCCCATCCAGATCGTATTTTGCTTCAAAACCCACATCACCTTCCGACAAGCCAAAATTGTTGATAAACATCAAAAAATCCCTGGTATTGACCACGCCATTCCCATCAAAATCCAGGCGCGATAGTGCATTGGTCCAGAGGAGTTTCACTTCCACAGTCTTGCCATCCTGACAGGTAAATTCCACTACTGTCCGATCAGACTGCACATCTGTAACCTGAGCTAACGCATTCGCCCCCTCCATATCCCACTGCCCGCGCACCGTCACCGTCACTTTACGAGGCACACTCGGCTGATTGACAACCAGCGTCTCGTTCTGTCGATGCGGATCTTGAATAATCCAATTCCATCCAAAATCCGGATCCGAAACCGAAAGTAATAGACCATCTGATACCTTACGAGTCATCACCAGACTCGGCACATCAACCGACACAAGTGCACCATTGGCGGGCCTTGCACCAACATCGAGCACGGCATAACCCGTCGTTTTCAACTTCGGATAATGCACGATATGCGCCTGCGCGTCTCGCTGCCACACCACATATTCCGGCGTATCGGCAAACTTCCTTATTCGGCTCAACGGTTGCTGCACCAGCACCGCGTATTCATACCCTTCATTTGAGGGCGCATTGCCGTGATCGAGATAGGCCAATTCAAAAGTCCCTTTGCCGCCGAAATAAGATTTTTTAAAACCTCCCGCAGGTTCCTGCATCTGACGTTGCACCCGCAGACCACCCCCATTGGGAATCACATAGCCATTACCCGACGCATCCATCAACCACTCCTTTTGGTTCGGTGTTCCCGAAAAGGTGTATGGAATTGCACGCACACTTTCCCCATTCACACCCGTAGGACGGTCTTCAGTGATAGATGCCTGAAACAGCGGCGTCACAGTCGCATGTCCTGCATCATCATTCTCAATACCCGACCCCAGACAGATTAGCACATCGTCAAAACAGAACACAGTCTTGACCGCGCGAAAACTTGGATTGTGTTGCGTATCGTGCAACTTCAATGCGAACACACCGTTTTGACCTCCTATATTCACCCCACCTGCAAAGGTCTCATCTGAGAAATTGCGGTCGCGTCTATATTCGCCCAGCTCTGGATGGCTCAGGCGGATTACCGTAGTACCAGGCCACATGCTCCAATCCCATCCTTCTGGAACAATCCCGCTCGCCTCGCGGGTAACCGGGTCGCCACTGCCGTAGATCAGCATTGAGCCATAGCTCAAATAACGACCGAGTTGGTTCGATCCATCGTTACCCGATTCAAAATCCCACACGTATTTGCTCCATCCCTTCATGCTCACCATCCACTTGTCGCGTCTGTGAATGGACACCGCGCCATAAGGCAGGGTCCAGTGACCAGAGGGTGCCACTTCAGGAGGGGTATAATTCGCCTCTGCAAAATCCACCATCATTTGTATTGAACCCGGTGTATCTATATACATGATCCCTGGAGACGCCGCATCAAAGGCTTCTTGTAAGAGAGGCAATTCCGGTCTCCACAAGCGCATAAACACGCCGGCCAGTTCCACATCAACCGGCGTATAGCTCAAAGCCGCATACACATACGCTGGCAACAGCTTGTCTGCCGCGCTTGTCTGAAGAGGAAAACGCCCATTGATGGCAGAAGAAATATCATACGTATTCGCCATGACCCTTGTGGTCAACAGTGCCTGCTTCACATTGTCGCGCTTATCATCTGCAACCGCAAAAGGCGTATCGCGCAACAAATACACCAGCAACGAAGCTATGTGAAACGCATTGGGTGCATACGCATTAGCATATATACCCCGATGATGAAAACCCGAATAATCCGGCTTGATCGTATCCAGCCAACCAGGCGCAATTGAAAGCGCGTTATCCAGCCAGGCCAGATAACAACGCATCATCGCCACTTTCAAGGGTGTATCTTCCATCATCAAAACACGCAACAAACGATACATCCCCACCGAACGCAAAAAATCTACATTCGTACCTGGATCCCAGTTCTCCTCATACACCTCACCAAACATACTGTGCCATTCGAGGGTCAATGCCTCTCGTTCCAGCCGTCCTGTGGCATGCAGGTCTTCGCGCATCAAAAACACAGCATGGGCATAGCCAGCTATCCGCAAAAATTCGTGATGAAGTGTGCCCAGACCACTGCCGGCAGCCCATCCCTGATCGTGGAGATAATCAAAAAGATCAAGCAGATCATCCCTCAACTCACTGTCGCTATTCAACCGATAATCCAGTACCAGACGCAATAACACATTCTGAAAAATAGACTCAAAATGTGGGCTATACGGCGAGCGACTCGCAAACAGTGGTTTTCCCAAAATCACATCGCCCTCGCGCCGAATCTCGTATTCTTCCAGATTGCGACGTCCAAAACGCGCAACCTTGCTCACCGTACTGAGGCGGACCTGTACAGGCTCACGCAAGTCTTCCAGCACGTTGTCACCCAATACCCAGGTCTCATATCGCTCGACAATCGTCTCAAAAGCCCGCCGTTCTTCCTCAGTAATCTCTGCTGGAACAGGCCCTGGCAAAGTATTCAAACTCCAGCGGTACTCCCGATTTTCTGCAGCACCCCCGTTGATATAAGGCACTTGCGGATCAGGCGCGCCCCGACGAATATCTCTATCCATTTCCACCAGGTCCAGATACACAGAACCAGAAGATACATTGTGTGGCGCCCGGATTTCAAGTGCCAGTGCCTTCTCTTTGCCCGATCCTGTATAAGACGCATTGGTCGCATCCTCGGCAAGTTCAATCCACATAGCACGCCATCCTGTAAAATTCAGACCAAACTCAAACTGATAACGCGGATTATTTACTAGCTCAGCCTGCGTTCCAAGCCCAAATGTCAACACCGCATCCGCCAATGCTTCTTCGCAGTAAACCCATGCCCGAAATGCAATCAACTTCTTTTTTCGTTCCGGCTCAGGGTCTGTAAACAAAAGGCGACTGCCATTTCGCCAGGACCACCTCAGAGACTGCCGTCCCGATTTGTAATGGCGCGTCGAAAGCGACAGTTGGCTACCCGAATCTGCTGCCCGGTAGGCCGAAGATAGACTCGCCTCCTCAAAATTATAGTGCCAGGGCGTATCCTGTGCCATCGTAGCATTGGTCAGGCAAAACACGCTACCCACAACAAGGGCCAAACATCTTTGTAAGTTCATATCTGTCCTCCTTGAGAAGATGCCTTAAAACTACCAGCGACCTCAACCTTAAAACAGAACAAGTGGATCACCCACAGCAGTCTGAATACCACGATAACCTGCTGGCAACGCAGGGGCAGCACCAAGACTCACAGTGACTTTACCTGTAACGGTCTGTGTTACGGTGATAGAACCACTCTGCGTACTGCCCTTTGCTATCGTCACAGTAGAAGACGACAACGTACCACCTATCGCCGACAAACCAACCGTCATATCAAACGGCGCACCCTCAGCTACTTTTACAACAATCGTCGCAGGACCAGATGCTGTATCATCCGTATCATCTGTGCGATCCAATTGCAAAGTAAGAGTAAAGTCTGAACCCGGATTATTCCGCAAATCCAGCTTCGTCAGACTCGTCAAACCAGAAAACACATTAGCAGGTAACGTACTCAAACTATTCCTCCTAAGACGCAAGTTGTCCAGACTCGTCAAACCGGAGAAATCATCTGATTGCAAAGTGGTGATCTCTGATTCATTCAAACTCAGCTTCGTAACCGAAGAGAGATGTGTACTCGTGACCAAACTACAGTCACTCACACCGTCTATCTCATCCAGAATGGCTGTTTGAACCTGTGAAGTGCGAGAGCATATCCCCGCAGGGTTCACAGTCACAGCGATGGTTTGATCTACACTCATATTCGACCCCGTCGCATCCAATGCCGTCACAGTAACCGTCGTACTACCCGCACCCACAGGACTAAGCGTCACAACAGAACCCTGCACACTCACCGTCACAACATCCTCATCATCTGATGTTGCACTATAAGTTAGTGGATCATTCTCAGGATCAGAAAAGTTGCCTGACACATCCACCGTCACAGCAGCAGCACCCTCGGTTAAGGTCTGTGCAGCAATTGTCCCCACTTTCTCCGGCGCACGGTTCACCACAGGGAACAAGACGAGTGGAACACCCACAGCAATCTGGATACCGCGATAATTAGCTGGCAATGCAGGGGCAGCATCCAAACTCACAGTGGCTTGTACCATCCCGGTCTGCGTCACCGTGATAGAACCACTTTGCGTGCTACCCTTCGCTATCGTCTCACTCGAAGGCGACAACGTACCACCCGTCACCGACAAACCAACCGTCATATCAAATGGCGCACCCTCGGCAACCTTCACAACAACTGTCGCAGGACCCTGTGCTGTATCGTCCGCATCATCGGTACGATCTAACGCTAAGGTAAGAGTAAAGGCAGAACCGGGATTGCCACTCAAGTCCAGTCTGTTCAAACTCGTCAGACCAGAAAACACATTAGCAGGCAATGCGCTCAAACTGTTATCCTTAAGACGCAAAATCTCAAGACTCGACAGACCAGAGAAATCATCTGCCTGTAAAGCCGTGATCCCTGAATTATTCAAACTCAACAATGTAACAGAAGAGAGATCTGTGACAGTGACCAGACCGCAATCACTCACACCTTCTATCTGATCTAAAATCTCATCGCGAACCTGTGTGGTGCGAGCACATATCCCTACGGGAACTGTAATATCGAACATCCGTTCGGCTGTGGCATTAGCTGCATCTGTGGCCGTCCACGTAAACTCAGTTGTCGAAAAGACCGCCGAGGGTGTACCCGAAATCGTGCGCGTATTCGCATTAAAGCTCAGGCCAGTCGGCAAGTTGGGTGTGCCATTCGTCTCTGGACTGAGTGCATAAGTAATAGGAGCAGTGCCACCTATGGCTGTTGGCAATACCAGATCAGTGATCGCACTGTTCTGCTTATAGGTCTGATCGGCAATTGTCACATTACCAAAACTCAATCCTGCAGGGTTCACAGTCACAGCGATGGTTTGATCCACACTCATATTCGACCCCGTCGCATCCAATGCCGTCACAGTGACCGTCGTACTACCCGCACCCACAGGACTAAGCGTCACAACAGAACCCTGCACACTCACCGTCGCAACATCCTCATCATCTGATGTCGCACTATACGTCAGGGGATCATTCTCAGGATCAGAAAAGTTGCCTGACACATCCACCATCACAGCGGCAACACCCTCGGTTAAGGTCTGTGCAGCAATCGTGCCTACTTTCTCCGGCGCACGATTCACCACAGGGAACAAGACGAGTGGATTACCCACAGCAGTCTGGATACCACGATAAAATTGTGGTAGTGCAGGTGCAGCACCCAGACTCACAGTGGCTTGTACCATCCCGGTCTGCGTCACGGTGACAGAACCACTCTGAGTGCTACCCTTGGCTATCTTCACACTCGAAGAAGGCGACAACGTACCACCCGTCACCGACAAACCAACCGTCATATCGAATGGCGCACCCTCAGCTACTTTCACAACAATCGTCGCAGGACCAGACGCTGTATCGTCCGCATCATCTGTGCGATCTAATTGCAAGGTAAGGGGAAAGTCTGAACCGGGATTACCCCGCAAATCCAGTCTTGTCAAACTCGTCAGACCAGAGAACACATTAGCGGGCAAGGTGCTCAAACTATTGTCCTTAAGACGCAAGTTGGACAGACTTGACAAACCGGAGAAATCATCGGACTGCAAAGTGGTGATACCCGAATTGTTCAAACTCAGCGTCGTAACCGAAGAGAGATCGGCGAGCGTAACCAGACCGCAATCACTCACACCTTCTACCTCATCTAGAATAGCTGCTTGAACCTGTGAGGTACGGTCACATATCCCTTCGGGAACTGTAATATCGAACATCAGTTCGGCTGTGGCATTAGCTGCATCTGTAGCTGTCCACGTAAACTCAGTTGTCGAAAAGACCGCCGAAGGTGTACCCGAAATCGTGCGCGTATTTGCGTTAAAGCTCAGGCCAGTCGGCAAGTCGGGTATGCCATTCGTCTCTGGACTGAGTGCATAAGTAATCGGAGCAGTGCCACCTGTCGCTGTTGGCAATACCAGATCAGTGATCACACTGTTCTGCTTATAGGTCTGGTCGGCAATCTCCTGACCACCAAAATGTAATACCGAAGAGGTGAACAAGACGAGTGGATTGCCCACAGCAGTCTGGATAGCTCCATAACCTTCTGGAACCGCAGGTGCAGCACCCATACTCACCGTAGCTTGCACCATCCCGGTCTGCGTCACGGTGACAGCACCACTCTGCGTACTGCCCTTGGCTATCGTCACACTCGAAGAAGGGGACAACGTACCACCCGTCACCGACAAACCAACCGTCATATCAAACGGCGCACCCTCAGAAACCTTCACAACAACCGTCGCAGGACCAGACGCCGTATCGTCCGCATCATCGGTGCGATCCAATTGCAAAGTAAGGATAAAGTCCGAGCCGGGATTACCCCGCAAATCCAGTCTGTTCAGACTCGTCAAACCAGAAAACACATTAGCAGGCAATGCGCTCAAACTGTTGTCCTTAAGACGCAAAGTCTCAAGACCCGACAAACCGGAGAAATCATTGGACTGCAAACTGGTGATCCCCTTATTGTTCAAACTCAGCGTCTCAACAGAGGAGAGATGGGTGCTCGTGACCAAACCACAATCACTCACACCATCTATCTCATCCAAAATAGCTGCTTGAACCTGTGAAGTGCGAGCACATATCCCTGTGAGAACTGTGATGTCGAACATCAATTCGGCTGTGTCGTTATCAGCATCTGTCGCCGTCCAGGTAAATGTCGTCATTGGGAAGGCCGCCGAGGGTGTGCCCGAAATCGTGTGCGTATTTGCGTTAAAGCTCAATCCAGCAGGCAAGTTGGGTGTGCCATTAGTCTCTGGACTGAGTGCATAAGTAATCGGAGCAGTGCCACCTGTCGCTGTTGGCAATACCAGATCAGTAATCTGGGCATTCTGCTTATAGGCCTGATCGGCTATCGTCACACCACCAAAACTTAACTTCGGAGTATTTTTCACTCCAACGCCAAAAAGTGAGAATCCATCTGTCAGAGCGCAGATCTCGTTTCCATCCACACGCTGATTCTCGAGTATTTTCCACTCATCGCTGTAGCGAATAATAAACGGCCTGGAAATGTCAGCAGTCACAGGTAGGCAAATCTCCACAGGCTCCATCAATTCATCGCCGATGTCAATCCTGCGTTTATTGACCACAACCTTCAGTTCTATATCCAAAATCGGCGAACCTTCCAGAATGGTAAAGCCCGCCCCAGCAGGCACCTGCGGGACATAAAAACTATTAACGACGGCTGCTTGTAAGAAAACTCCCTCAGCCTCGGTCGGTGAAATATGCACAGGAAGAGCGGCTTGCGAGACCGTGATTCTGCCTCCTGCTTTGGTGATGTTCAAGAGATCAATTTCCGCATATGCCAGATTCTCCGTACCATAGAATTGCTCAAACTCTGTCCCCACAAAAATCACCCTCGGTTCTGGCGTACCCGAAACCGGCTCAGACCAATCGCTTGCACCCTCGGAATTCCAAGCGCAAACTCGAACCTGATATAACTGACCGTTGATCAAGTCTGGATCGTGATACCGAGGCACATTCAATTTCGTATAATAAACTGTGGCAGTGTTGCGACCATAGATGGTCTTTCGATTGCCCCAATCGCCGTCCGTACCCGTGCGAAGTTCTGCATGATAGCCTCTGATAGGCGGTTTATCGGGTTCATCAATACATGGACTGTAATGAATGCTCAGTGACCGATCACCCGGAACCACCAGGAAATTCGATGGGGGCGACGAAGGCGGTTCGTTCACATCATTGATAGTAATAATCACGCCAATGCTATCCAGATCCCGGTACTGTTGGTCCATCATAACCATTCTCACATAATAGGACCTCTTGTCTTCATAATCATACGTTACACCCTCCCGCGTACGAATCTGCCCGCTGCTGCTGTCAATGACGAAAAGATCTGCATCAACCCCGCTCAGGCGATATGTACGCGAAGCGAAACTCATTACAGCAACCGGATCGCCAATCTTCTCGCCAGGTAGCGTATTCTCATCCACAGCACGCTTGATTCTTGAAGCCTCAAATCCCATCGCAAGCTGCACAGTCACGGCGATGTCCTGAGTCGCGCTCAATCCACCTGCATTGGTCGCAATCACCGTAATTTTTGCACTGCCCACATCTACAGGGCTGATCGTTACCTCACTCCCCGCTACTCTTGCCGTTGCAATGGCGTTTGCACTCGACATAGCCGTATAGTGCAACACATCGCTGTTCGCATCGCTGAAATTGTCTGATACATCCACAGTCACGGGATTCATTCCCAACGTCACGGGAGCAAGTGCGCTCACAGCCACAGGTGCGGTCTTGCCAAAATTTTTGGAAAAAATAAAGAAATCAGAAAAACCGATTTTGCCATTGCCATCCAAGTCGAACCGATCCAAATATGTCTCATTGCTTGCTTCAAAGCGTCCTACAAATAGCAAAAAGTCGCTAATATCCACCACCCCACTCCCATCAATATCGGGAGAAGAAGGCTTAGTTATCTCCAACTCAAAGTTGCCGTCAGATCTCAGGCTTTCAAATTGATCATTCCGACCAAGCTCAGCATGCACCAGTTGAATCGTCGTACCTCCAAAAGTATCTATGGTGCGAAACCGCAACGTACCCATCAGACCACTATTGACTGTTGCAGACCCACCAGACCACGATGCAATATTAATTTCGACAAAGCCTGTACCCTCTTCAGAAATCACAGCGGGATTTGGCAACACATCGCCTGCGTCAAACCCCTCGTAAACAACCTGAGTTACATCATATCCAAAGCGTGCAGAAAAACCGAACGCATTTTGAATATCTGTGCCAAAAATCTGAATGAAAATAATTTGATTACCGGAAGGGGGGGGTACTGCAAGAGACTGGACTGCCTGATCACCATCAGAACCATCTAAATCCAGAGAAAGGAAAAAGCCCCTGGTCTGTACAGCACTCTCGAACAGAACGAGCGGATTGCCCACAGCAGTCTGGATACCGCGATAATTAGCTGGCAACGCAGGGACAGCACCCAGACTCACCGTAGCTTGACCCACCCCGGTCTGTGTCACTGTAATAGCATCACTCTGTGTACTACCTTTTGCTATCGTCACACTCGAAGACGACAACGTACCATCCGTCACCGACAAACCAACCATCATATCAAACGGCGCACCCTCGGCAACTTTCACCACAACCGTCGCAGGACCAGACGCTGTATCGTCCGCATCATCGGTGCGATCCAATTGCAGAGTAAGAGTAAAGTCTGAACCCGGATTACCACGCAAATCCAGTCTGTTCAGACTCGTCAAACCAGAGAACACACTGGCAGGCAAGGCACTCAAACTATTATCCTTAAGACGCAAAATTTCAAGACTTGACAAACCGGAGAAATCATCGGACTGCAAACTGGTAATCCCCGAATTGTTCAAACTCAACACTGTAATAGAAGAAAGAGGTGCGACAGTGACCAGACCGCAATCACTCACACCGTTTATATGAGACAAAATAACAGTTTGAACCTCTGAGGTGCGAGCACATATCCCCTCGTTTGTATCTTGTGCATGCAAAGAAAAGGCAATCAATATAGCCGCGAATATGATTACACAGTTCAAGGCAGGCACTAAGCGCACAGAATGCCACATAGTAGCCCTCTCCTAATCTGACGAAAAACACCCAGATAGAGGATCTCCTGCACTTGAATCAAAATCTATTTACTTACCTCTATGAGTTTTACTTCTACAGTCTTGCCATCCTGACAGGTAAATTCCACCACTGTCTGGTCGGATTGAATCGCGGTTCTCGCCAGGTCATACACGCCATCCAAACGCCATTTCCCATGTAGCGTCACATTTACTGTGCGAGACATACTCGGCTGATTAGTAATCAACTCACGGTTTTGTCGGTGTGGATTTTGAATAGTTCTACTCCATCCAAAATCCGGATCAGCCACCGAAAGTAATAAGCCGCCATCTACTTCTCGGGTCATCACCGAGCTCGGCAAAGATGACGACAAAACTAAGCCCTTTGTTGGCCGTGCATCCTTGCTGAATAGCGCGTAGCCCGTGGTTTTCAAGTCCCGGTGATGCACGATATGTGCATTGCGGTCTTGCTGCCACACATCGTATTCCGGTGCATCGGAAAATGCGCGTACATGCTCCGGTGACCTTTGCACGAGTACGGCATATTCATAGAACTTATCTTGCGGTGCGCTGCCGTGATCCAGATACGCCAATTCAAAAGTTCCCATTCCGCCGCCACCACCTTTGCCAAAATCTCCAGGAGTTTGTACCTGACGTTGTACCCGCAGGTCGCCTCCATCAGGAATCACATACCCATTACCCAGTGAATCCATCACCCAGGCAGTCTGCCCCTCTGTTCCAACAAATTGGTAGGGAATCGCACGTACACTTTCCCCATTTACCCCAGTGGGGCGGTCCTCTGATATCGATACTTGAAACAACGGCGTCACAGTCGCATGCCCACCATCGTCATTCTCAATACCCGATCCCAGGCAAACCAGTAAATCGTCAAAGCAGAACACGGTCTTGACTGCACGAAAGCTCGTGTTGTGTTCTGTATCATGTAACTTCAGTGCAAAAATGCCGTTTTGCCCTTTCAGATTTGCCCCCCCCACAAAGGTCTCATCCGAAAAATTGCGGTCGCGCTTCTTGTTGCTAAGCTCGGCATGGCTCAGACGTATCACAGTAGTGCCAGGCCACATGCTCCAATCCCATCCCTCCGGAACAATCCCGCTCGCCTCGCGACCAACAGGATCGCCACTGGCGTAAATCAGCATCGAACCATAGCTCAAATAACGACCGAGTTGATTGTGTCCGCTACCAGACGATTCATAATCCCACACGTACTTGCTCCACCCCTTCATACTCACCATCCAGTCTGCACGCCGATGGATGGACAGCGCGCCATAAGGTAGCGTCCAGTGTCCAGAAGGTGCAACTTCAGGAGCGTGACCTGTCTCTGAAAAATCTGCCATCATTTGCGCGGCACCCGGTGTGTCTAAATACATGATGCTTGCAGATACTTTTTGAAATAAATCTTTTATCTGCAACTGCGATTTCGGGTTCCAAAGCCGTATAAATGCGCCTGATAATTCTACATCAACTGGCGTATGGCTCAAAGCCGCATACATATAAGCCGGTATCAGTTTGATGGCTAACTGCGTCCGAAAAGGATAACGTCCATTGAGAGCAGTAGAGATATCATAAGTATTTGCCATGACCCTGGTCATCAACAGTGCCTGCTTCACATTGTCGCGCTTATCATCCGCAACCGCAAAAGGCGTATCGCGCAACAAATACACCAGTATCGAAGCCACATGAAACGCATTGGGCGCATAGGCATTGGCATATATACCCCGATGATGAAATCCCGAATAATCCGGCTTGATCGTGTCCAACCAGCCAGGCGCAATAGAAAGCGCGTTATCCAGCCAGGCTACATAGCAGCGCATGTTAGCCACTTTTTCAGGTGTATCCTCCATCATCAAAACACGCAACAAACGATACATCGCCACCGTCCGCAAAAAATCCGCATTCGTACCCGGATCCCAGCTCTCCTCATACACTTCCCCAAACATACTGTGCCATTCCAGAGTTAATGCTTCGCGATCCAACCGTCCTGTGGCACGCAAGTCTTCTCGCATCAAGAACACAGCATGGGCATACCCGGCGATACGCATAAATTCATGAACCAGCGTACCCAGACCACTGCCCCACGCCCAGCCCTGATCGTGGAGATAATCAAAAACATCCAAAATCTGGTTCTTTTTGTCTTCAGTGCCATTCAGGCGATAATCCAGCACCAGGCGCAATAAAACCTCCGCAAAAACAGACTCAAACCCGGGTCTATGTGGTGCACGACTTGCAAACAGCGGTACACCCAAAATGACGTCGCCCTCGCGCCGAATCTGATATTTTGCCAGATTGCGATGGCCGTTTCGAATACTGTTTGCCAATGCATTGAGACGAATGCGCACAGGCTCGCGCATATCTGTTTTCACCTCATTGCCCAAAATCCAGGTCTCGTATCGCCTGGCAATGGTCTGAAAAGCTCGCCGCTCTTCCTCAGTAATCTCCTCCGGAACAGGTCCAGGCAACGTATTCAAACTCCAGCGGTATTCGCGGTTTCGGCCCCCTCTCGCATTGTCTATACCACCACTGACAAATGGAATCTGCGGATCTGCCGCGGCGTGTTTAACTTCTCTCACCATTTCCATCATGTCCAGAAACACAGAACCAGAAGATATATTGTGCGGTGCCCGGATTTCAAAGGCCGTCGCCCGACCATTTTTTCGTCCCTTATAAGACGCATTGCCCGCATCCTCTCGAAGGTCAACCCACATCGCACGCCATCCTGTAAAATTCAAGCCAAACTGAAATTGATAACGCGGATTGTTTGCCGATAGTTCAGATTCTGAGCCAAAACTAAATGTCAGTACTCCATCCTCGAAAGCCTGTTCGTTGTACACCCACGCCCGAAATCCGGTCAATCTCTTGTTGCGTTCCGGCTCAGGGTCTGTAAACAAAAGATGCCCACCATTCTGCCAGGACCACATCAAAGATTGCCGCCCCGACTTGTAATGGCGCGTCGAAAGCGATAGGTGGCTACTCGAATCTGCCCGGTAGGAAGAAGACACACTCACCTCCTCAAAATTATAGTGCCACGGCGCATCCTGTGCCATCGTCGCATTGACCATGCCAAGCACGCTACCCACAACAAGAGCCAAACATCTTTGCAAGTTCATATCTGTTCTCCTCTGGATTCTTTTGTAATTTCATACTAAATACCTCGATAAAATTATCGGATGATCCAAACTTTAGTATTTATAATACGCAATATTCGTGCCAATATAAATTGTTTCAACCATTTTACTTATAAAGCATTATTTTTCAATAAAATGTATATTTAATTTTAAAAACAGAAAAGCGGTCTGATTATAAAAAAAAGACGTTATAACATCCTTGAGACGTTATAACGTCTTTAATTAGAATAACTGACTGACCGCAAAGCGGTGGCATTATTAGAGACGTTTGATGCCCAGTTTTTTCATTTTGGTGTACAGAGTAGAAGGCGGTAATCCAAGCAGGGTCGCTGCGCCCCTGGCCCCTTTTATCCGCCAGTTAGTGATATTGAGCACTTTAAGAATATAGTGACGTTCAAATTCATTCAGAGGCATGATTTCGGCTTCTTGAGAAGCAGATAAGGTGCCGCTCTTATCTTCATAAGATGTACCTTCAATTCGAGAACCGTGCAGTTCGAGATCCTCGACTTCGATTTGAGAATCAGGACATAAGATCAGAGCCCGGTTTATTGTATGCTCCAATTCCCGTACATTTCCCGGCCAATCGTAGTTTTGAAGCAACGCCATAATTTCGGGCGTCAAAGCATCGATTTGCTTGCCCAGATGAGTTGCCATACGATTCTTGAAAAACTCGGCTAAGTCCGGTATATCCTCCTTGCGCTCACGCAGAGGGGGCAAATAGATCGGAAAAGATAGGAGGCGAAAATAAAGGTCCTCGCGGAAATCACCCGTGCTAACCATTTCCTTTAAGTTGCGATTCGTTGCTGCCACAATCCGCGTCTGCGCCTTTAGAGTCTGGTTGCCCCCAACGCGCTCAAACGTATCCTCATCCAGCAATCGCAACAGTTTGATTTGCATTTCCAGAGTCATATCGCCGATCTCGTCCAAAAAGAGCGTACCATTTTTTGCCAGTTCCACCTTGCCCAGCCTGCGAGATACTGCATTGGTAAAAGCCCCTTTCTCGTGACCAAAAAGTTCACTATCGATCAGTGATTCGGGCAAAGCACCGCAGTTGACCTGTATAAAAGGCCCATTGCTATGGGCACTCAGCCTGTGGAGCGCACGCGCAGCCAGTCCCTTACCCACACCCGTTTCGCCCAAAATCAGCACGGTCATATCAGTAGATGCCACCTTTTTAAGTCTGAATTGAAACTGGTGCAATGCCTTGCTCTGGCCGATAAAATCGCTGCTGTCTTGACTGCTGAGTGTAGCGATTAGACCTTCAATACGCAAGTCCGACTCTAATGAAATTTGCACCTCGGCTATTTCGGAGTAATTCAGATCGCGATCTATAGCCCTGACTTGAAAAGAGTAATCTCCCTGTGGTAAATTCCGGTAACGCGCCCTCATTTCTCGAGTCGCTGGCTGCCAGTCTGTATCATAGCCCTTCAGACGATATACATAGAGCATATCGCGGGGATGGGTAGAAAAACTCAGGCCCTTGTATTCGAAAATCACGGGATGATCAGCACTGGTTAGAACAACTTCTTTTGGGTTCTCATAAGCTCGCTTAGCGATTACTCGAAGCAGGCGGATCTGAGGTGAAATATGCCGCAAACGATATCCTATTAGAGAACCGAGGATAGTACCAAACCAAAAGGTTCCATCGCGATCTTCAAGTATTTGGCAAACCGGTCCTATATGGGGTGAATTGATAGTCTGGAAAAGCTGACCATCGTAGTGAACCACACCATTGTCTGTACCAATCCAGAGGTGTCCTTGCCGATCCTCAAACAGACAACGGATATATTGGCTCAGCAACCCGTCTTCAGTCGTAAAGGTGTGGAAAGATTTGCCATCAAAGCAACTCAGACCACTCTGAGTTGCGATCCACAGGTTTCCAGATCGGTCTAACAGCAGGTCAGTGACCCTCTGATCTATCAACCCATCTTCAACCCCATAAAATTTAAGGCCATCTTCAGGATGCCAACGTGCGAAGCCTTTGTCATTTTGATAAGATAAATAAAAATAGAATTCGCCATTGCGTCCGGCAATGATAGTACCGATGCTGCTGAAAGGATCTTTTACCTCATTTTTCACAAAAATAGTCTGGAACTGTTCATCCCGCCGGTAAATAATCTTCAATGGACTATCAAAAAGGTCTTTCCTCGTGGTTGTGATGCTGTCTTCCCAGTGTCCAAAAAGAAATTGGCCTTCCCGGTCCTGGGCGATTGCACTGACACTTTTTTCTCCTGAATCCGAAATTATTTTTATTTTTTTTAACTTCTGGTCTTCGTAGCGGAACAGACCTTTGCCACCGCCAAACCATAAATACCCCTCAAGGTCCTCGTAAATGGCGAAACAGTTGTCGATATCAAAGCCATCCTCAGTACATACCAGTACAAAGTGCTCCCCATCAAAGCGAAAGAGGCTTTCACTTAAACGATTGATATTGGGAGACGCATACCCGATCCATATATCACCTCGCCGGTCTTGTACCAACTGAGATATCTGGCTCTTGACAGAAGAAAACTCTGCACTGAGGTCAAAAACACTGATACTGGCATCGTAAACCTCAACACCACCCCAGGTGGCAAACCAATACTGATGCTCGCGATCATGGAACACGGCTTTGACTGAGGGATATGGCAAGCCATCGGCAAAAGTAAATCTGCTGAACTCATCACCATTCTGATAGAGCACCCCTTTTGAAGTGCTGAACCACATCCGACCTTCCCGGTCACTCTGAATTCGGCGTAGTGCGCCGCCCAATTCTACCTGAACAGGCTGGAAGTTGCCATCGGCATAGCACCAGATATCGTTCTGATGTCCACGCTGACCAAACCACACCTTACCGGTATGGTCGCAACCTACGGCATAACTTATCTGGCGTTGGGGAAAACCCTCTTCTTCCTCATAGCGGTGGAAGGCGTGTCCGTCGAAGTGAATGAGGTAGTCAAAGCCAAACCACAGGTGGCCTTGTGGGTCCTGAGCAATGCCCCGACACCGCTTGGGCGACTGAGGAGAAGGCGGCTGCTCATAGTGCTTGAGATAGAGTGGAATCAGGTCGTGGAAAGCAGTACCATCGTAATATCCCAGAGTTTGGGTGCCGCCGAACCATACACGGCCCTCATTGTCTTCGTAGATGCATTGCACGGCACGGCCTGCAATCCCATCGTCCTCCAGATGGTGGAAATTTGCCCCGTCGTACCAGCAGACCCCATTTAATGTACCGAACCATATCCGGTCTCGACTGTCTTTTGCACTAAAAAAAGTCCGGTCACTACAAAGACCGTCTCGTTGGGTGAAATTCTGGAACTCGTCCCCATCGAATCGGCTGGCACCATGGTCCCATGTGGCGAACCAGATATACCCCTCGCTATCCTCGGCAATGTGTTCAATACGTAGCCCAGCCAGGCCATTGTCGATAGAATAAGTTTGCCAGGTGCCTCTGCTGTCAAGTGACTTAATCATAACAAAGAACCTTGTGATAGAGGTAAAAGAACAATTTTTTTGTGTTTCCCTGGGTTCTGCTTCACCATTCGGCATCCAGATCACGCGCGGAACAACTCGCCCATGCGCCTGCCCAAAAATCGCCCGGCCAAAAACAAACTCACAATCAACAGCACCATACCAAAAACACCCATCGCACTGGCCAAATACGCGCCATCTGCCATACGCCCCATAAGCGCGTAAATCGCCTTCGTAATGGGATAGTACTCATCCTTAAGTGCCAGAATCAAACTATCGCTCACCTCGAGCATTGCAAACGCAAAACACAAAATACCGCCAGCCACCAGATTGGCTAAAATCAGCGGAAATGTAATTTGAAAAAGCGTGCGCAACCGGGAAGCCCCCAAATTTTGAGCCGCCTCTTCCAGCGTCATACTCGTCTGTTGAAATCCCGCATACGCCGCGCGCACCATATAGGGCAACCGCCGCACCGCATAGGCAATGACCAGCAGTGGCACGGGATAGTGTCGCGCATCTAAAAAAGTACCCGAATACCCCGCCAGATACCCAAAAGCCAACACCAGACCCGGCAGAGCCAGAGGCAACATCGCCATCGCATCTAAAACGCCCTTATACGGAATGCGCGTGCGTGTCAACAAATACGCAATGGCAATACCCAGAACAATATCCAGAGTCGTACTCAACACACTCAACATCAGACTCATCTCAATACTGGACAGAGACATCGGATGTTCAAAAACCATCGTATAAAATCGTCCGGTCGTCTCCTGAGGCAGCACAGCCATAAACCAGCGCTCGGCAATAGACGTCAAAAACACACTCATATGCGGAATCAGGGCAATACCCGTAAGCGACAGCATCGCGGCGTAAATCAACACAGTCATCCCGCGAGAGGCAGGACGCGACCCCGAACTGATATACCCCCGCGCAATCATCTCATAGCGGCGACTGCCCAGCGTGGCCTTTGACAGATAAAAGAAAAAAACCGTCAACAGCAACACAAAGACAACCAGCGCGTAAGCCATCGGATTTTCGTTAATATCCTCAATAGAATTAAAAATCTCGACCGCCACAACCTGCCTATAATTAAAAATAAGCGGCGTCCCCAAATCGGTAAACGCCCAGATAAAAACAATAATCGCCCCGGCAAAATAGCCCGGCAACATCAGCGGAAATGTCACCGTTCGAAAAAGGCGAAACCCGCGGCTACCCATATTGCGCGCCGCCTCTTCCAAACTCGGATCGACATTGGCAAGAGCAGCGGCCACATTGAGATACATAATGGGATAGAGATGCAGCACCTCTAAAATCACCACACCTACAAAACCACCGCCGCCAAACCAATCTACCGGCTGATCGATAAGTCCCAAATCCAAAAGTAGCAAATTGATAGAGCCAAAACGCGCAAACATCTGCTTCATGCCAATCGCCCCCACAAACGGGGGCAAAACCATCGGCACCAGAATCAAACCATTGAGAAACCCCTTACCGGCAAAATCGTATCGCACCAGCAAAAACGCCAGAGGCAAACTGAGCAACGTAGTCGCAATCGTCGTAATCATCCCCAGCCGAAAACTATTGAGAATAGATTCCTGATAAACCGGACTCGTCACCATCAATTCGTAAAACGCAAACGTAAACCTGCCATCGACCACCAGCGACTGCACAAAGGCATACCACAGGGGATAAAACAAAAACAAGATAAAAAAGCCGACCAAACCCACCAGAAAAATGAGCGTGGGCCAATTGAGATCAAACCGCTTCATCGCGGTCCTCCGCTTCATCGCGCAACACAACCACCTGCTGCTGCGAAAACCCCAGTCGCACCTCATCGCCGGGTTGTGCGTGCTGCATGGTCGCGCCGTACTGAATCAGTTTGACCTGATCTCCGCTCGCCAATTCGACAAAAAATTGCTCAACCTCACCCAGATAAATCGCACGCCGCACGCGCCCTAAAATAACATTGTCCGTCGTCTTATTTTCATCCGAAAGAAAATCTATCGTCTCGGGTCGAATCGCGCACAACACCTGATCCCCCACCTGAACACCCTCATATCCCGCCTGCCCGCGGATATCTCCCACATCTGTTGTAGCGACCACCTCGAATTCCACAGATTTTATCTCCCCGGAAATCAAATTGATCTCGCCAATAAAATCCGCGACAAAGCGCGTGAGCGGCTGCCTGTAAACATCCCGTGGCGTGCCGATTTGCGCCACCTTGCCCATCTGCATAACCGCAATGCGCGCCCCCATAGCCAGCGCTTCTTTTTGATCGTGTGTCACATAAATCATCGTAACACCCAACGTGCGCTGCAAATCCTGTAACTGCTCGCGCATTTCCAACCGCAATCGCGCATCCAGATTGGAAAGCGGCTCATCCAGTAGCACAACACCCGGTTCTATAACCAGTGCCCGCGCCAGTGCCACGCGCTGTTGCTGCCCCCCCGAAAGCTGATTGGGCGACCGCTCGGCATAACCGCTCATTTGAACCATTTCCAGAGCGCGCCTCACTTTTTGGTCGCGCGCGTGCTGCGACATATTGCGCATGGTGAGACCGTATTCCACATTCTTCCAAACCGTCATATGGGGCCACAACGCATAATTCTGAAACACCATACCCGTATTGCGCTCGTGCGGAGGCACATCAGTCACATCGCGCGCATCAAAAAGCACCCGACCACGCTCGGGCTGTTCAAAACCCGCCAAAATGCGCAACAACGTGGTTTTGCCACAACCAGAGGGACCCAACAAAAAAAAGAACTCCCCCGCGTCAATTTCCAGATTGATGCGATCCAATGCCAGAACATTGTCAAAACGCTTGGTCACATTTTCCAGTTTAATCCCGAACATGTCTCACTCTTTTAGCTACTGCGTAAACGCCACAAATAAGCCACCACACAGACGGCAATACCCATGGGAAAAAACAGCGTAATCGCATTGGTGATACGCACGGACAAAGGCAAATCGCGAGCACCGTATTTGTCGCGCGCAAAATCCGTCCAATCAGCCATCGTGCGATTGCGCACCTCGGCATCTCCCCATGATTGCTCCAACTTCAATGCTTCTGCCTCTGAAATGGGTACAGATGACAGTGTCTTGCGTTCTTCTTCTGACACACCATCCATCATCGCGTCCTTCCAGGCAGCTTGCAATGCCCGCTGTGAGTCAATGACCATCACGCCGATCAAATCGTTCAACACGCGCCAGCGCCCACTGCCCAATTCAGCATTATATATCAAATCGGAACGCCATTCAAAGGGATTTAACGTCACTGCAGCATCACTTTGATAGCGCGTGTACAGATCCGGCAATACGGTAAACCGATTCAACTGCTTAACGACAGGACCGCCCGACACGCCCTTTTTCAAAAACCAGAGCTTTTGCCCCGCATCGGACATTACAAACTCCAAAAACGCCTTTGCCACCTCCAAGTTTGGCGCACCTTTTAATATGGCAATGCCATCGGGATTGACAATGGTCAAATTATCGGGCATCACAAAGCCCACATATTCATCCCCCACTTCTGCAACTTGTGCCCATGCATAAAAATCAATAGACAAACCATAAGCCACTTCGCCCACAGCAACTTCCTTGGGCGCATAAGAACCGCCTTGCCCAAAATTTCGCACATTGGCTCCCATGGTAGTAATCACCTCCCATCCCTTTTCCCAGCCATAAGCCTGCAAAATCAATTCATAAGCCATGTGAACGCTGCCACTCTTGCGCGGATCGCCCGAACCGACCCACGAGAACAATTCCGGCGCGCCTAAATCCGCCCAGGTTTGGGGAATGGGCAAATTCAAAATTTCAAGCACGCGTCGATTATACACAATGCCAAAACCCGACAGCGTTGCACCATACCAGCGATAGGCCGAATCGTAAAGCGGAACCCCCCCAATCTGCGTGGGCAATCGATTGAGCGCGGCATCGGACAACCGATAGGGCTGACACAGCCCGCGCTCGGACAAATCCACATAAGGCGTAGTGCCCCCGCCAAAAAAGATATCGATACCAATGCCTTCTGGCGACCGTCCAAATTCCGATTTGATATAACGCAAAATCGCACTCGTGCCCGCGCCGAGATCGAGCCATTCGACCCGGACATCTCGCCCTGTGGTCTTTTGATAAAAAGCCTCAAAAGCCGACTCAAACTCGTTTTGAATCTCATCTGAATGTGGCGACATCAGCACCAATTGATCGGCACCACAGGGCAAAACCAGCAATCCGATAAGAGCAACACAAAAAATGGCATTGCAAAATTTCATAACCGTTTTCCCCGTATGCTTAGCGTAAAAGTATATAGTATGAGCCTTCTGGTGTGTCAACGCCTTTTTACAAAAAGCAAAAAAGCACCCCGTATTCAGAGTGCTTTAACCTGTGTTATGTCCGTCCAGCTTATCCTTAAAATATAATTTTCTCCAACGATGGGATAAACAGCTAATTAGCCGTTGCAATACGTCCAATTCGATTCCCGGTTAAATCGACAATCCAGACAACACCGCTGCGATCAACGCGCAAATTTTTGACCTCAACATCATCATCGGAAATCTCATAGAGCGTAAACGTCGTATCTTGCAAACTAAAACTGGTCAGCCATCCCGACGACTGTCCACCGACCCAAACGCGATCATTCGAATCGACCTGCAAAGCATGTGGAGATTGCATTTTTTGGGGAAACCGGAAATAACGCGTTTGCCTGGTGATAGAATCGAACATGCCCAGCCTTATCGAATCCGTATCCGCAAACCACATCCTCCCCAGTGAATCCAACCCCATTTGCCCAATGGCAAAACCACTATCTGGAAGCGAATAGGTCGTAATCTGTTCGGTATCGGGATCGAGCATACCCAACTGGCTTTGTTCATCATCGACGAACCAGACCCGCCCGCCGTCATCTATCTGAAGCGAACTCAGTGAGACATCTTCCTCGTCAATTGAAAATTCTTTTATCGTTTTGGCGACGGGATCCAATCGGGCAATGCGATCGGCTGCACTCTCGACAAACCAGAGATTCCATTGATCGTCAAATTCCAAACTCATAGGCCGGCTGCCCGGAGTCGGAACTGTGAACTCCTGGATATCCTCGGAGAAGGGATCCAGGAGGCCAATGCGGTTGGCGGCAATTTCGGAAAACCAGACATGTCCCTGACTGTCGAGGGCAATACTGTGGGGTTGTGCACCCGGCGTGGTCAAAGAAAATCGGAGAATCGTATCTGTGCGCGGCTCTAAGCGACCAATCGCATTTGCCCCCATCTCTGTAAACCATATATACCCTCGAGGGTCAATCGCCAGATCATTTGGCCGGCTATTCGGCGTCAAAAGCTCAAAAAAATCGACCTGCGCAGAGGCTTCTTGCTCATCGGCATCCTCAGTAATGGATTCAGAGGTATCTTCTTGATTGTACGCACTGGCGAAAATGATAAGGTCTTTAAAATCAACCACGCCATCTGGATGCAAATCATACTTCGCATCATTTGTACCAAAGGCCTGGGTCAGAGCCAAAAGATCTTGCAGATCAACGACGCCGTTATCGTCAAAATCAACATCGACATCTGATTGCGCGTATCCCGAAAGGGGAAAAAGCACGAACAGCATCGTATAGAAAACGTTTCGATACATTGAGTCTCCACAACAGCGGTGAATCTTCACAGACACATAATCTACGCTTAGAGAGGGCCGCTAATATCTAATATTTCCTAAAGGGATATATTTATGAAAATACACGCCCTCTGTCAAGCGTTTTCTACAATTCCAAGTGGTACAAATGCATTATTATACAATATATAGACCCTTTTTACATCTCTTTCAGCATATCGACCGTCGTCGTTTTAATCATATCTTCACACGCTGCACCTACCATCAATGTTCCATAATATTTAAAAGCCTGATCGACTTCGTATCCTCCAACGGGATAGGCATCGGCCGTTGGAACATACCCAATACACCCATTGGTATATCCCAGAGCGATCGTTCTATCAAAAGGCGAAGCATCATCTAAAAACAACTGGTAATCGACAAACATCTCTCCCGGGTATCCCACCACTGCCACATTGCCAATGCGAATGGTCTGAATCTCAAACGATTCCGTTGGATTTCCGCCTCTTCTCGCAGTCTGCACATAATCCTTTGCCCATCCGACCATCCCTCCGTACTGTTGGCGGCGTCGGTAGGGCGTTATATTTTCGTCTCCTCGCACCCGTTGCAAATTCGCTGTGGCATCTACAAGTGCACGCTCTGCTTCATCGACATCGGGTACCATAAGAGGCAATTCAACGACCCGATTATTCACCGCCAGCACATCGCCCTCCAGTCTCTCGGCACACAACGCAGCCGTCACGGTAGCCGCACCCAGGCGCGTGCCCAACAACTCGCACCCCTCAAATTTCCCATCCTTAGGAGAACAGTTAATATCCCCACAGCACCCCTGCAAAAAAAGAGGCATTGCCAAATTATCTCGCACAAACTGCGCGGCATATCCCGGAAACTCTGCACTGATCGATAACAAATTCAAATTCACGGGATGTGCAGCAGTCGCAAATACAACAGCCACAGGCACACCGCCTGCTGTATCCACGCGCACCACATCGACCCAGGGGGCTTCCGGACCTTTGGGGTGATGACCCAGCACAATGCGTCCATCGCGCATCTCTCTGCGGTTATGTGCAATACGCACGGGTGCTCGCCCATGCGAAAGCGATGCTGGGACCAACCCTTCTGCCGCCATTTTAATTGCCCCAACGATCTTGCGACACAACACATCTTCATAAGCTGCATCGCGGTCGCCCATACATCGAAAAGCCATCACAGAGGGACCCGAATGGGAATGAGATCCATTGAGCAAAATATGTCCCCCCGGAATCCCGACTGAATGCTCGACCATCTCCCGGATCCCACTGACCAGATCCGGCGCAAAACTGATCACATCGGCCCCCACAATCGCGACCTGCGTTTTGCCATCATCCAGCACCAGTGCTCTGGCGTACAACTCGTCGTGTATCGCCTCAGAGGGTCCTCCGCGCGCGGCAAATCCACACATCGAAACGCCCACCGGCGGCGTGATATTCACCTCTGAAATCCCCGCTTTTATCATGGTCCTATCCTCTCAGTTTAGCTATCAGTCCACAGCCTCTTGTTGCCTCTCGCCTTTCATCTGCATCATCTGCGTTCATCTGCGGATCACACTTCTAAAATTCCCCTGTCCTCGACTCGTATTTGGTCGGTTTGCCCAGCGTGCGTCCATCGCTCATAACCCAGTGTGCAACCCACGAGACAATTTCTTCAACGGGAACCCGCGGCGACCCCAACGCCTCAAACAGCACCCCTGCATCGCCCAACAGCGCTGTCTCGCGCGCTTCGCCTTCAAACACGGGATCAATACCGAAATGCTCGCCCAGTTGCAGAGCCAAATCGCGCACCGACAACACATCCCTACCCGTCATATTCACCACCCGCGCAGGACAAGCACAAAGCGGAAACATCCGCGCCAAATACGCATTCGCATCACCCTGCCAGATCTGATTGACATGGCCCATAGACAGATCGATAGGCGTCTCGGTTTTAATCTTTTCGGCAATATCCAAAATAATGCCATAGCGCAACTCAGTCGCGTAAAACAACCGTACAATTGCCAGAGGCGTTTGATTCTCTCTGCAATAAAACTCGGCAAGCCGTTCACCGCCTAGCCGGGACATGGCGTATTCGCCAATCGGATTGACAGCAGCATCCTCCTGAGCGCCCGAACCCGTCACCGAAGCAAATTCATAGACATTGCCAGAAGACACATAAACAATGCGCGAATCAGGAAACTGCTGCATAACTTTTGCGGGCAATACCGCATTCATCGCCCAGGTCAACGGCTCATTGCCCGTTGCCCCAAACTTATGCCCGGCCATCAAATAGAGATACGGCACGCGAGGCAACCGCGCCAACCCCTCATCGTCCAGCAAATCGCACTTGATCGTCGCAATACCCCGCGCCTCCAGATCATCGCGGTCCAGCGGATTGGAAAACCGCGACACGCCAATCACCTCATCTGCGCCAGCGCGCAGCAGCAACTCAGATAGAGTCGGTCCCATCTTTCCCGCGATACCCAAAATCATCACGGGACCATCTAACTTCGACACAGCCTCGACAACCTCAGATGACGGGGCCGTCATCTGATCGACCAATTCTTCTTCTGTTTTAATCACCATAGTCGTTCTCTCCATTCTATTCTCTTGACTTCTATG
The DNA here is from genome assembly GCA_022821275.1 of Candidatus Latescibacterota bacterium. Lineage (GTDB taxonomy): Bacteria > Latescibacterota > UBA2968 > UBA2968 > UBA2968 > VXRD01. The sequence continues at coordinate 33,957 of JAJEDY010000084.1, read as the reverse complement.
CCATCAAATAATAGGTTTGGGTCACAACCATAACGAACCTCAAACCACAACATATTTATGGCCTTTATCAAACAAATCTACGACCTGCTCGAAGGTCGCCGTCTCTTTATGACCTGCTGCATCGCCTGTGGGCTTATCTTTGCAGCAGCCAATTTGATCCCACCACTGCTCATCCGCAAACTCATCCAGTGGCTCACCGAAGCAAAACCCGCGGGAGACCTCATAGAAGTCAGCCTCTTACTCCTTGGGGTTTACCTGCTTCGCGGCGTTTCCCGTTATGGTTACGGCTTCTTTTCTCACGTCACCGCCTATCGCGTGATGCACGCGCTTATGACGCGCGTGTATAAGCACCTGCAAAACCTGTCCCACAGCTTTTTCAATCGCCAGCGCACCGGCAATCTCATGGCCCGCTCCATCAACGACATCGAAGCCATCGAAGACTTTATTGCACACGGCATACCCGAAACCGCGCTCGCCACGGTCATCCCCATATCCATGGTCGCTGTACTCTTTTACCTCAATCCAGAACTCGCCCTCATCGCCATATTGCCCATTCCACCCACGGCATTTCTCGTATATCGCTATGTAGCCAAAGTCCGCGCCATGTGGCATGCGGTGCGCGAGCGACTCTCTGAACTCGCCGCCCTCGTACAGGATAACATGTCGGGCATTGCCGTCATCAAATCATTTGCTCGCGAGCGGGAATGCGCGCGTCAGGTAACCCGTCGCAGCGCCACCTTTCACGACCGCTTGATCAAAGCCAACACAGTCTCGCTTCTGCCCGCTGGCATCATCGAAGCCACAGGCGGATTGGGCATTGTGCTCGTCATCTGGAGCGGTGGCAACATGGCCCTCAGCGACAGCATCTCGGTAGCTGATCTATTTGTCTTCATCGTCTATATGGGACACATCTACCAGCCTTTTTTGCAACTGGCATCTTTTAACGATGTATTGCAAAAAGCCGCCGCCAGCACAGACCGCGTTTTTCAACTCCTCGCCATCCGCCCGGAAATTACCGACGCGCCGGATGTCGCCGTGCCCAAAACCATCACCTATGATGTTCACATCGACGCGCTCACATTTGGCTATGATCCCAACACACCCGTCTTGCGCGACATCGACCTGTACATTGGCGAAGGAGATATCCTCGCACTCGTCGGCCCCACAGGAGCGGGCAAATCAACCCTTGCCAACCTCTTGCCCCGATTTTATGATCCCCAACAGGGCGCGGTTCGCATTGGCGGATATGATCTGCGCGATCTACCCCTCTCTTTTGTGCGCCAGAACATCGCCTCAGTCCTTCAAGACGTCTTCTTATTTCACGGCACAGTATATGAAAACCTGATCTTCGGTCATCCAGATGCAACCGAATGCACGGTGCGAGAAGCCGCACAAGCAGCCAATGCCCACGCCTTTATTCGCGACCTGCCCAAAGGATATGACACCGTGGTTGGAGAACGCGGCGTCCGCTTATCCGGCGGTGAAAAACAACGCCTCTCCATAGCCCGAGCACTGCTCAAAGACGCCCCCATTCTCATCCTCGACGAAGCCACATCCTCTGTTGACGTTGAAACCGAAGCCCTCATACAAGAAGCCCTTTATCGCCTCACGCAAAACCGCACCACCCTCGTCATAGCCCACCGCCTCTCCACCGTGCGCCGGTCGCCCACCATTGCTGTACTCGACCGGGGTCGCGTAGTCGAAACGGGCAACCACAGTTCCCTCATCGACCGCGATGGACTCTATGCACGCATGGTTCGGGCGCAAGACCTCACGCGCAATGGAGAAATACTATCGCGCACTGCAACCCGCGAGTCGCAGGTCGCGGATTAGCGAAAGACGTTGGTACACCGCCCAGGTCCCCAGCCCCTAACCCCCAGCCTCCAACCTCGCCCAATCGGGCATCACCCCGAGTTCAATACCCAGCACAACGCGACCAACAACAGCAATCGCAGCAGTAATCATCACCGCCCCAATCAAATTCAACCACACACCCACGCGCGCCATATCGCGCATAGAAATTCTATCCGTACCAAACACAATCGCATTGGGTGGCGTCGCTACCGGCAACATAAACGCACACGAACACGACAACGTAGCTGGAATCATCAGCAACAATGGATTGAGACCCACAGCCACAGATAAAGCCGCCAAAACCGGAAGAAACATCTCTGCCGTTGCCGTATTGGAAGTCAACTCAGTCAAAAAAGTCATCATCACGCACAAACCACCGACCAGAAGTAGAGGATGCATGCGCCCCATACTCTCCAACTGCTGCGCGCACCAGAGCGACAATCCCGACTCCTTAAACCCACTTGCCAGAGCAAATCCACCGCCAATCAGCAACACAATATGCCAGGGCACGGTGCCAGCCGTTTGCCAATCCATCACCCTGGATCTCGCGCCATCTCGCGCGGGCACGACAAACAAAATCAGAGCCATTGCCATTGCAACCGATCCATCGGTTATCAATCCGCCAGACTCGAAAAACTGAGACCAGCCCGGCAGCGTCCAATCGCCAATTTGAATGGGGCGTCTCGACAACCACAACAGCGCCAACAACACAAAATCGGTCAGTACGATCTTCTCGGCAAATGACATTGGCCCCAACTCGGCATATTGCGTTCGCACCACACTCAGATCAATATCATCGCCGCGACCGCGAATACCAAAAACGAGACAAAGCGCACCCCACGCACAAACGAGCATCACACATGCCAGAGGCAGGGCAAACGCAAACCACGTCGCAAACGAAATCTCGGGAACCTCTGAAAAATGAATCGATAAAATCCTCACAAAAGACAAATTGGTCGGCGTGCCCACAAGCGTTGCGCTCCCACCAATTGAAGCCGCATAAGCCACCCCCAGAAACACCGCCGTGCCAAAAGAACCCGTTGCCACACCCTGCTCTTCCATTCTAACCACAATTGCAAGCGCAATAGGCACCATCATCATCGTTGTCGCCGTATTGGAAATCCACATGGACAAAAACGCTGTCACCAGCATAAAACCCGTCAGAATACACCGGGGACATCCCCCAAAAAGGAGCAATAGACGCAGAGCAATTCGCCTGTGTAAATTCCAGCGCTGCATGGCCAGTGCCACCATAAAACCACCGACAAACAAAAAGATAATGTGATTTAAATAAAGTGGCGCAACCGCTTGCCCGCTCATAATACCCAGCAGGGGAAACAGCACCACGGGCAACAGTGCCGTCGCAGCCAAAGGCACGGCCTCTGTCATCCACCAAATCGCCATCCAGCAGGCCACACCTGCCGTATGTGTCACCTCCGGATGCCCCGGCTTGAGATCCCCAAAGACCGTGACCCCCACCCCAATCACAGGACCGAGCCACAGCCCCCAGCGTTCCATTTGTTTATTCAGCATATCTTCTCCCTGGTCACATCTTTTAGAAAACCAACAATATATACCAGAATACCAAAAGACAAAAGTACACAGTCATTTGCTCGAACGCATAAAAAATTGCACCTTTTGGGAACCTTTCCAGTCCTTAAAAGTAAAAGAATATGCGACAAAGCGTGTCGCAAAAATATCGGCGTTGGCTCCTATACCCCGGCTGAGTCAACGCCGTTTTAATTTGCGTAATTTATAGCTAACAGCGGTCTGCTGTTAGCCAACCAGCCCCTATTATTTATCTGTGTAAAACGCTCAAATGAACTGGCCTGATAGGCGGCCAGTTGTACACCGCTCACGTGCGTTTTTTCTGCGTTCATCTGCGGATCTATTTATTGGAACCCTTTACCGTACAAATGCGTCTAACCCAGTACCATGCAACATCCCTTGAGGCGTTGGTTATTCCCTCCCGACCAGCGCCTCTTCTTTATTTATAAACAAAAAAAGCCTTTGAGGGCTCCCTCCCGACACCCTCAAAGGCTTTGTAATTCTGCTACTAAAGCAAAATAAATTCCCAAAATAGCCCTGTCAATAAAAAAAGCGGGCTGCCAACAGCACTCTATTTATCGGGAGGGAGGAAATAAACAGAAATACTGAGGCAACCCGCTATACGTAAAACATACCCAACTTCAAAAACAACGTCAAGAGTATAAAAGAAAATTATTACTCGAGCAGAGTCTGAATATCAAAAATCGTCGTCCTCGCCTTGATATCTTCGTGCCTCAATGCGTCCTTAATGCGATCAACATCTCCGTAAATAAGCATCAGCAATGGCAATTTGTTCTGACCTTTTAGCATCCTTTTGAAAACGCGGCGAATATCCTCCTCCGTCACCCCATCAACAGCCGATTCGTATTCCTCCAGCGAAAGAATGGGCACCCCATCGCGGTCATAGCGCACCTGCTGACCGAGCCTGGTCTGCGGACCGAGTTGCAAATGATACGCCCGCTTGAGCCTTTCGCGGCCTTTCTCCACTTCCGCCCAAAAATCTGGCTCGGACAAACAATGGTGAATCAACCGAAACATCTCGGGAACAAGTTCAGAAGTATAAACACCTCGAGGATCAGACCAAAAACGCAGTACTGGCGGTGACGTCCTTTCGTCAATTCTCACGCCTGTCGAATAACACCAGCCCTTCTGGTCGCGCAGCCTGATAAACAACAGACGATTCAGTGCATTGACCAAAACCGCTTGTGCAAACCAATCCTCATTTGTGCGTGGCAAACCATTGGTTAGCCAATAGCAATTATCAGTCAAATGGGAAGACGGAGAAATGATAGCACGCACACCGGTAATCTCTTTGCGTTTTGGCCGGAAACGTGGCGAAAAACCATCTCGAGACCGGTTATCCATCATCACGCGCAAACTGCGTTCAATTTCCGATTTATCCAGATCGGAAGTCACTCTAAAAAAGAGGACTTTTGCGCGCAAAGTTTGATCCCAAAATTGTTGCAAATCTTGCGCCGTCAAATTTTCAAGTGCTTTGCGCGTGCCCCTCCACCGGTCTCTGTCGTATTTGTACAAATGGTAGCGAAAAACCTCTGTCACCTCATGGTCATCAATATAATCCTCAAAATCGTCTATGATCCGCGCCCGTTCCCTGTTCAGCAGTTCTTTAGAGAATGTGAGATCTTTCATCATCACTTTCAGGCGTCTCAAAGCCGCCTCAAAATTTTCACTAAACACGGTCAGATTAACGGTAACATATCGGTCGGAAATATTGAACCAGAACTCTGCGCCGAGCCGATCCATCTCTTTTTTATCACCCTCGTATAATGCCAGATCATTCAGGCGAAAAAAAGCAAAGAACAAACCGCGCGTATCCATTGTCTCCTGCAGGTCCCCCCCTGTGTAATACCTCATTGAAAGCCGCGTTTGCGGCACGCGCGTATCCTGCACGTAATATATCTTGTGATTGGGAATTTCTGCATCTGCCGCCGAAACATTGCAAAGGAATACAAATAATCCGATTACAAGTCCTCGTCGTTGCCAGTACCAGTATCCTCCCACGCCTGCGAGAACCCACACAATGCCCATATAAAGCCACACGCGCCGCGACGGTGCTCGCTCTGGAGACGAGATCAGAGCAAAAGTGTGGAGCGGCTGGTCCAAAAGATATTGCTTTGCCACACGCCTGACATCTGCCACAGTAACGCCATCAAAATTCTGCATCCATTTGAGATCATACGCAGGATCATTGGTGCAAATGAATCCAGAAGAGATCATATTTGCCAGACGGGTCTGACTGGTCATCATGCGGTACAAATCTTTACGCGCTTCGTTTCTCGCCAACAAAAGGTGCTCCTCAGAAAAAGAATCGACAGCCGTTTGAATAATTTGAGGCATTGACTCAAGATGATAATACCCACTCGACGGTAATTCGACGATATAATAATACAGTGCTTTATCGCGCAAAGAGAGAAAATAGGAGTTTACCCCAAGAACCTTTCCCGAACCGATTAGTCTTTGACGCGCAAGAGAATATTCACCTTCAAAAAGAGCTTGATCAAACAAATACAAAGGATAGGAGTCGGGATGCATATCTGTCGGAATACGCCAAACACCCCAAATAGAAGTATGCAGCCCACTTGTAGATTGCAGGGAATCCTGAGGGACAGATACGTCCTCCAACGTATCAATATCATCGGGAATAAACCCCTCGTCCCTCGGAATCTCCCCAAAATGTTGAACCACAACAGGCAAAATATCAGCCCCTTTCACATCGCCAACAATTACGAGACACGCATTATTCGGCACGTAATAACGCCTGTGAAATACGGTCGCTTGCTCCAGAGTAAAAGTCTTAATCGTATCACGATGGCCCAAAATATCGTACTGATAGGGATGTCCTGCAAACATGCGGGCATATAATTTTCTATAAAGAAGCCGACGCGCACTATTGGCACTGCGTGCCCATTCACCCAGAACGACCTCTTTTTCGAGATCGAATGCTTCCTGCGAAACATCAAACCCTGTCATAACCCGTGCAAAATAGGCGATCAGTGTATCCAGTTGCGCTTTGGGAACCGTCGCGTAGTATTTTGTGCCATCTCTCGACGTACTGGCATTGGCGTGTGGCGCGCCCAAAAGATAAAGCGATTCTAAAAATGACCGATCCAGCGCCAGGTGCTCGATCAGATGCGCCATGCCCTGCCTGCCGGGTGATTCGTGAGAAGATCCCACGCGATAGGCGATTTGGCACGTCACAACGGGTCGGGTATCGTCTTCCACAATCGCAACCTGAAGGCCATTGGCGAGGCGATAGTGCTGGAGAGAAAGCGAGCCAGCAAGCGAAACATCGGCGACCTTTTGATAGGGAGGCAAACTTGCCAGCGCTTGCATTGGCAAAAGACAGAGTAAAAAAATAAAATATCTGGAACGCATAAAAAAGTCCTCGTAGTCAGTTGATCCCTTATTAATATCAAATTTTTCCAACGTGTGCAACATCCAAAAAGCCTCTGGCACCAAAAAAACATGCGCCGATCAGCCCTGGCTTTTCCGTTGCTTTTCTCGCACAAACTGATAATTTATCCATCTCACTTGAAACCACAATCGAAAGGTCCTCTCATGTTCTTAGTAACCCTGCTCAAAATTTACGGCTACATCATCATTGCGCGAGCGCTCATCTCATGGATAAATCCCAATCCATATAACCCACTCATCAGAATAATATGCGCCATCACAGATCCGGTACTCGTACCCATTCGCCGTCTGTTGCCCGACCTGGGCGGCCTGGACATATCGCCCTTTGTCGCCATCGTCATTATCTGGTTCATCATGTCCCTGATTTAGTCCCTCCCTCATAAAAGAGCACAATTTGAGCGCAGAACAACGACCCTCCACCTCTCGCATCCTCATTCCCGTCTTGCTAACCGGCCTATCTGGCCTGCCCCCTTTGTCCATTGACATGTTTTTGCCCTCCATGCCAGCAATGGTAAGGGAATTTCAAACCCACCCCACCCACATCCAGCCCGCCGTCACCCTATTCCTGATGGCACTGGGTGCAGCCCAACTCGTCTTTGGTCCCCTCTCTGACCGATTTGGCCGGCGACCCATATTACTCATCGGCCTTGCCTGTTACGCGCTCGCGGGCCTGGGCTGCCTATTTGCACCCACAGTAGGCGCACTCATCTTAGCCCGTATATTACAGGGATTTGCCGGAGGCAGTGGTCCTTCTGTAAGTCGCGCTGTCGTACGCGACATATACGGCGAAATCCACGCCGCCAGAATAATGTCCTACATGGCCACAGCCATTGCCCTCGCCCCCATACTCGCGCCCATAATAGGTGGATTTTTACAAACCTATTTTGGATGGCAAGCCGTCTTTGTCGTACTCAGCGCACTGGGTACTCTGTTCTTTTTTGGCTACCTATGGGCAGTACCCGAAACCAATAACATGATCGACCTCAAAGCCCTGAATCCAGCACGCATGAAAGCCAACTACCGCGACCTCCTGAGCAGCCGCCAATACCTCGGATATACCTTAATGGTCGCCATACTATTCTGGGGCATGTTTGCCTTTATCACAAACTCATCTTTCGTACTTATCACCGAACTGAGCGTCTCTCCCCAACTCTACGGCTTCTGTTTTGGCTCGGTCGCCGTGGGACTCATGATCGGCGCATTTTTATCTGGTCGCCTCAACACTCGCCTCGGCAGCGCACGCATCATTCAAATTGGCAGCCTGATCTCAGCAGGCGCGGGCCTGCTCATGCTCGGACTCAAACTCGCGGGCATATTTTCGGTCATCAGCATCATCGCCCCAATGTGTTTATTCACAATAGGTGGTGGCATGGTGCGCCCCCAGGCAATGGCTGGCGCAATCGTGCCTTACCCGGAAAAAGCCGGACTTGCCTCTGCGCTCATGGGATTCATACAAATGAGTACAGCGGGATTATTTGTCACCCTCTTCAGTCAGTTTTACAGCGCCTCATCCATCTCCATGGTCACAGCCATAGCCATATCAGGCATCATTGCCCTGCTCGTGCGCCGCATATTATTGACATCTGGAGCCACATCATGATCCTCGCCATTGACATCGGCGGTTCCCAATTCGGCCTTGCCCTCGCCACGCCCGACGGTCGCATCATCAAACACATCCAGCACCAAACAGATCGCACGGACCACGCCGACAAAAGAATTGACCGCATACTCGCCGCCAGCAAAACGCTGATCTCACAATCATCCGTATTGGCCTGCGGCATAGGATTTGGCGGGCCCGTCAACTTCGACACACAGCGCATCGTCAACTCCACCCATGTCCCTGGATGGGACGATTGTCCCCTACCCGAAATTGTCGAACAACACCTCGGCTTACCCGCAATAATCGACAACGATGCCAACGTGGGCGCACTGGGAGAATACACTTTTGGCGCAGGCAAAAACAGTCGCCACATCATCTACTACACGGTCAGCACCGGCATTGGCGGAGGCATCATCATCAACGGCGAAATCTACCGCGGCGGCAACGGATATGCCGGCGAACTCGGCCATGTGCCCATCTTGCGCGACGGACCCCAATGTGACTGCGGCAATCGCGGCTGCCTCGAAGCCCTGTGCTCGGGCACTGCCATCGGCCGCCGAGCAACAGCAGCAATACAAAAACACCCGCGCAAAGGCATCGCAATCACACGGGCCGCAAACAACACCCCCATCACAGCCAAAACCCTATTCGACACCGCGCGTTCTGGAGACCCTTATGCCAGAGCACTCGTCGATGAAATCTGCACCGATCTCGGGCAGGGCCTGGCAATGGCCGTAAACGCATTCGCCCCCGACGTCATCGTCATCGGAGGCGGCGTCTCAAACGCGGGACGCATCCTATTTGAACCGCTGCGAAGAGAAACCAGTCAATTCCTCATGCCGATTCACCGTCCAAACCTCAGAATTGTCCCTGCCAAACTCAAAAACCGCTCCGTAATTCTCGGCGCAGTCGCGCTTGCAAAACAACGGATACAACACTGACCGCTTTTTTAACTTGAAATTTAGACATTTTTGAAGTTCATTACGGACTCTACTTCCGGTCGATCCCGACAATATCTGGAGTGACCGCAGGGGCTAAACACAAAAAAAAGGAGACTGCCAATGCCAACCTTCACCGAAACCATCCCCGTTAACGGCCAAAACCTGGGCCTCTATCTCTCCCTCCCCGATGGCGACGGTCCCTTTCCCGGTGTCGTCGTCGGCATGCATGCCGGTGGCACCGATGCCTTCATTCATGCCATGTGTGACCGTCTCTCAGAGGCCAGCTATGTCGCCGCAGCACCCGACCTCTACCACCGCCTGGGCATCAATGACACGCGAAGTCCAGGCATCCTCAAAGACCTGGAAATGATCGCCGACATCGAAGCCACCGTTGCTTTCCTGAACGATCACCCCGGGGTCGATAACAGCGCCCTCGGCATCACTGGCTTTTGCATGGGCGGCCGCGTAGCCTACCTTATGGCCGCCGCTATCCCCGGTTTCAAAGCCGCCGTTGCCTATTACGGTGGCAACACGATGACCGCCCTGGGTGAAAACATCCCGTCTCCCTTCGAGCGAACCGCCGACATTGCCTGCCCGCTCCTGTTCCACTTTGGCGAAACAGACCAGAACCCATCTCCCGAAGACATGAAAACCCTCGACGCCGAACTCACCCGCCACGCCAAAGAACACGAATTCTTCGCTTACCCCAACGCCGGTCATGCTTTCATGGACTTTACCGGCTCTCGCTACAACGAAGCAGGCGACCGCACATCCTGGCCCAGAACCATTGAATTTTTCGACCGGTACTTGAAGTAAGAGGAAACCCCCATGCCCTACGACCTCCTCTTAAAAAACGCCACCGTTATTGATCCCTCTCAAAACCTCAACGCCATTCGCGATGTCGCCATCCAAAACGCCACGATTGCCGCCCTCTCTGAATCCATCACCGATTCCGCCAGAGAAACCCTGGACCTTACTGGCAAAATCCTCACCCCCGGCTGGATCGATATCCATGCCCACGTCTTTGCCGGTGCGACCACCTGGGGCATTCGTGCCGATGCCCTCTGTCTCGCCACTGGCGTCACCACCATCGTTGACGCCGGCAGCCCCGGCTGGGCCAACTTCATCGCCTTCCGCGACTTCATCGCCACCCCCGCCCGCACCCAGATTCTCACCTTTGTCCACATCAGCGGCATCGGCCTTACCTACGGTCCTATCGGAGAAATGACCGACATCAAATACGCCGACCCCGAACGCACTGCCTACGTCGTCCACACCTATCCCGAAACCTGCGTAGGCGTCAAAGTACGCATCAGCAAAACCATCACCGGAGAAAACGGTGTCGTTCCCTTACAACTGGCCGTTCGAGCCGCTGACATGACCCGCACACCCGTCATGGTCCACATGGGTGCTGGCGTCGCCCTCTCCGACATCCTGGCCGAACTGCGCCCAGGCGACATCGTCACCCACTGCTATCGCGGAGACGGAGACGCCACCATTGGCGACACCATTTTAAATCGCCAGCACATCATCCGCCCCGAAGTCCACCATGCCCGCCAGCAGGGAATTCTCTTCGACGTCGGCCATGGCGGCGGCAGTTTCCTTTTTGAAACCGCCAAAAAAGCCCTCGCCCAGGACTTTCTCCCCGACGTCATCAGCACCGACATCCACTCCGGTTCAATCAACGATCCCGTCTATAGTCTCCCAGAAACCGCCTCCAAATTGCTCAATCTGGGTATCGAACTCCCCGACATCGTCCGTCAAACCACCACCGCAGCTGCAGCCGCCATTGGCAGAAGCGACCATCTGGGGACCCTCAAAATTGGCACTGTCGCAGACCTATCGGCCTTTGAAATCCGCGAAGGCGAATTCCGATTTCACGACGTCAGAGACAATTTGGAAATCGGCCGCAAAAATATCCATCCCGTACTTACCATCCGGGCTGGCAAAGTCTATCGTCCCGAATCCCTTCGAGAAGAACGCGACGAAACCCTCACCCGCGCCCGGGAAGTTCGCGCGCTTACCTCCCGACGGTTCGTTGATCTGGGATGGACACCACCCGGCGCATAAAAAAAGGCGGTCACACAACTGTGACCGCCTCTTGCTTTTCTCTGAAAACGCACCCCTCACCGCCGTTGTCTCTCACCCCGCCGCCCGCGCCTACCCTGCCGCACATCATCACCCGGATTCCCCCGCTGTCTCTCAGCGACCTGTGGCGCTGGTTCCAATCTAAAAATCGCCTCGCGCTTCACGGATTGACCACTCGATAAATCCGTCACCTCAACCTCGACCTGATTGAGACCCAGGATCATCTTTTTCGAATCCAGTTCCAGATGGATCGGCTCCCACACATCTCGCCCCACATGCTCATAACTCACCGCCACCTGTGGTTTTCTACCCCTCGCCATCAATCTTTTGAATCCCCCGCTCAACAGCCCAAAAATCGAAGAACCCGACCGCACATCCTGTTGAATCGTATAGGACACTTTATAGCGCGTCTGCCCAAATTCATCGCGTTGCAAATTATAAACCTCATAATAAACAAACACACTGCGATTATTCACAAAACTGCGCGACGGCATCGGCATCACCCACACATCGCCCTTGCGGTACTTGTCGTGAAACGCCCCCTCATCGCCAATGGACCACGCCAATTCCAGATCGCTCATCGCCAGTGAATCGGAAAATGTCGGCGCTTCCAGATCCTGCACATAAATCCCCCACTTACCCGAATTGACATCGGCCAAATGCACCGCCATGCGATAAGTACCAGGTGGCACTTCCAGATAAGCCACATCGGGCACAAATGTCCCCTTCTTCAACTGCCTGGAATCAATACCCCCAAAATGCAAATCATCCCGAGTCCGAAAAACCTCCTCGCCTTCATCGTCTGAAATCACCACCGAACGGCGCACATGCCCATTCTCATTTTCAATACCCACCTCCAGCGTCGGCACCCCGTAATACACCTCGACCCCGGTCTTGCCCTCTTCGCCTCTAAAACGCGCCACATCGTAATAAAATTCCAGTGGTTCAATCCCCGGCGGCAAATCAAAATACTCCGGCGTGGAAGCCACCACATCGTTCAACACAACGCCCGGATGGGATCGCAAAAGCGCGGACAAACGCTCGCCCGACATGCGCGTACCATCTGGCAACGGGGGAAACTGCCACTTGCCATTGAGAAACTCATCCACAAAAACAAACTCCACACCGCCGCCAACCTGCGTGTAAATCCACGACTCCCACGGCACCGATCGCTCGTTAAACGCGACGGGATAAGCCGGTTCAATAAAATCGTAATCCCCAATCGCCAGTTCATCTTCATCATCCACACCGCCAAAAAACGACTCTGCAGTCATGTCACCCGACTCGATAAAATATCCCTCAAAACCCAGAGCCAACCGCTCCTTCACCGCCTCAGCCTCGGCACTGGGCAACGCATTGGGCGCGTGTGAACGCGACCGATAATCCGGCTCCCCATACCGAATATACACCTCGCCTCGCCTGTCCCACGGCTGCACAGCTTTTGCAAAATGCGTCCGCGCGAACCACACCCGGCGATAGTGTTCTGCCTCGCGCGCAAGACCACCCGAAATCAGCGTCAAATCGCGCTTGCGCCAAAACGTCGTCAAAAACGCTGCGCGTTCATCTTCTGATAGCGACTCATAAATCTCCAACTCCTCCGGCCTTGCCACCAACTGCAAATCTTTGTAAAGCACCCGTTCTTCTGCTGGAATCGCATCGAAATACTGCGCGAACAACGCCAATGCCCGATCTGGATCGCCCATACCTGCATAAGCTTGTGCGAGCAATGCCAACAATCGCGCCTCCCCTGGATTTCTCGCCAACGCCATCTCGCCAATCCCAACGACAGACCGGTAATTCTGCTCTTCGGTATAAGACACCGCCAATCCGTAAAGCGCATCGACATCATCCGGCCTCAGCCTCAGATACTTTTCGTACAGCAGGCGAATCTCGCCGTAATACATTTCAAAATTGTTATTGACATACCAATCCGCCAATTCCAAATACACCGGCGCGTAATCCGGCGCCATTTCAATCACGCGGCGAAACGCATCCTCGGCATCCAGATCGCGCAGCATCACCTTTGCCCGCGCCAGATACAACTCGGCATCTATCGACTTCGGATCCTTTGCCCGCGCCATCCGAAAATACGGCAACCCCTGACGCGCCCGCGTTGGTCCCCGCGCCATATACACCCGTCCCACCCCAATATAAGCCTCTGCCGACCCGGCATACCGAATGCCCTTGCGAAACGCATTATCGGCCTTCTCGATCTCCCCCCCATTGAGATACAAATTGCCCAACACAACCCATGCATCGCCATCTTTTGGCGCAGCTTTCACAGCTTCTTCCAAAACAGACAGCGAATCCACCACCTCGGAAGTTGCCCGCCCGGGTAATATCAGAAGCAAAATAATCCACAAATTCAGTATCAAATATCTCACGTCAAATCCATTTTTTAAAGTTATCGAGAACCTTCCCACCGCTCTCATACATACCCTATTTGGTCCATTTGCACAAGTGTAAATTCCTATTGAACTTTATAACGGATCGGGAAACATACAGGTTCCCTCCTGCACAATAAAATCCTCATACAATTTATTTTTCCTGACACAACGCCTTTTCCTTGACAATTAAAAACGCTTATAATAAATTTACTCGCAAACAAAAAACTATTGCATTCTCGAACAACACATCTGTTCTTTTTTGGATTACGATGGATTTGTTTCCAATGCCTGCAGATGCTCATAGCACCTGCAAAACAGCAACTGCACTGTCTGTCCTCCCCCTTGTTTCTTAAGGCCATTTGACAGTTGTGGTTGCTTTTTTTATTTGGCAAAATTGAGGACCATAATGGCATTGACAAAAATTAAGCAGGGACTCGACCTCCCCATCAGCGGCGTACCCGATCAATCCACAATACAAAATGGTCAGCCCGTCCAGACCGTGGCACTATTGGGTGAAGATTACGTGGGTATGCGCCCCACAATCGTGGCCCAGGTGGGAGACCGCGTCAAACTCGGCGACGTATTATTCACCGACAAAAAAATGGAAGGTGTTCTCTACACCTCACCTGGTGCAGGCGAAGTAATCTCCATAAATCGGGGAATAAAACGCGCCTTCTTATCAACGGTCATCCGCCTGGAAGGCAACGACGAAGTCACCTTTGAAGCCCACCGAGAAGATGAAATCGACAACCTGGATCGGGAAACAGTCAAAGAACAACTCATCTCATCGGGACAGTGGACCGCCCTGAGAGCGCGGCCATTTGGCAAAGTAGCCGACCCCGCGACCGAAGCGAATTCCATTTTTGTCAACGCAATGGACACCAATCCCCTCGCCCCGGACATGGCGCGTGTATTAGCCGGACAAGAAAACAATTTCGCATTGGGCTTGAAAATCGTCTCAAAACTCGTGGATGGAACAATTTTTGTATGTAGAGACCCGGAATTGGACCTGCCAGAAATCGACGATGACCGCGTACAGATCGAAGAATTTACCGGACCCCATCCCGCCGGACTGGTCGGCACACACATCCACTTCTTAGACCCCGTAAACCGCAACAAAACAGTCTGGCACATCGGCCTTCAGGACGTGATTGCCTATGGACATCTGTTCACAACCGGGCGGATCATGACCGAACGCATTGTCGCTCTGAGCGGACCCACCGTGAAACACCCCAAACTGATCCGCACCCGGATGGGTGCTTCGATAACGGACCTGACAGAAGGCGAACTCGAAAACGTCGAAAACCGGGTCATCAGCGGCTCTGTTCTCTCCGGGCGCAAAGCAGACGAAGTCCGCGCCTATTTGGGACGATATCACCAGCAAATCACCGCACTCGAAGAAGGCAACAAACGCGCTTTCCTGGGCTGGCTCACACCGGGATTCGAATTCTTCACCATAAAAAATCTGGCCCTGTCCAAAATGTTCTTCGGTCAACGCCTCAAATTGAACACCTCCACCAATGGCAGCCATCGCGCGCTCGTGCCGCACGGCAATTACGACGATGTCATGCCGCTGGACATCTTGCCCAACTTTTTGATTCGGGCACTCGTGACCCGCGACCTCGACGACGCCGAAAAACTCGGCATACTGGAATTGGAGGAAGAAGACCTATCACTATGCACATTTTCGTGCTCGTCAAAAATGGACTTTGGGCCTATTTTGCGCGAAAATCTCACCGAAATTGAAAAGGAAGGATAATAAGGATCTTGAAGCCCCTACGCGACTTATTAGACAAACAGGCCGAACGCTTCGAAGAAGGTGGCAAACTCGAAAAACTGTACCCGTTTTACGAAGCAGGAGATACATTCCTGTACACCCCCGGCGAAGTCACCCAGGCCGATGCCCACGTGCGCGACGGCATGGACCTGAAGCGGATGATGATCACAGTCGTCCTCTCACTTCAACCCTGTATTTTATTTGCCCTGTACAACACGGGCTTACAAGCGAGCCTGGCCTATCAAAATATGGGCGCAATCGGCACTGGGGACTGGCACGTCTATCTCGCCCAGGCACTGGGCCTGTCTTTCCTGCCCTCTGATATAATCAGTTGTTTTGCCATAGGCGCCATCTATTTTGTACCCGTACAACTCGTAACCATAGCCGCAGGCGGCATCTGCGAAGCCATCTTTGCAGTCATTCGCAAACACGAGATCAACGAGGGATTTCTCGTCACCAGCACGCTATTTCCCCTCACAATGCCGCCCTTGATTCCCTTGTGGCAGGTCGCTATAGGCATCATATTTGGTGTCGTAATAGGCAAAGAAATATTCGGCGGCGTGGGAATGAACTTCTTAAACCCCGCGCTCACGGGCCGCGCATTTCTCTATTTTGCCTACCCCGCGCAAATCTCGGGCGATGCGGTCTGGATCGCCGTCGATGGATACAGCCAGGCAACACCACTCGCGGCCTATGCCGATACCCATATCCAGCTGGATTACACATGGTGGGAATCCTTTATCGGTCTGATCCCGGGATCAATGGGAGAAACCTCAACCCTTTGCTGTCTATTGGGCGCAGGCATCTTGATATTAACCCGCGTTGGCTCCTGGCAAATCATGGCCGGCGTAACCATTGGCATGATCGTATCTGCACTATTCTTCAACTGGATCGGCAGCACCACCAACCCGCTCCTCAACGTATCTCCGGCCTGGCATTTCGTCATCGGCGGCTTTGCATTTGGCACGGTATTCATGGCAACCGATCCCGTCAGCGCAGCCATGACGCGCCAGGGGAAATGGGTCTATGGCATTTTAATAGGCGTGATGACCGTATTGATCCGCGTAACCAACCCGGCCTATCCCGAAGGCATCATGCTGGCCATATTATTCGCCAACGTATTCGCGCCCATCATCGACCGCGTCTTTATCAACCGCAATATCCAGAGGAGACTGGCCCGTGCAGAATGACAGCATCCAAAAAACGATCTTTGTTGCGGTAGCCCTTTGTCTGGTCTGTTCTCTTTTTGTTTCTCTGACTGCTGTGTCCTTACACGATATCCAGAAAGAAAACAAACGCCTCGACAAAGTAAAAAATATCCTAATTGCGGGTGGATTGTACGATCCCTCGGTCGATGTCCAGTCCGTTTACGAAAAAAAAGTCGTACCACTGCTTATCGAACTGGACACGGGGCAGATCTTGAACAGCGAAGAATACCCCGATGGTATCGACGCAGATACGTATGACTTAAAAAAAATGGCCGCCGACCCCACTTTTGGACGTTCTGTTGATCCGGGTAAAGACATTGCAAATATTCGCAACCGTCCGAAGTACATCTTCGTCTATAAAGTGATGGAAAACGACAAATTGCAGCGCATTATCTTGCCCATCTACGGCTATGGCCTCTGGTCCACGCTCTACGGCTTTGTATCCCTGGGCAATGACCTGCAAAGCATTCAGGGCATCACATTTTACGAACACGGCGAAACCCCGGGCCTGGGTGGCGAAGTCGATAACGCCAGGTGGAAGGGCTTGTGGCCCGGGAAACAGGCTTTTGACGATGTGGGCAATGTGGCGATTTCTGTAATCAAAGGCCAGGTAAATCCCAAAAGCGCAAAAGCAAAATACCAGGTTGATGGCCTCTCGGGTGCAACCATCACCACGCGGGGATTAGACAGTATGCTCAAATATTGGTTGGGCAACGAAGGATACGGTCGGTTTTTAAACACGCTAAAACAAGGGGGTGTTCGTGGCTGAAGTGATCGAACGGGAAGAACAAGCACCAGAAGTGCCACCATCTCCGTCTCTGACGGCGAAAGAAGCCAAAAGTCTGTTATGGACGCCCGTCTTTGATGACAATCCAATCGGGCGTCAGGTATTGGGGGTCTGTTCGGCACTCGCGGTGACCACAAAGCTGGAAACCTCAATCGTCATGTCTATGGCGGTCATCTTTGTTATGGCGCTTTCCAATATATCGGTAAGCCTGATCAGAAATCACATTCCGTCCAGCGTGCGCATCATCGTTCAAATGACCATTATTGCCGCGCTTGTGATTATCGCCGACGAAGCGATCCAGGCATTTGCTTACAATATATCCAAGCAATTGTCGATCTTTGTCGGACTGATCATTACCAACTGCATCATCATGGGACGCGCCGAAGGGTTTGCAATGAAAAATCCCCCCACGCACAGCTTATTAGATGGCCTGGGAAATGGATTTGGTTACAGCACCATCTTGATTGTGGTGGGCTTTTTCCGCGAACTGTTGGGATCGGGTAAACTTCTGGGCGTTGACGTTTTGCCACTCGTCACCGAAGGTGGCTGGTACATGCCCAACGGCTTGATGTTGCTATCGCCGAGTGCGTTTTTCTTAATCGGGTTCTTCATCTGGGTCGTGCGAGCGTGGAAACCCGAGCAAGTGGAAGAGGATTAAAATGGCCGAACACTATATCAGCTTATTTGTCAAAGCCGTTTTTGTCGAAAATATGGCCCTCGCTTTCTTCCTGGGCATGTGTACATATCTCGCAGTCTCCAAACAGGTGACAACCGCTGTCGGCCTGGGCATTGCGGTGATTGTTGTGCAGACGATTACAGTGCCGATCAACAATCTCATTTTTACCCACGTCCTGACCGAAGGCGCGCTCGCCTGGGCGGGTTTGCCAAACGTAGATCTCACATTCCTGGGTCTGGTCACGTATATCGGCGTAATCGCCGCAATGATTCAAATACTGGAAATGGTACTGGACAAATACGTACCCACCCTGTACAACGCCCTGGGCATATTCTTGCCCCTGATCACAGTGAACTGCGCGATCTTAGGCGGTTCACTCCTGATGGTCGAGCGCGACTTTAACTTTCCAGAAAGCGTCGTCTTTGGACTGGGCAGTGGCACGGGCTGGGCACTCGCCATTGTCGGGCTGGCAGGCATACGCGAAAAAATGAAATACAGCAACGTGCCACCAGCATTGCGCGGGCTGGGCATCACATTTATGACCGTGGGCTTAATGGCAATGGCATTTATGCTCTTTTCGGGGATTCAACTTTAGATCCGGGCAAGCGTGGAGATAATATGGAAGACGTAAGGCTAATTTTACTCGGTGTAGGGATGTTTACCACCATTGTACTGATGCTGGTAGCGGTTATACTCATTGCCAGGTCGCGACTGGTTGCCTCAGGACAGGCACACATCACCATCAATGACGATCCCGACCACAGCATTTCGGTTCCCATGGGCGGCAAATTGCTCAACACATTGGCCGATAATAGAATTTTTGTATCTTCCGCCTGTGGCGGCGGCGGCACCTGTGGACAGTGCAAAGTAACGGTCAACGATGGCGGCGGCGATATCCTATCTACTGAACTATCGCACATCAACCGCAAAGAAGCGCGGGAAGGGTGTCGGCTTTCGTGCCAGGTCACAGTGAAGGGCGATATGGATATCGAAGTGCCTGCCGAAGTATTCAGCATCAAAAAGTGGGACTGCAAAGTAATTTCAAATTACAATGTCGCCACATTCATCAAAGAACTCGTCCTCGAACTGCCGCCAGGGGAAGACGTCGGATTCCGGGCCGGTGGTTTTATTCAAATCGAATGCCCACCCCACACCGTTGACTACCGCAACTTCGATATCAAAGCCGCCGACGGCGAAGATCTCTTTAGAGGCACCTGGGATCATTTCAACGTATGGGACAATGTCTCGGTAGTAGATGAACCCGTCTTCCGCGCGTACTCAATGGCGAATTATCCCGAAGAAAAAGGGATCATCATGCTCAACATCCGCGTGGCGTCTCCACCGCCGGGCACAACGGGCATTCCGCCGGGCAAAATGTCGTCGTGGACATTCGATCTAAAACCCGGCGATGACGTGACCATATCTGGCCCCTACGGCGAATTCTTCGCCAAGGAAACCGACGCCGAAATGATCTTCATCGGTGGCGGCGCGGGCATGGCGCCCATGCGGTCGCACATCTTCGATCAATTCAAACGCATTGAGACAGACCGCAAAGTAACCTTCTGGTATGGCGCGCGCAGCCTGAATGAAATGTTTTACGTCGAAGACTTCGACGGACTGCAGAGCGAGTACGACAATTTTACCTGGCATGTAGCCCTGTCCGACCCCATGCCGGAAGACAATTGGACGGGCCTGACCGGATTTATCCACCAGGTACTTTACGATGAATATTTGAAAGATCATCCAGCCCCCGAAGACTGCGAATATTATATCTGCGGTCCCCCGCTAATGTTGGTGGCATGCCTGGAAATGCTGGACGATATGGGTGTGGAACCCGAGAACATCTTATTCGACGACTTTGGCGGGTAATTTAAAAATTAAAAGTACATAAAAAAGTCTTCGGTTCATTCAGCAACCGAAGACTTTTTTGTCGGGTAGTTCTTCAGACACATCGACCTCCTGTGTTACGATGCCCGCCAATCCAGCGTGACAAAATCCTTGTATAGCATCACTTCTTCCTCCGCAGATTCCAACTTGGCCTTGACGATATCGCCAATCGACACAATGCCAGCGAGACGATCCGCCTCGTCAACAATCGGCATGTGACGGAATCGCCCCTCGGTCATCTCTGCCATCACATATTCAATATCGCAATCCGGATTGCTCGTAACGAGATCGCGCGTCATCACACCTTCAACGCGCACAACGCGCAAATCCGCGCCATTATACACCTCGCGCATCAGATCGCGCTCAGTGATAATACCGAGCAAATCCCCTGCTCGATCCTGCACGACAAGCGCACCCACGCTATTTTGAATCAGCGTAGCCAGTACCACATCCAATGTGTGATAAGGACCAATCGTAATCACACGGCGGCCTTTTTGGTTGAGAATATCTTGAATGGTCATAATCATACCTCCATGAGTTCGGGGAAAAATTTCATGGGTTCAGGGACAAAAAAGCGGCCTCGATCAAAAGTAATTCACAGTATGACTTCTCATCGGAGCCGCATAAATGCGTTGGTGGCATGGCCCTCCTCCTCGTGTGCGTTAGTTGTCAAGATCCGCCCGTCAAACAAATGCACAGGCTGTATGCCGAAGAATCTCCACCAAATATTTTATTGCGCCCCAACTACGAATCGGGTTTGGGCAACATCGTCAACCTCCTCATTGAATTGTCGAATGACCCGTCATTTTGGAGAATATAAAGAGATAAAAACGCCGTGTCAAATAGTTTAATAATACTTGTATAAACTATTGAAATTATTTATATTTACAGTACAATCAAATTTTAAAATGTATTTTGGAGTAAAGCGATAGGTATAGGGTGCTTACAGTGAGGCTATAAGTATCGCTTTATAATTCCCAATTCCCATTCAGAACCGCTAATGCCTGAGACAGAGAGACACGGCGATGCGTTTTTTTAACACGACATTTGGGATAACGGACAGAATTTGGCGTTACTTCTTTCCAATCTTGATCTCTGCTATTATCGGATGTCAGGATCAGATGGTGACGATTTCCGGTCCCACGATGGGAACGACGTTTCAGGTGAAAATCGTCCAAAAAGACAAAACTTTCAACGTGGATATATTTCGAGAAATCAATGTACGCCTAAAAGAAGTCAATCGCCAGATGTCCACTTATCAACACAACTCCGAAATCACCCAATTCAACCGCTCGCCTTCAACAGACTGGTTTGCGGTCTCATCGGACTTTGCTTATGTTTTACATATCGCGCGTGAAATCAGCACCTGGTCCGATGGCGCGTTTGACGTCACCATTGGGCCCCTGGTCAACCTGTGGGGTTTTGGGACCAACGCCATCCCCGAGCGCGTACCCTCGCCCGACTCAATACAAGCTGCAAAAGCACTGGTAGGCTACAAAAAAATTCACATCGATCTATCTGCTCCCGCGCTAAAAAAAGAATCGCCCGAAATCTATTGCGACTTATCCGCAATCGCCAAGGGATTTGGCGTAGATCGCATAGCGAGTTATCTGGACAGTTTGGGCATCAATCACTATTTTATCGAAATCGGCGGCGAACTGCGAACAAAGGGACACAACCCTCTGGGACAACTCTGGCGGATAGGCATTGCAAGCCCCGCGGGACAGGGTGAACTACAAAAAGCACTCGCCCTGAACAACATGTCCATGGCGACATCGGGTGATTACCACAACTATTTTGAACGCGACGGCATCCGATATTCCCACACCATTGACCCGCGCACAGGACGCCCCATAACGCATGCATTGGCCTCCGTAACAGTACTACACAAAAGCTGCGCCTACGCCGATGGATTGGCCACGGCAATCAACGTAATGGGACCGGAAAAGGGATTTGCATTTGCGGAAAAACGCAAACTTGCCGTATTTATGATTGTACGACAGGGGGATGGGTTCGTAGAAAAAATGACGGATAGTTTTGAGTCATTGCTCAAATAGTGAGACACAGCGATGCGTTTTTTCAACACAACGGGACCGGTGGTGGCGGCGGATCACTATTGCATCCCGCCCCTACAACGGCTCAACCTCACCGAGGTTCTCAGGCTCATCCGCGACAAACGCTATTTCGTCCTGCACGCGCCCAGGCAGACGGGCAAGACATCTGCCCTGCTGGCTCTGCGCGACCTGCTCAACGCCGAAGGCGACTATCGCTGTGTGTACGTCAACGTCGAAGGCGGGCAGGCCATGCGCGAAGATGTAGAACTGGTGACGCGCACCATTCTGGCCGGATTGGCGTCCCGGGCACGCTTGACGCTCGGTGACGAATTTTTGGGCAAGATGTGGCCCGGTCTCCTTGACGAGGTTGGGCCGGGTGTTGCTCTACAGGAGGCATTGACGCGCTGGTCTGAGGCTACTCCGAAGCCTCTGGTGCTACTCATTGACGAGATCGATTCCCTGATTGGCGATTCCCTGCTATCCGTGCTGCGTCAATTGCGAGCGGGCTACGACCTGCGCCCGGAGAGTTTTCCGCAGAGCGTGGTGCTGTGTGGGGTGCGCGATGTGCGCGATTATCGCATTCATTCCAGTTCGGCCAACGCCATTATCGCCGGTGGCAGTGCGTTCAACATCAAAGCGCGGTCATTGCGCCTGGGGGACTTCTCACAGGATGAGGTGATTGCCCTGCTCAACCAGCATACGGATGAGACGGGACAGGTGTTTACTTCCGACGCGCTGGAACTGATCTGGACACAGACCCAAGGGCAACCGTGGCTGGTCAACGCACTGGCGGAAGAAACCTGTTTCTATGGCGAAGCCGCAGAGGACCGGGGTATCTCGATCACTGCCGACGCGATCCGAGACGCGCAAGAGCAACTCATCCTGCGCCGGGAAACGCATTTGGATCAGTTGGCCGACAAGCTCAAGGAAGACCGCGTGCAGCGCGTGGTTGAACCGCTTTTGAGTGGTGCTGAGGAACGTCGCTTTATTGACCGCGACATAGAGTATGTGCGCGATCTCGGCCTCGTGGCTCGCGACCGTCCCGTGCGTATCGCCAACCCGATCTATGCCGAGGTCGTCCCGCGCGAGTTGACATGGGTGATTCAAGAAGAGTTTGAACAGGAAACAACCTGGTATGTCAATGCCGATGGCAGCTTGGACATGGTTGAGTTGCTGACCGAGTTTCAGACCTTCTTTCGCGAACACTCAGAGCACTGGGTGACGCGGTTTCAATATCAGGAGGCCGGTCCACAGTTGCTGTTGCAGGCATTTTTGCAGCGGATTGTGAACAGCGGTGGACGCATTGAGCGGGAGTATGGTCTCGGTCGCATGCGCACGGATTTGCTGATCGTCTGGCCGCAGGGTGAGCAGACGCGCAAAATCGTGATCGAATGCAAAATTCTCCACAAGAGCCTGGAGCAGACCATCGCCGATGGTCTTGACCAGACCGCAGAATACATGGATCGCTGCGATGCAGAGGCGGGTCATCTGGTGATTTTTGACCGTCGAGAAGGCAGGCGTTGGGAGGACAAAGTATTCCGCGATCACCGCACATCGGGCAGCGGGGGCGAGATCGATATCTGGGGTATGTAACAGATAGGCGAACTGCGGACAAAGGGACACAATCACCTCGGACAACGCTGGCGGATAGGCATTGCAAGTCCCGCGGGACAGGGCGAACTACAAAAAGCACTCGCCCTGAACAACATGTCCATGGCAACATCGGATAGCGGCCTGATCCTTATGCTATTTTGAGTAAAAATAACAATGCTACCATCTTGAAGATCATTGGAAATAGTCGGTAGATTGGCCTGTAAGAGTTTAAATTGTTGCTCTGGATGTCTCTCCGTACCTCTTCGAAAAAGGATTACAGATGGTTTGAGGGCAGTTCTCAAGGCGAGTAAGGAGCCAAAGTCAGTGTCAGCCGAAATGATGATCCTATCCTCTCTCTGGGCAAGTCGAAAAATATCTTCATCGGATGCAGATTGCATATTATATTTTCGGACATGTACAGCATCGTATCCCTCTTCAACGAGCCTTTGAGCCAGCAATGGCGAAAGCGCATTATCAATGAGAAATCTCACGGTATCATCTGGAGAGGAAGTTCTCGTTCACGTACTGCAACCGCTGCATAAGCGAGTGCTTCGCGTATGTCTTCGGTTTCGAGATCGGGATAGAGTCTCAAAATTTCCTCATCAGGTGTATTTGCAGCGACGAGATCAACAATAACAGAAACGGGGATACGAAGACCTCTTATACAGGGCAATCCCCCCATTTGATCGGCAGAAATAGTAATGCGTTGAAATTTCATTTTTTAGTCCTCTCGAATGCCTTTCGCGTAGAACACACATAAGTATAGCCATCCCACTTCGTGCTTTCAAGCTCAATTTCGCTTGTGGAATACGCGGATATGCTCAGGTGTGTAAGAAATCCGTATCCTCTTAAGTCTGGACAATCGACTCGCGATAGGGATAATTTCCTCTGGTCGTCTTATGCCTTTATAGGGACAACAACATGGAAACGATATTAACAGCGACGATCTTTCTCATCGTGGCATTTGCGTTTATGGCAGGCGCGTTGACATTTGCTCAATACAAAAAAAAGCAGCAGAGTTGTTGTGGCGATGTATTAGAAACCCATGAACAGAGTCTCGACGAAGACTCGGCGTGTTTTACATGCCCACGTCGCAAAGAAGCGCAAAAAGACCAGAGCGCAGTCTCCATCGCGGAAAAAGTGTGATAATCAGCACAGTGGCGGATGTCACTCGAGTTGTCCTCCTTGAACGCGGCAATGGGTCTCGACCAGTTAATGGACAGGTCTTTTCCCCTTCAAATTTAAAAAAATACTTGACAGCATAATTGACGAATTATTTTTTTAGGTTCGGAATTACAAACGCGTTCTCTTATTTTTCGTCGGACAATCCTGCCGCAATACTTTCCAACGTACAGCCAACGCTGATATATACCAGAGTGTGGCATCCCCTTTCTCTTTTTGGGTCACACACCCTGAATCCTTACTCTGACTGCACACGCTCAGGGCTGTCTTGATCGTTTTGTCTTGTACTATAAAAAAGAGCGTGCGATATGGGCTGAACTTGATTCAAGAACGCTATTCAAAGCACTGAAACGCCAACACAACATTTTTTAAAATACAAAGCCGAAGGGGGGAATCTCCCAAGATAAGAACCCCCTTCGGCACAATAATCGCAAGGTATCTCTACCCCACGACGCGATAAATTTAACAATCTCAGCATATCAAGTCAATTGATGATTTTCATTATTTTTGATTATCACGGGAGGAAAAATGGACAAACAGAAAATTCTGATTGTAGATGATGAACCACTGGTCATATCAGAACTCGTGGGATGCTTGAGAGATGAATCTTATGACGTATTCACTGCGGAAAATGGATTCAAAGGGCTTGAAATTTTGAGAAAGGAGAACATTGACCTTGCCGTCATTGAGATAGACACTGTGGATGGAATAACCCTATTGAAGCGTGTGAAGGCGGAGAAAATACAGACCGCTATGCTGGTCATGACAGATTTGCAATCCGCAGAATTGGGCGAGCAACTGATCAAGGCCGGTGCTGTCAGTGTATTTGATAAACCCATCAAAAGAGATGTGTTTTTGGCGAAGATCAAAAAATATATGCCTCCACAAGATATGTGGAAAACCTAGTTGGAATCATTTTTGGAAGCGAATTACAGCAATCCAAAGCTGAAATTTAAAGATGTCATACGTCATTTCAGGTTCTCGGAAAGCTATGGATATAAATTGTTTAAAAAGCACTTGAGAATGCCGTTCAGGATATGCCTTCGGAATGTACGTCTAACAAAGGCTGAGGAAGCGTTGAAGAACACATCATATACCCTTTCAGAAATTGCTTACCTGTGTGGATTTGCATCTTTATCGACTTTTAGCAAGGTTTTCAAAGAGAAGCATGGCGTTAGTCCGACCACATATCGGAAAAAAGTAGAATCTGGGACAAATTTTGCAGGTCAGGACAAACTTTCGGGCTTGAAACTATAAGGGCAATTATATACATTCACATCATAAAAAAGCCGCCGACAGACCCTGGCAAGTCGAGTGTCGGCGGCAGCAGTTCAAAGCTCAAGCATTTGGGAATGTGAGCTTGATGGTAAGATACCTTTTGGGGGTTCGTTTGTCAACCATTGCGTAACCGGATATAAAATTTTATGACAGAAAATACAATATCTGAGATTGAGAATCAGATTCAAGGTCTGGTCCTGAGAGCATTAGACCGTGAAGTTCCATCCGATGATATAGATTGGGGCAATCTTCCTTTGGCTTCTATACTCGATTCTATTTCCACACTGGCCCTGGTGACAGGCTTAGAGGATGCATTTGATGTGATCGTGGAGGACGAAGAACTCACAGAAGACATGCTCACTTCCACACATTCGGTAGCGACGTATATCTATGGGAAATTAACCACTGAAACATATTGAAAGACGTCAGGTGTGACTTTAGAATAATGGTGAAAAAAACAAGCAATCAGTGGTCAGTTATCCATTGTAGGGGCGAGGCATGCCTCGCCCGTCATTGCGGCAGGATGTTAGCCGCGAAGGCACAATGCCAGTAATCCAGTAGTTTTGACTTTCTTATATCTGTTTGTCGGCATGATTCTGTGGCGATTTTAAAGTCACACATCGCGTATTGAAAGGTTTTTTGATGGCGCATTTTTTTTCTGGGCTAACAGGTGCAGGGATTCGGATCGGCGTTATTGATAGCGGTTTTAACGTCGGCCACAAAAATGTGCATGTGTTGAATGGTACCAGTTTCTGCAATGGCGATCAGGATTCAAATTACAAGGATATGATAGGCCACGGTACAGCCTGTATTGGCGTCATCCACTCTAAAGCTCCCAATGCTGAATTTTTGCCTGTCAAAATTTTTGAGTCAGAATTGATAACGACAATGGACATTTTGTGCAAAGCGATCTACTGGTGTGTTGAGCATCACTGTCACATTATCAATTTGAGTTTAGGCACTCTGGATGAGAGCGATAGTGATGTTTTGAAGGAGGCCTGTGATTTTGCACACAAACACCAGACGTTCATTGTTGCTGCGACATCAAATGATGGACAACCGAGTATTCCCGCGTCTTTTCCCAATGTTTTTGGCGTAGCAGGAGGAAAAATCAATGGAAAGTTTGATTACTTTTTTGACCCGTATCAAAAAATACAGTTTGTCGCACGGGGCGATCGTCAACGCCTCAATTGGCTGGAAGGCAAACAGATATTTATGGGTGGATCGAGCTTCGCGGCTCCGCATATTTCTGGTTTGATTGCTCTGCTAATAGAAAAATATGGTGGTATCACGTTCAACAATCTGACAGAAATTTTGAAGATGCACTCCTTAAGCCAATGTCCCGAACTGGTAGATAGCAGCACTTATGCGATGAGCGGGATGTCTCACTCAGACGTTTCTATCCGGGATATAGATAAGGCAAACGCGCCAGGCTGGATAGAAGAGGCTGTTATTTTTCCTTATAACAAAGAAATGCATGGGTTGGTGCGGTTTCAGGAGTTATTGCCGTTCAGAATAGCAAGGGTAGCTGACGTTGTTGGAAAAAGAACCATAGGCAAAGATTGTGGGGAGGTTATTGGTGGGGTCGAATCTAATTTGATCATACAAAAAAATTTGGAAGACTGTCTTCAATACGGCGATACGCTCGTTTTGGGTTATTTGGATGAAATTAGCCGGATTAAGAAACGCGATGTGTTGCAAGAATCTCTGGAATTGGCATTGAAGCATAACAAGAACGTTTACAGTCTGAGCCCCATTGCAAATAATCAATACGAAAGGTTATGTAAAGCATTTGAAGAAAAACATCTGCATTGTGCAGCACCGACCATTGATTTTGCAACTTATGAGGCTTTGACCAAAACTTATGATTGGAGAAGCAGAAGCCAAAAACCTGTCGTGGGCATATTTGGCACAGGACCGCAGCAAGGGAAGTTCACCGCTCAACTGGCACTCAGAAAACAATTGCAAAACATGGGCTATAAAGTTGGTCAACTGGGCACAGAACACCAGTCTGCATTATTTGATTTCGATTTTACATTTCCAAATGGATATGATGGGCATCAGAGCATCCAAATTCCCATGGATTTGCACATCCCACTCCTAAATTCCGCTATGGTCGGTATCGAACAATTAGATCCGGACATCATCATTGTTGGCGGTCAGTCAGGTATTATACCTCATAACTTTTACGAAAAATCTCAGAGTTACACTTTGCCCTCATTGATCTTGCTTTTTGGAACCGTCCCCGATGCCTATATCCTGCTCGTTAATTCTATCGACGAGCCTGATTTTATACAGGAAAATATCCGCGTGTTAGAGAGCTTGGGAAAAGGAAAAGTTATTCTGCTCGTTTTTAGCGACAAGAAAAAAGTTGTTAATGACACTGTTCATACAGTCGTCAACCAGCCGCTTTGTAGAGAGGAAATTTGTCAAACCATATTGACTTTGGAATCAACGCATTGCATTCCAGCTACTGAGATCATTAGCGCAAAAGGACGCAAAAAGATGGCCGATGTTGTTATTAATTTTTTTTGAGATCAAGGAAAGAATAAATGCCAGAAATTCGGAAAATATCACTGATTTTAAATATCCTTCTATCTGTTTTTCTTTTCGTTGCGTTATTTGGGGTATGGAAGTTGAGAAATACGAACGCTCGTCGTTGGGAGGAACTTAGAGAGCTTCGAAAAGTGAATGCAGATTACAAGGAGCATATAAATACTTCTACCTATGCATCCAATTATCAAGGGCAAGAATTTCCGAAGTTGCAATTGAAAAACATAAATGGCGATTGGATTTCAACGGACTTTTCCGAAACAGGAAAAGGATTGGTTCTGGTCTTCAAGCCGCGAGACTGTCAGCCCTGTCTAATCACCCAGATAAAGTTACTGGCGCATGTGTACCAGAATCAGGACCCCGAAAAACGCTTTCCAATTTATGCGTTTGCCAATGCTCCCGCGGGCGTGTTAAAAAGATACAAAAGGAGTTTTAATCTGCATTACGAATTGCTTTCGGATACTGAGAACATGCTATTCCAAAATGAGTTACTCACTCATCGCACTCCAGCTATTTTTGTTGTGAACAAAAAAAATATTATAACGCATTGCCATTTGCCCTCAAAGGACCGCCCTCAAAATACAGTCCTCTTTTTCGGTGTGATTCAAAGACATTTGCGATTACAAAAACCACTTCTGAACGATCATCTCAAAGGATTGACCTATTCTCAAATCATTGCTAAAGAATTTGATATTACTTCTTTATCTACATTTATTTATTGATATTTATGGATATGACCTTACAAAAGTGTTGATGTAAATAGCCGCTGACAGGTCCTAGCGAGTCGAGTGTCAGCAGTAGCTCCCAAGGCTGCGATGCTTGTCCCTACCTGGGGTAATCCGGGAGCAGCTCAAGCATTTGGAAATGTGAGCCAGAGAGAATGGTTTTATTTATTGGAGCCCATCAAGTAAGGTGCGTTATAATATGCGCACGCCACTTTGATTTGACTCAAATAAAGAAAGGAGGTGATAATATGAAAACCTTGACAAAACCTGAGGAATTTTGGACTATTTCTCTGCGTATCTACGGATACGAGGACGACGAGAACGGATCCCGCTGGAAGCATATAGAGACTACCGAAAACGGAGGCCAACTCTATCATTGTGTTAAATCTGCCGGAGATCCAACGTGTGGTATCGGTTGTGTGAAAATTGAGCGGCAAGGTGCCAATGGCACCAAGACGACTATCGACTGCTGAGTCCCTCGTCTAAGAAAAAGAAAAGTGTGCAACCGAGCTTGATGGGCTCGAATTTGACCAGGGTTCTCTTTAAACAGGCCAGGAACACCGATTCAACGATAATAGAAGGATTATCACTAATGAAGGAAAAAAAGTTATTGGTTCCAGTGAGGTGGTTGGTACTCCTCTTTCTCATCTTTGGGAGTTGCGAAAAAAGTGCTGTTGAAAATCAGCAAGATGTGATCGCCCTTAAAGCGCAAGGAGCCCAACTTTCATTGGTTGATGACATCATACTTGAGTTCCCAGAGTCGGGACCAGCACTTGGGATTGTAGGCTCTATTACCGTTTTGGAGGACTATATCATTGCTTTGGATGTTATGAGACGTCGCGTGGAAGTTTTCGGCATAGACGGAAGCTATAAGTGGACCATTGGCAGTCGCGGGGATGGCAAAGGCCAGTACAAGATACCGAGCGAGCCAACGATTATCCCTAATACCGACCAAATGCTGATCTACGATGCGGGGACCGGGGGAATTCTTCGCTTCTCGTTCAAAGGTGAATTTGTAGGGATAGTAAAGTTGTCTGAAAGACGTTTCATTCATCGCATGTTGGTTTCTAATGGGCACAATCTTATTCATACTTATTCAGAGAAAAACAAAAACGGTATGCTTTGCGTTACCTCCCTTGATACAGGCGAAGACATCGCCAAGTTCAAAGTCAGCGACTCTCAATATGACAACCTCTTTTGGTTTTTTGGGCGTAATCAAGGCATTGCATACGACGAGGCGCGAAAGATGATATACTTTGCTCGACCTTGGGAAGAAAAAATCATGAGAATTGATCTGACAACACGACGTTTTCTCGCGCCTATAACCACAAATCATCCCAAATTTATTAGCGTTAAAACGGACTATAGCAAAACCGAAAAAGAATTAGCAAAAAATATAGACAATTTCAGCAGATTGGACGGAATGCACTCCCTATCTTCGGGAGATATTTTGCTCAGGTACCTTTTTAATGATCCATCAAAAAGTACAACTCTTATACTTCTATCAGACCTGAGCGTGCATCCTTCGACACAAGAGGTAAAAAATGAACTAGATTTATACAATGTTTTTTCTTGTAGTGAGATGTTTGTATATAAGTACTCACCTCCTGCGGATGATGAAGATACGAATGGCAGGATTCGTGTCTATCGTCTCATTGACCCTCTTGAAACCCCTATCGGCTAATGGTGAAAGTCAAGTCGTGTGCGTCTCTTTATCACAAAGAATAGGATTTGGATAACCAACCGATGATTTCCAATTATTTCCGAACGTGGTTGCGCAATGCCTTCAAGTATAGAATATACACCGTAATAAACTTGCTGGGCTTGGGGATAGGAATTGCCTGCTCCTATCTATGCGTGCTTTACTTCCTGTACAATTGGAGCTTTGATAGATTCCATCAAGACCATCATCGTATATACCGCGTTACTGGAAAGGTAAAGCACCAAAAAACAATAGGTGGACCTATGGCAGGTGCATGGACTGAGACAACCGATTTTCCGGTTCCACTGTCATCGGTGATATCTGTTGAGATCCCAGAGATCGAGACTACAACCCGTGTAAAAGGTATCACTTCCTTCCTACAAAATAAGGCGATGTGGCAAGTGGGTACTCACAGAGATTTTCTACGGAATACAGAAGAAGTCTTATTCGTAGATAGAAGTTTTTTGGATATTTTTTTCTTTCCTCTTATTCGCGGTACGTTCTTTTCAAGTTCAAGACAAGTCGTGATCACACGCGCATTCGCTCGGACACTTTCCAACGATATTGACAGTTTGGTGGGCAAAGTGTTATGGATGCAACCTCCGGCACGGCCCTTTTCCAGAAACCAGAAAAATGCAGTCCCCGTTGAAATAGGGAGCATCGTAGAAACACCCCCCTACAATTCGAGCCTGAAGTTTGAGATTCTTGTGCCTTTTAATATGTATTCAACCTTTCAAAAAAAAACAAAACGAGAATGGGATTGGGCCTTTAGCTCCGATCATTACGTCCGCCTATCAGACGAATCGCATATAAATATAGTAGAGAGAAAGCTCACGCAGGTCGTCCAGAAGCGGCCCGTTTACAATTCGTCTTGGGATTTAAATACCTTTAAGGCCCAGCTTCAACCCATTACAGAGTTGCACCATCATAGTCATGGTGGATCGTTTATCTGGCATGGCTTGCGTCCACGTACAGATCCCGTATATAGATATATCCTCGGCGGTATAAGTGTCTTAGTTCTATCTGTCGCTTATCTGAATTACGTGCTCCTCTATGTCGCTCGATTCAATTCGCGTGTCAAAGAATTGAGTGTAAGACAAATCTTTGGCGCGAACCGCCGGCACCTTAGGTCCCAGCTATTGGCCGAATGCTTTGGATACAGCGTTTTGGCTTGTGTTATTGGCTTGATGGTCGCAGAATTAGCATCAAGCTCCCTCGAAGGCATTTTGCAAACACCATTCACGTCCTCGGTGGCCCCCCTTCAGAACGCTATCATTTTCCTATTGATTGCCTGTCTAATAGGTCTGGGCACAGCCATTTACCCGGCAACTTTTATGTCATCTGTGTCTGCCATCAGCGTTTTGAGCAAAACCTCGAAGGCGGTTAGGTCTGGACCTTTCTTGAAGGTTTTGATGGCTGTTCAGTCCGGTGTGACATTGGTATTTGTTTTTTGTACGATTATAATCTTTGAACAGACTTATTTCATGATCGCGACGGATCCGGGTTTTGAACCGGCGAATTTGGTCAGACTAAAAACTTTAGGATTAAACGAAAATGAGATTGACCGCCTGCAACAATCTATATCCACTCACCCCCTCGTGACATCTTGCATGCGGACACATCAAGGACTCGGATCGTCAAACTCAATCAAGATAAAAGACAGCAGCGGTCGCGTGATAGATGGCGTGAACTACTTTCAGGTGGATGGTTCCTTTCTCAAAACTGTTGGTTTGAAGCTCTTACATGGAAAACCGTTGTATCCCAACCCCATTCAGGGTGATGTGATCGTGAATGAAGCCTTTCAAAAACACCTGATATCGTCAGAGCCTATCAGGCAGATGATCGAGCCAGCGGATGAACGATCGAAATCACGAGTGTTCGGAAGTGGTATAAATGGCCGCATCGTCGGTGTGGTTAAAGATTTTCGCTTCCAAAGCTTGCGCCATACCGTCTCGCCTACCATGATCACTATCGCCAATGAGCCGTCTAAGTGGTCACACATTACTGGAGAAATATTAATTCGTATCCGAGAAGACAACGCCGAAGCATTTGGCGCATATCTTACGGAACTCTGGAAAGACCTGAAAATTGACGGGTTGCTGAGATTTTCCTATGTAGAAGATGAAAGGCGCGCGTTTTACGCCAAAGAAATCAGTTGGAGCAAAATCGTATCTGGCGCAGCTCTATGTGCTGTCCTCATCGCATCAATGGGTGCCCTGGGCATGATCTCTCTGGCTGTAGCCCGCAGAAGAAAGGAAATAGCCATCCGAAGGGTCCTGGGTGCCGTGCCATTCAAAATGGCCAGTGGGATTGTGCTGAACTACGCGCTGCCCGGGTTGGTCGCCGCTGTCATCGCGCTTCCGCTCTCTTATTTCTTTATGGACGAGTGGCTCGCGATGTTTGCCTACCGCTTTCGATTTGGCGTTGGCACGATTTTGGCGGCGATTTTATTGGGCATTCTGCTTCCGCTCATAGGTGGCTTCGTCCACGCAATGAAGGTGGCCTCAGAAAGTCCAATTGAAGCCCTGCGAGAGGATTGATTGGAGTTACCCCGCTTCGGTGGAGTATTTAGGGCTTGTGTTCCAAGCCTGTGATAGATGCAGCTTTTCATAAGCTATGGGTGCATAGTAGGCGATGGAAGAATGCCTGCGATGCGGATTATACCATCCTTCAATGTAAGAA
>JAJEDY010000078.1 GCA_022821275.1 Candidatus Latescibacterota bacterium | reverse complement strand
TAAGACTGTTGCCAGAGTGCATGAGCGTATCCGCAATAAACGACATAATTTTGTGCATCAAGAAGCAAGAAAAATGGTCAATCGCCACGGGTTCATTGCGGCAGAGAAACTCGATGTTCAAGACATGCAACAGAACCGTCGGTTGTCTAAATCCATAAGCGATGCAGCATGGTCAATGTTTCGGTATTGCCTCCAATACAAAGCGGAAGAAGCTGGTATTGGATTCAAGCCTGTTGATCCTGAATACACGTCGCAAGACTGCTCGGCTTGCGGGCACAGAGAGAAGAAAGCCCTCTCTGATCGTGTGCATCATTGCAAAAAGTGTGGCTATATAGCAGACAGAGACCTCAATGCTGCGATAAACATATTGACTTTGGGATTACAAAGTCAGGCGACTTGACCGCCAAGAAGCCCAACTGCTCTACCGTTGGGAGTAATCACTGGGTCCCAATCCTGCCGATGATGAAAGACCGCGTAGGTGACTGGACGACAGAAGAGGGCCAGAAATCCTTGCTCGCCAAATCGCCGCTTGCGCGCGTAGATCAGATCCAGCGGCCTTTGCTGATCGGCCAGGGAGCCAACGACCCCCGCGTCAAGCAAGTCGAATCCGATCAAATCGTCGAGGCGATGAAGCAAAAAAACATCCCCGTGACCTACGTGCTTTATCCGGACGAAGGGCACGGATTCGCACGGCCAGAAAACCGCTTGTCGTTTTACGCTGTCGCTGAGGCGTTCTTGTCCGAGCACCTGGGCGGACAGTTTGAACCGGTCGGAGAGGACTTTCAAGGATCGAAAATTCAGGTGCCAGAAGGCGCAGACCAGGTCCCTGGACTCCAGGCGGCTCTGGAGCAATGAGAACCACATGACAATCTCCCTCGCCCCCATCCGCGACAATTTGATCGCCTGGGCGGAATCCCTCTACCTTCCGGACACGGGCGCCTTCCGCAATGGCGACGCACCCGCGCCCAGCCTTCCCAGCACCCTCTTCATCACCTATATCCTGTACAGTATGGACGCGCTCGACGCAGTCGCGCTTGACCGCGCAAAATGGATCGCCTGGATCCAGTCGCAACAGAGCGAACAGGATGGATCCTTTACCTTCCCGCCCGCAGACAAACGGGGGATCGCATTTTGGAACGCAGTTCGCGCACTCAACATCCTCGGCGCTCAGGTCCTGCGATTTCCCGACGACCAGCGCAGCGCAACAACCGTCGCCGGACTCCACCAGTGGTTCAAAACGTGGAAAGCATCGGGCGACACCCACCATGAAGTACTCGCGCGCGTCCCCATGCTCGTCAGCCATCCAGACCCCGCGTGGGTCCAGGCATTCTTCGACGAACTCGCCGCACAACAGCACCCCACACTGGGAACATGGCCCGGTGAAGGTCCCACCAACATCAGCCGTACATTTGCCTACAGCCTGATCTACACGGGAATGGACAAACTACCACCCCAGGCTGAGAAAATCGTAGATGCCATGCTGAATCTCCAGGAAGAGAACGGCTTCTGGCACGGAAGTCCTAATTTTTCAACCATGGACGCGGTCTATCTCCTATCGCGACTGCCAAAAGCCATCGGATGGCGCGAAACAGAAGCAAACGCCGCGCTACACCGCACAGCAGACGCGCTCATCCCCTATTACAAAACACACGCCGAACGCGACAAACAGGACACCCATCAATTCGCAGCCACCGTACAAACACTCGCCCTGCTATACGAAGCATTACCCCAGCGATTTACAACATCGCACCCGTGGCGATTCGGATGGCGCAACAGGGCGTTTTGGCAGTGCCGCGTAATTGAAGAAGCATTGATGGAGTAGGGCAAAGTATAGACTAAAACAGAGTAAATTACTGACCTGAACGTATTATTTTTTTGGAAGACATACACTCTTATACCTTGTAATATAACACATGTTATATAAATATTGACATTCATACGACCATATTATATATTCCGTTTGTCCAAAAATTGAGACATGACAGGTAGAAGGATATATCACCCATGATCTTAACTGACCTACCAGGCGATTACGCCCTAAGAATCAAAAACATCCGGGGCGTCAAAGAACTGACCCAAACGCAGTTAGCTGAACGCATTGGCGTGTCTTATGCCTCCGTCAACCGCTGGGAAAACGGACAATCGCGTCCCAACAATCTGGCCTGGCAACGCATCTTAGAACTGGAAGCGCGCGCCCGTGAAGACATTGAAGATGTACCAGCGATACCAGAATCGAGAGCAACGCCTCCACAGAGCATGGACTTCTCCGCTGACCCGGACGCTATTTCGGCAGTCGCCGAGGCGCATCGCCTTACCTACGGGCATCTTTTTAATTCCGCGTTTGCCGCTGAAACATCGCTAATCGACCCACTCCCCCATCAGCGGATCGCCGTGTACGAACAAATGCTCCAACAGGCCCCCCTGCGATTCTTGCTGGCCGACGACGCGGGCGCCGGTAAAACGATCATGACAGGCCTGTACATACGAGAAATGCTGTCCCGCAGACTCATCCGTCGCGTACTCATCGTCCCACCTGCTGGCCTGGTAGGCAACTGGGAACGAGAAATGCGTACCCTGTTTCACCTATCATTCCGCATCATCAGCGGCGCAGACGCGCGAGATGGCAACCCCTTCCTGGGAGCAGAGAGCGACCGGGCAATCGTCAGCATCGATACCCTGGCCGGGGAACGCATGTTCAACCACCTCAAAGACCCGCAAACTAATGCCTATGACCTCGTCGTCTTTGACGAAGCGCACAAGCTATCCGCGGATCGCCAGCCGGATTTCCGAGTACGCAAAACGGATCGTTACAGACTGGCGGAAGCTCTATCTGGCGCTGAGGTAGATAATGAAAATTGGAGACTCCCCTGGTCGGCTCAACATCTGCTATTGCTTACCGCAACGCCGCATATGGGAAAGGACCACCCCTACTACTATTTATGGCGCCTGCTACTGCCCGACGCACTCTCTACCTATGATGCTTTCGAAGAGTTCCCC
Source organism: Candidatus Latescibacterota bacterium (assembly GCA_022821275.1). Taxonomy (GTDB): domain Bacteria; phylum Latescibacterota; class UBA2968; order UBA2968; family UBA2968; genus VXRD01. The sequence goes on along the minus strand of JAJEDY010000078.1, from coordinate 12,472 downwards.
CATGAATCTCGGCAGAGGCACTATATCCGCCGGACCAAAGAAGAGATGGTTCACTTTAACGGTAAACCGCTCTATCCACAGCGAAATTGCGACACCCTTAGCTACGCTCTCTCGCAAGGACCAGAAAGAGAACAGGAACTCTACGACGAAACCACTGAATACATCCGATACTATTATAACCGCGCTGGCATTTTGAACCGCTCCGCCGCACGTTTGGCAATGAGCGTCTTCCAGCGCCGTCTCGCCAGTTCTACATACGCCCTTCTGCGCTCCCTCGAACGTCGCCATGGGAAACTCGAAGGACTGATCGACGATATACGGAACGGGCGTCTCACCGAGGAACGACTCGCACGCCAACAACGTAGCCTCGACAATCTCGAAGATCTATATGAAACGCACACCGCTGAAGATGATGGAGAGCAACAAGAGGGATTCGAGAACAATGCCCTGGGCGGCACCGTCGCGGTTAATCTCAGCGAACTGGAGGCAGAGCGTATCAAGGTCGCAGAACTGCTCAACAAGGCCCAGAACCTGTACGACACTGGAGAGGAATCCAAATTCGAAAAACTGCGCGAGGTACTCCGTGATCCGCAATACATCGACGAAAAATTCATTATCTTCACCGAACACCGCGACACAGCGGAGTTCCTGGTGCGCCGTCTCGAAGGTCTCGGCTACACCGGTCAAGTCGCCCTGATCCACGGTGGCCTGCCCTACCAGGAAAGAGAGCGACAGGTCGAGTTTTTCCGCCGACCAGCAACGGAAGGTGGAGCTAACTACCTGGTAGCTACCGACGCCGCTGGCGAAGGTATCAATCTGCAATTCTGCTGGCTAATGGTGAACTACGACATCCCCTGGAACCCGGCGCGGCTCGAACAGCGGATGGGCCGCATCCATCGCTACGGTCAGAAGCACGATCCGGTAGTCATCATCAACCTGGTGTCCAGCGGCACGCGCGAAGGGCGGGTTCTGAAAACGCTACTCGACAAACTGGAGGCGATCCGCCGACAACTCCAATCTGACAAGGTTTTCGATGTCGTGGGCCGTCTGTTTGAAGGTCTCTCCATGAGGGACTATCTCGAACAGGCAATCACTGAAGACGCCGACACCATTGCCGAGCAACTGGAAGGCAATCTCACAGAAGATCAAATCCGTGCTCTCGAACAAAAGGAGCGCATGATCTATGGAGAAGGCGGCGAAGTGCGTCGCCGACTACCCCATCTCAAAGAGGAAGCAGAGCAGGAAAACTACCGTCGGCTACTGCCCGGATACGTGCGACGCCTCGTAGAAAAAGCCGCACCGCTACTCGACCTGCACATTGAAGGGGACCCCGAAGAAACCTTTACCCTGGTACCCACTCGGCCTCGTGCAGCCGATTCCCTGCTATCCGCACTTGAGTTGTATCCCGAAAGCGCGTGGAATCGGCTGACCGTGTACAAGCCATTCACTCGAGAAAACGCGATCTGGCTACACCCTGGCGAGCCGGTATTCGACAGCATATCTGCAACGATCCTGAATCGTTTCGGACGCGATGGATTAAAAGGAGCCATATTCACCGATCCCTATGCAACCGAGCCGTATCTATTCCACATCGCACTCATTTCTGTCGAACAGCACGACCAGGCCAACACAGGACAGACAGATCTGCTATCTACCCTCAATAACGACGAAACAGCCCCGAAGCTACTCGAATCGCGACTCGTCGGACTGCGCCAATCAAGCGACGGTACCGTAGAGGAGTGTGCGGTTGAGCATCTCCTTCTCCTCAGAGGTACCGACGGTATTGCGCCGAGCCGGGTGCCACTTGCCACTTTTGCTCGCACCATGGCCCTTGATGCCGCCAGTTTCATCCGCGATGAAGTGACCCAACGACTCGCACAAACACATCGACAGCGCATCCTCAACGATCTGCCCTCGCGCATGGCCTTCGTCAACCGCGGCTTCGACTTCCAGGCAGCCGAACTCGCAGCAGTCCGATCCCGTCTTACCCAAAGGGCACGCACTGGTGATCGACACGCCAATACAGAACTCACCAGAGTCAAAGAACAACAACGAAGCCTGACGGATTTCCGCAACCGTCGCCTCGCCGAACTGCAAGCCGAACCGGACCTCATCCAGGCCGGTGAGATGGAGTTCCTCGTCCATGCCCTCGTGGTACCCGTCCAGGATACCGAGGAAACCGAGCGTTACGATGCCGATGTCGAAGCCATCGCAGTGAAAGTCGCCACCGCTTACGAGAAAAGTTTTGGCGCTCAGGTCCAGGACGTCTCACGCCCCGAACTCGCGCGACGCGCAGGACTAACCGACTGGCCGGGCTTTGATCTCAGATCTCGCCATCCTGCAAATGACCACGGCAACGCAGAAGAACGCGCTATCGAAGTCAAAGGCCGCGCTGGCTCTGGTAATATTCAAATGAGCGAAAACGAATGGGCCAGAGCCTGCAATCTTCGCAATGACTACTGGCTCTACGTCGTCTTCGACTGCGCCACGCCACGCCCACGCCTCGTGAGAGTGCGCGACCCGTTTGGCAAATTACTCTTCAGAACCCGCGAATCTATTGCATTCACTATCACCTCCGGGGCATTGATGGAAGCCGCCGAATAACGCAGATGCGATTGCACAAATCAAACTCATAGGGTAAATTGTGAGGTAGCGGTCTTGGAGGGATACCTCTTGCCTTCAACCAAAGGAACAAACTGAAAGGAGAACGAAAATGGGTGCCACGCATGTAACCGTTACAATTCGAAATCCGGCTGAACCGCACAAAACCTGGGAAGGTCTCTTTCTGGTTGACACGGGAGCGACCGATTCTCTCGTACCGAGACCACATCTGGAATCCATCGGTCTCATCCCCAAAGGTCAGCGCGTGTATGAACTGGCTGACGGTAGTGAGATCAGAATGGATATTACGACCGCAGATATCGAATTTATGGGTGAGATCGTCGGCGGAACGGTCCTGTTCGGAGAAGCAAATGCCGAACCGCTGCTCGGAGTGACCGCCCTGGAGTCCGTAGGCATCGAAGTTGATCCGCTCAACCAGCGACTGAAAAGACTACCCGCTGTACGCCTCAAGAGCTTGCGGACGAAATCGAGATTTGAAATATGAAAATTGCTCCTGATCTGGAATCGTGGACACTATATCTCGTCCTGTTAGTGCCTGGACTTATTTCTATGCACATATACCGACTGCTTTTTGCAGCAAAAGAGATTGAGTGGAAGAATGGACTTCTTCAGGGCCTCTTTTATGGCAGCCTCAACCTTGTTATTTGTTTGCCTGTTCTCATCCCGATTCATCGAGATAATTTTTTAAACGATCATCCGTACTGGTACACAGCCATTTTGATGATAATTTTACTTGTGCTACCAGTTATTTGGCCTTTTTTGTACCGGCGTCTTTTAAGATGGCAGTGGTTAGCTTCAAAAATCCAGCTACCGTACCCGACTGCCTGGGATTACTTCTTTGACCGCCGTACACCTGTTTTCGTTTTGGTGCAACTCAAGAATGGCAATAAACTTGGTGGATACTATGGTTTCAAGTCCTATACAACATCTTTTCCAACGGAGGGTGATATTTATCTGGAAACTGTATATCACGTGGATAAAGACGGAAAATTCAAGGAAGCCATCCATCGCTCCGATGGTGCAATAATCCGAAAAGATCAGTACGACCTAATTGAATTCTTCAAACTTCAGGAGGAATAGAGTACAATGGCAAAAAATAGTCAAAACACGAATAAACCAATACTGCCCAATGATGAGAGCAGAGGCCCTCGTCCATTTCAGGGAGGATACCAGCCACCAAGCGATGATCCCTCCCCCCCTACAAGCGATCAACCGCCTGACACACCGCCTGAGCCTCCTACAGGAGGTACTGGCCAATCAGGTCCTTCAAGCGACTCGGATGATAAATCCTGAGACTCATTTCGACAGTACAATCACGGCGTGGTACCTAAGCCTGAACAGAGGACCTTTCCGTGGAAGACCCCATTTCGCCAAAGCAATACCCCAATTCAACTAATGGAGATGACCGTATGGCGACTAACAGTATATCTTCCAACGCAGCATCCCACAACGGCGTATCCCAGAACGACATGAGCACGCCGATGGAATTATGTCTGCACATAACAGACTCAGATTTATGCGACGAACTGAGTGGGTACCAGGAAGGAACGGAACGCGATAATTTTGCCCTCTCTGCGCTGAAGATAGGCGTCACCGCCCTGCGTCAGGCGCAAGGCCGCATTGACGCTGAACAGATTCATCAGGCGGGGGATACCATTATCCAGAATATGGCTCATGCTCTCGACCAGCATCAGCGTGACGTAACCGATAAAATCGGCGATTTCCTCAAACATTACTTTGATCCGGAAAGCGGGCGGTTCAACGAAAGAGTGCAACGCCTGGTGGGGAATGACGGGGAACTGGAGCGGGTCATTCGCCCCCTGGTCGAAGGAGACGGCTCCCATCTGGCCCAGACGCTCATCGCTCATGTGGGCAAGGATAGCCCACTAATGCAAACCCTTAACCCCGACTCTACCAGCGGCCTAATTGCCCAGCTTACACAATCCACTGAGGATACGCTGAGTGCGCAGAGCGAGCGGATACTCAGCGAGTTCTCACAGGATAACAAAGACAGTGCTATTAACCACCTGATTGCACAGTTGAAGAATAACCACGGAGAAGTTGGCAAGGCGCTGGAAGAGCGTATCAGCGAGGTAGTCAGCGAGTTCTCACAGGACAAGGAAGATTCAGCTCTTACCCGCCTGATGAACGGGGTTGAACAGGCGCAGCGTCAAATCAGCAGCGAGTTTGACCTGAACCAGGAAGGTTCCGCGCTGGCCCGGATGCGCAAAGAATTACTGGATAGCATCGAGACCCAACGTCAGACCAACGAGCAGTTCCAACGCGATGTAATCGAGAAGTTGGCTGATATGACTGCCCGCAAACAGGAAGCCCAAAAAAGCACTCGCCACGGCATAGAGTTCGAATCTGCCGTTTTCAATTTTATCAACGAACAGAGCCAAAACGCCGGCGACATCGCTACCCACACTGGCAATACGACGGGGCGAATCAAGAACAATAAGAAGGGCGATGTGGTCATTGAGCTTGGCCCCGAATCTGCCGCTGCCGGAGCCAAAGTAGTGGTTGAAGCTAAAGAGGACGCTTCCTTTAACTTGGCGAAAGCACTGGAAGAATTGGAGGTTGCCCGAAAGAACCGAGACGCCGACATCGGCCTCTTTGTCTTCTCCAGGACCACCGCGCCGGAAGGACTGGATGTGTTCAACCGCTACGGAAACGATATAGTGACCATCTGGGACAAAGATGACACTGCCAGTGACATCTTCCTTAATGTCGGGCTATCGGTCTCCAAAGCCCTCTCCCTACGCTCCAAGTCCCATAGCCAAGAAACGGGGGCTGATTTTGAGGCGATTGAAAAGGCGATCATAGAAATCGAACGGCAAGCTGGTGGACTTGATGAGATTAAGACTTCTGCCGAAACCATCCGCAATAGCAGCAACAAAATTCTTGACCGCGCCCGCATAATGCGCGAGGGGTTGGACAAGCAAATCGGCATCCTGAACAATAAGGTAGATAACTTACGCGAGGCAGTCGGCAGCGCGGTCTGATTCGGGAGGGATGGGAGTTCCCTGCACAGCCACCTTACCCTCTTTGACGCATACGTAGGGATCATTATGAAACAAGCACGCGACCACATCTTTATCAGTTACGCGACTGAGCAGTCGGCATTATGCGACTGGCTTGCTCACCGGCTTGCTGCCGAAGGGTACGCTATATGGTGTGATCGCCAGAAGTTGCTTGGGGGTGAGAACTGGCCCAACGATATTGATGCAGCGATTGATGAACGAACTTTCCGTATGCTTGCCCTGCTATCGCGGGACTCAGTGAAGAAGCCGCATCCGCAGGGAGAGTGGCTGAAGGGTATTGCCATTGGGAAAAAGCTGGGTATCGATGACTTCGTTATTCCGTTGAACACTAACGGACTTCGATCAGATGAAATTCCCTGGAATCTCCAATCCATCAACTATATTCCGTTTACTCCAAGTTGGGCCGAAGGTTTAGCATCATTACTGAAGAAACTATCTTCCATTGACGCACCCCGAGCGTTAAAGAACGGCCCCAAGATTGCCGTGGAGTCAATCGTTGCAAGCAGCACGGTCCGAAACGAACCCGAAGAGTTGCTAAGCAACTGCTTTGAGATTACTCAGATACCGCGATTCATCCGGAAGTACGAAGCCGCGACTAATCTGTCCATACATGAGCGTCGAAGATTGCGGAGAGAATGGGCATGTTATGATGTGTCATCAACTCGTGTGCTCGCCTTTGACGACCTGCCTTCTACTATGACTGCCTGTTATAAGTTCCAGTGCGTTAGCCAAGTTCCTTGGCGCAATACAAAGTGGGTGAATGGAATCGACACGCGAAAACTTGTAGTTAGCCTGATACATAAGTGTCTGTATCACCTGCTAGAGTCCAAAGGAATGACATACTGTGACGATAGGAAACAGTGATATCTACCGCGCGGACTCCTGAAAGACGACCGTGTAATCTTCACCTTCCCTAGTGGAAAGAAGAGTTGGTTCAAGGGGGTCGGCGAACGTACCTACTCTGCCACAAAAGGTAAAGAGGTGTATCGATACCATCTGAGTCCATCGTTTACAGTGCTGCGCGATCAGGCTAATCCTTTTGTACTATTGCTCAAAAATCGTGTTTATCTCACCGATACGAATGGCAGTCCTCTTGACAAAATAAAGATTTTATCGCGCCGCAAACATCTATGCAAAGGATGGTTTAACTACGAGTGGGGTGCCCGAACTCTTGGCATTGCACAACTACTTGCAGAAGAGGACATGCATATCCGTTTCGGACCGGAGGGAGAACAACAACTCGTCATCAAAGCCATGCCAATTATTCCAAACGCTCCCCAACGCATCCACGATCAACTTGTGGACAAACCCGATGATATCTACACGATGTGGCATGAGGAATACGAGACGGAGGTTGACAATGTCGAAGCAGATGAATGATGGCTCGATATTAAGTAAAGTCAGAATTCTCCATGAGCCGGCATTAGAATTTCGGTATGGTCAGCAGGTCACCGATCCGCGTGATGGACTGTCACTATTCGGCCCGTACGACGCAGACGCTCCTGGCCATCCGGGGGCTATTTCCTACGGCGTGGTCGGTACAAAACAGGGTATAGAGCTTTTTTCAGAGTGGTCAAGCGCGATGATCAGTGCGTGGACCGAGGCACCGAAAGATCGCCACCGCTTGTGGCCACCTTATCCGGGGTTTCAAGCAGCGTTCGCCACCGATTGGCGGAGTGAACCAGTTAGAAAACACCAACTCGACAGTCAGGCACTAAAGGATGTAGCTAATCGTCATGATCCTCACGAACGGGTCTATTTGACCGTGAACCAGTACCTATCGGCTTTTCAGGATTTGCAGAAACTTGATGAACACATAAGCGTCATGGTCTGCATCGTTCCTGATGAAATCTATCAAACATGTCGGATTAAGTCTCGTGTGATACAGCCGACAGGAGAAAAAGTTTCTAAGGGAAAACGCGAGTCGCGTAAGCGGGGACAGCTTGAGATCTTTTCGCAGTACGATCCAAAACAGTATGAACTCTCGACCGATTTTCGAAGACAGCTCAAAGCGCGGACGATGGCCTATAATGTTCCAATCCAGATTATCCGTGAATCGACGTTGAGACTCAATGACGAGAATCAGTTTGGGTTACGACCACTAACACCGCTTTCAAATCGCATGTGGAATCTATCGAGTGCGTTGTATTATAAAGGAGGTGGCAAGCCGTGGAAGTTGGCTACTGCCAGGGAAGGCGTGTGCTATGTCGGGCTTGCTTTTCGCCGTACGGATGCCAACGGCGGGGCAAAGTCCGCAGCCTGCGCTGCCCAGATGTTCCTCGACGATGGTGATGGCGTGGTGTTCTTGGGCAACTACGGTCCATGGTATTCGCCGAAAGACCATCAATTCCGACTTACTGCCCAAGCTGCACACGATCTGCTTAAAGGGGCTCTCGAAACGTATGAACAGTTGCACGGAAAGACCTTGACCGAAGTCTTTCTACACTCCCGATCCGACATCAGTACTGAAGAGTTCGAGGGCTACCGATCCGCTGCCTCTGGTAGATTAAACGTTGTCGGTATTCGGGTACGTCCCTGCTATACTGGCCCGAGATTGTACCGACCTGATAAGAAGTGGCCAGTGATTCGGGGTACGTTGTGGCAGCATTCTCCAACTCGAGGATATTTGTTTGGGTCTGGGTTCAAGCCGAGGCTCGGAACTTACGACGGCTGGGAGACACCTGTACCTCTACAGATCGACATTCAACATGGAGACGCGGATATCGTTAATGTGGCATGCGATATTCTCGGTCTGACGAAGCTCAATTACAACACCTGTAATGCTGGTGATACGCAACCGGTTACTGTAGGATTCTCTGATGCGGTAGGTGAAATACTTGTTAGCAATCCGACCATCACCGACCGGCGCCCCACTTTCAGGTTCTATATCTGAGGGAAATACTGTGAATCAAAATATGAACGATAAACGCTTAATCGAAGTCGCCTTTCCGCTCAAGCAGGTCTCTCTGGACTCTGTCCATGAGAAGAACGTGCGGCATGGGCATATCTCCACGCTGCATATATGGCCAGCGAGGCGACCGCTGGCCGCGTCCCGGGCCGCGCTGATTGCAACCCTACTACCCGATCCTGGCAACTCCGAGAAACGGAACGAGATTCTGGAGCGCATGGCTGGCAGGGTGATAGAGAAGATCGAACGCAAGCGCGTAGGTGGGCGTACAGTCGAAAAAGTCAAAGAAGAAACGACCGGCGGTATCTTGCACTGGAAAAGGGAGAATGGCCCGGATATCCAGTGGTTCCGCGAAGAGATCCGCAAGGCTTATGGTGGGCGGGCACCCAAAGTGCTGGACCCGTTCGCTGGCGGCGGTGCCATTCCCCTTGAAGCGATGCGTCTGGGCTGCGACGTGACCGCTATGGACATCAACCCGGTGGCGTGGTTCATCCTCAAGTGTACCCTCGAGTACCCCCAAAAGCTCGCCGGTCAAACCCGCCCATTGCCCGAGTTCGCGTTGAAGGACCACGAATTTATGGAGGATTTTCTAAAAGCAAAGGGATTTAAAGGAGCCGGCTTAAGGACATTCCTCGAAAGGCTTGGTCATGGCGATGGCGGTGAAATCCAACTCGACCTCGTACAATACGACGATCCCATACTCAAAGCGGACCTCGCGTGGCATGTACGTGCCTGGGGTCGTTGGGTACTGGCAAGAGCGCGCAAAGAATTATCTTCGCACTACCCTACCTACGCCGAGTTCGAGCCATTGGAACCGCACAAGAATTTTGAGCCGCGCCCCAGACAGTTGCTGGAGGTTGACGAAGAAGGCGTGCCACAAGTCGATCCGCTCAACGCCGAGTTTGACGACGCCTATCTCCAGGACAAGCAAAATCCGCGTTGGATCGCCAAACCGACAGTGGCCTATCTCTGGGCGCGGACTGTCACCTGCAAACAGTGTCGTGCCACGCTACCACTGCTCAAGACGCAATGGCTGTGCAAGAAATCTCGAAAGCGCGTGCTACTAACAATGGAACCCAATACCGACCAGACAGGCGTCGTTTTTGGCGTGCAGAATGATGTACCGCAAAACGGCGGCAACGCGGCACAGCGACGAGAACACGACAAGCGCATCGGGGCAGGAACCATGTCTCGCACCGGCGCAACCTGCCCATGCTGCGGCACGATCATGACCATGGAAGATATCCGCCTCGAAGGTCGCGCCGGACGCCTAAATGCTACCATGACGGCTGTGGTGATAGATGGAGGAAGGAAAAAGGGTAAAGAATACCGTTTGCCGACGGATCATGAGCTTGCGATGGCAAAAGTGACCGAGGAACAGCTTCAGAAACTGTATGCAGACATCCCGTTTGGATTGCCGGATGAGCAAACTCCTAAGGCCGGAATCGGTGCATCGCGTGCGTTTTCAGTGGATGGTTACGGCTTTGACACATGGCGAAAGCTATTCACGAATCGGCAGTTATTGGCTCTTGGCGAGTTTGTTTGTGGAATAAGAGAAGTCGGACAGATAGTAGAACACCATTACGAACATCAAGATTGGGAACAAGCCATAACGAGCTTACTTACATGTGGTTTTGACCGAATGCTCGACTTCAACTCGACGGTACTCTCCTGGATTACGAGCGTAGAGGCAATCGGTCACGTCTTTGTCCGTTATGCGTTGCCGATGTGTTGGGATTACTCCGAGGCTACCCCTCCAAACGATGTGCGCGGTGGATGGAACATGTGCGTTGGAGCTGTCTGCAACGCTTTAGAAACGGCGTCAAGGGCGACAAACCATTTTGCTACAGTTCCCAGTGTAACCATTGGAAGTGCGTCTTCCACAAAACATCCAGAAACGTTCGATGTTATCGTTACCGATCCTCCATATTATGATGCTATTCCCTACTCGGATCTGATGGACTACTTCTATATTTGGGAAAGGCGAACTATGGGTACCACATCCTCCGAGTTTAGCAAGACTTTCCGAAAAAGCCTTAGCCCAAAGTGGAATCATGATCTTTGCGATGGAGAACTTATAGATGACGCCAGCCGGTTCAATGGTGATCCCTCTGCGTCAAAAGAGAATTACGAGCGCGGCATGGCTGAGGCATTTCGACGTTGTTCGGAAAATCTAACTACGGATGGTAGGTTAGTTGTCGTGTTCGCGAATAAGAAGCCTGACGCTTGGGAAACGCTTGTTGCCGCTATCATACGCGCTGGTTTCGTAGTGGACGGAAGCTGGCCAGTTCAAACGGAACAAGCTGCGCGAATGCGTGCCCAGGCATCCGCTGCTCTCGCCTCTTCAGTCTGGATCGTCTGCAAGAAGCGTCCCGCTGCTCGCCCCGGTTGGGATAACACTGTGCTCAATGAAATGCGCGAGAATATCACGCAGCAACTCCGCGACTTCTGGGACGCAGGCATTCGAGGGCCAGACTTCGTATGGGCCGCAACCGGGCCTGCGCTCGAAGCCTTCAGCAAGCATCCCGTGGTCAAGAAAGCGAACGATCCGAACCAATTCATGACCGTCTCGGAATTTCTGCGAGAAGTGCGGCGCATGGTCGTCGATTTTGTCGTTGGTCGCGTTCTGACGCAGGATGACGAAGAAGCTATCACTGGACTCGACGATGTGACCACCTATTACTTGCTCCATCGTCACGACTTCGGCATGGAAGACGCGCCTGTAGGCGGCTGCATCCTCTACGCGCTGTCTTGCAACCTCTCCGACTCAGCCCTGGTCAACCAGTACGATCTCCTGGCTCAATCGGGTAGGGGGGGAAGCAGTGACGAGGCAGAGGAATCGGAAACCACGGGCGGCGGTGCAAAGGTCAAACTCAAAACCTGGAGCCGACGCACGGGCCGCAACCTCGGCCTCAATGCACCGAGCGGACGGCCCGTGCCATTGATCGACCAGGTACACAAACTAATGCACCTCTGGCGTGCCGGAGACCAGGTCAAAGTTGACGATTATCTCGACACAGGCGGCCTCCAGCGCAACGCCCTGTTTAATCAGATACTCCAGGCACTCATCGAACTGGCCGACGCCGGTTCCGATGAGCGGTCAATTCTCGAAGCTCTGTGTAATCACGTAGCTGCCCGCGGCGATATAAAGAAACCGGGCCAGAGACGGCTCCAATTCGGATAAATATAATGTCCATACCTGCAATTCATCCGGGGGAACACCTCGCAGAGGAGTTGAGAGAACTCGACATGAGCGTAGCATTACTCGCACGACAGATTGACGTGTCCCCCAGCCGAATCACCGAAATCCTTAACGAGAGACGTGCAATCACTGGCGATACGGCCCTGAGATTGGCTCATTTTTTTGACACCAGTGCAGAATTCTGGTTGAATTTGCAGAAACTCTATGAACTGCGGATTGCTGAGGAGAAAATCCGATGATTACGTCGATTCGACTCGTGACTACTCCCAACGCTGAATCAGTTGGGCTTCTTGGTGGTTACCCGATAAAATCATTCGGGCACATGCATTCCACCTGACGTTGTAGCCCCAGCGTCAATATGTTTATCGCTGCGTTGTGGTCTCTGTCGAGAGACACCCCACACGCACATTCATGCCATCGTTGGGAGAGTGGCTTTTTCTCTACAATACCACATCCTGAGCATGTCTGACTTGTGTATTTGGGGGTGACGGCTTTGAATCCAATACCAGCTTCTTCCGCTTTGTATTGGAGGCAATGACGAAACATTGACCATGCCGCATCGCTTATGGATTTAGACAACCGACGGTTCTGTTGCATGTCTTGAACATCGAGTTTCTCTGCCGCAATGAACCCGTGGCGATTGACCATTTTTCTTGCTTCTTGATGCACAAAATTATGTCGTTTATTGCGGATACG
>JAJEDY010000069.1 GCA_022821275.1 Candidatus Latescibacterota bacterium | reverse complement strand
TCCATATCAAATCTTACTTGCGATTGTCATTTCGGCATGCTTAAAGCCGCAATCCATAGGCCACCTTGCCAGACTGGACTCCTGCCTCCGCAGGAGTGACAGCCCTTATATGGCGTATGACTTACGCCGTGATGCACTAGTTTCGTGTGTATTAATCCTCAAGGATTTCCAACTAGGGAAGCCACCAAGCTGGCGAAGCATCTTTTACCTCTGAAGTATATAGATTCTTCGACTCCGTTGCACTCCGCTCAGAATGACAGGCCTCTGATATTGTGCCTCTGCGTAACGTCAGTTCTTAATTCCTAATTCTATGGAACGCATTGTCGATCCAAAATACCGCTTCGCCTTCTCCTCCAAAACCGGCCGGCCATACTACCGCAAGTGCTATTGGGAAAACCTCTACGTCTTCACCTACGGCACAGATCGCGCACTCGTTGCAACGCGCGTGGTTCCCTTCACCTCATTACACGAAGCACTCTACACCGCCTTCAAAGGACAGCGGGGCAACACCCTCACACAGCATCTGTTGCCCGAAGTCATGCAACAACCCTATCTCAATGTATTCAACAACAAATCTCAAGTTCAAATCTTTGCAGACAACATCTCTGCCCTCGTACCCGAACAGAACGAAGAACTCCCCGAAGAACTCATAGAAAAAACAGAAGCGGAAATAGAAGAAGCCGCTTCTCGAATCATGATCGGACAGGGAATAGAAGGTGGGCTTGGCAGCTTTGCCTCGAACGAAACCACACCCTTTCTCGCCCGCGACGAACCCGAGGACCCGAGCCGGTCCATCGTGCGCGAAGACGACGAAGACGTCGCACTGATCCAGATGAGCGTGCAAATCGACGCCGCCATCAAAACACAGATACGCAAAACAACGGCACTCACCAGAGGCTCATTCGACATCGCCGCGCGACTATACACAAACCCCCGGTACCTCGGCTTTGTCCGTCGTCTCATCAACGCCAAAGGCAGTTATACCTCGCCCGTTGTCCGGGACTTTCTCAAATTCTATGCCCGATGCTTCAACATCAAAGTCTCCGAATACCTCCGCCAGAGCAAAGACGACCCCGATATCTTGCGCCAGCGCATTGAAAGCCTATTGGGCCGCGAAAAAGGTGGGCGCTATCACTACCTCAACTATCACGACCTCACCATATTGGGACGCATTGTCAAAGGCGAACTCGAACCCGATCCAGACGACCCCGACAAGACCACGCACTGCTTCAAACTATCCAGCACCATTGAACCCCAAACCCTTCGCCTATCCGAAATACACGACCCGGTACAGCGTTTCGCAATCCGCAAATTTGTCGAACACACCTTCAATGCCCGTCACAACATCAAAAATATTCGATACATCGACGAAATCCGTAAGCGAAAAATACCCTTCACCGAACATCTTCCCGACCCCATTGAACGCGCTATGCGCTCGGGCATTGAAACACTCGAAACCTATCTCGACCACCTCGAACCCAAAATGCTTCACATAGCCATCGGCGCCCTTCTTCTATCACTCCTCGGCGTCGTCGCCCTCGTCCTGGGCACATTTATCGGCCTATCGCGGTGAAGCGATCAGCCCCCAACCAGCTCCCAGTCCCTCTTTTTTATCTACATTCGTCTTTATCTGCGTAAAACGCTCAAATTACTCGCGTTTTTTCTGCGTCATCTGCGGATCACACTTGCAACTGTCGGACTAAGCCCCTGTTTCAAAAAGCTGACAAAAATATCCACATTGCGCGTCATCCCCGGAAAATGTGTAATCTCTTTTCCCCCGGGTGTCATAATCGCGTACAAAGGCAGTGCAACCGTACCGAATTGCGCCTCTTGCAAATCGCGATTGCGCTTGTATTTTTCTCCCCGCCCATCTGTGTACAATTGAACCCGTACAAACTGTTTTAACAATGCGTGCACCTCCTTTTCAGGAAAAATATTTGCCTCCATCCAGCGGCAATTCGTACACGCATAGCCCGTAAAATCGATAAACACCGGTTTATTCGTCGCCTTTGCTTCTGCCAGACCCGCTTCATAATCATCGCGCCAGGTCAGTTCGGGTTCGCCGCTCCTTATCTTGGCAATTTCCCCATAACTCCCATAAGGCGGGAAAAATGCATCCCATTCACCCAAAGGCGCGCCAAAAAGACCCGTCATCAAATACAGACCAAAAGCCAAACAGCCACTACTCGCCAGCAAACGCAACGGACCAATTGTATCCAGCGCAGAATCGTGTGGCAAGCGGATCTTTCCCAACAGATAAAAACCACACAGCAAAAAAATCGCGATCCACCCCGCAATAAAGACCTCGCGCGAAATAATACCCCACTGCCACACCAGATCGACATTGCTCAAAAATTTCAACGCAGCGGCCAATTCCAAAAACCCCATCACCACCTTCACGGAATTTAACCAGCCACCGCTTTGGGGCAGAGAAGAAAGCGCCTGCGGAAAAAGTGCCAAAAAGAAAAACGGAGAGGCAAAAGCAGCCGAAAATACCAGCATGCCCAAAATGGGCCACACCCACGTTCCCTGAGCTGTCAACACCAGCAATGTGCCGACAAAAGGCGCAGTACACGTAAACGACGTGAGAGAAAACGTGAACCCCATAATCAGAATTGCGCCATAACTTCCACCCTGAACCTGATTCAACTTATTGAGCAAACCGTAAGGCAACCGAATTTCAAACAACCCAAACAATGCCAGCGCGAAAGCCACGAAAATTGCAGTAATCAACAAATTGACCCAGGGATTGGCCGCAAACAGAGCCGCACCAGACGCACCTAAGGTCGCTGCCAACACCATACCCAGCCCGGTAAATGTAAAAATAATACCCCCGCAATAAACCAGCGACTTGGCAACAGACTCCCTTCGGCTCTGCGTTTCCTGCTTGGTAAAAAACGACACCGTAATGGGAATCATCGGAAACACACAGGGCGTGAGCAAAGCCAGAAAACCCATCCACAAAGACAGATACAAAAACGCGCTCAAACCCTCTGTAATCGCACGCTCAACATCGGCCACGCTACCTGTACCATCCAGAGGTACAGCAGGCGCTTCAACAGCAGAAAACACATACTCAGCCCGCGCAGGTCCCGCCTCCACCATCACGGGAATCTCAAACGCGTACGTATTTGGCGGCAAACACTGCGTCGCATTGCAAAGCATATAAATCACTTCACCCGACAGCACCCGCTCGCCCAGCATCCCCTCACCCACCTCAGCCCGCACCCCAAACCGCACTTTGGGGTGATAATATTCCACATTCATCTCAAAATTTGGATCGTATTCCACAATGGGATCGGGCTGAATCACCGCCCCCACCTGCCGAAACGCCTCGCCCGACAGCACAAACTCCGTCGGATAAGGACCTCCCGGCGGCGTGGTCGCCGAATAAATATGCCAGTCTTCGGAAAGATCCACATCAATCCAAACCGTAACAGCCTCCCCAACGCGCGCCGTTTTTGGCTCCACCATCACGCCAAACGAAGCCTCATTCTGAGCCAATGCGGCACTGCTCTGAAGCACCATCAAAACACATACCGCGACAAAAGTCCGCATACCGATCTCCTTTCTCACTTCACACTTCATCACCGCCTCTTAATAACCAGAAGCGTCACATCATCTGTCTGTGCCGCCGACGCCCGAAACCGAACCAGATCATCGATCACCGTATCGATCAAAACATCGGCACTCGCGCCCGCGTGTTCTTTCAGCAAAACTTCCAGGCGCATCTCCTCGTAAAACTCTCCCGCGGCATTTTGCATATCGGTCACCCCATCGCTGTAGAGCACCAGCATATCGCCAAAATCCAAAAACACATGCGCCTCTTTAGGCTCGGTATCGACCTCGGGCGGCAACGTCATACCCAGAGGCACAGACATCAATTCTACCATCTGCAAATCGCCATCGGCAGACACCCGATAGGGATAGGGATGCCCGGAATTGGCCAAAACAATCTCCCCAGTCTCTAAATCCAACATGCCCAAACAGCACGTCACAAAACTCGCCTCATCAAATTGCTCTTGCAAAACGAGATTCAAATTCCGCAACACATCCACCGGACTCTCTGCCGCGCGCACTTCATAGTGCACCATCCCGCTCAATTGCATGGCCCGCACAGCACCCTGCATCGCCTTACCCGACACATCTGCAGCCCCAAAACCCAGTGTTCTCCGATCGTCATCCAACCAGAAATACGTAAAATAATCACCGCCGACGTGATTGGCTGGCAAACACCTACCCACCACTTCAAAACCCTTTTCGCGCACGGGGTCTCGAGGCAAAAGCCCCATCTGCATATCGTGGGCTTCCTGAAGTTCCGTCTCCAACTCATCAATCAACTGCGTCTGTGCTATGCGCCAGCGCTTGTGCTTTTGAAACGCATATCCCGTCGTGACCAGCACAATGAGCAGCGAAACACCGCTCAACCCCACAAACCAGGGCCGTTGCCACACAGGCGCCAACACCTCAAACACCTGCACAGCAGACGTCTTATCCACATTAAAAGCCAGATCCATAGCGCGCACTTCAAATGTGTGGTCGCCGGCATCCAGATCCTCCAGCAAAACCCGATTATTGCGCGAAAAGGAGGACCACGCCCCCTCGTCGAGCCGCCATGAATATTGCAATGACCCGTCTGGCGTCTGCTTCCACACATCCTGCCCCGAAAATTCAAACAACGCATTTTGATACGGCGCAATTTGAACTGGCGGAGCCAAAAGAAGTGTCTCGGGCGCATCGCCATCGGGATCATAACAGCCCAACCCATCAGACGTCGCAAACCACAACTGACCATCGGCATCTTGTGCCACATCCCAAACCTGTGTACTCGGCAACCCCTCCTGAACCGTATAACGCACCCATGCAAACCCATCGGTGTGAATCGCACCATCAATCGGCGAAGCCAACCACACCGTCCCATCATTCGCGGGAAATATCCGAAACACCCCATTAAACTGCGCCTCATCTGCGCCCGGCACGCGGCGCCATCTCTGTCCATTGAAATGCGCCACACCCTCGAGCGGCGAACTAATCCATATCCGTCCGCCAATATCTTCGGCAATCACAGTAATCGGCCCACCGGGTATTCCATCAGCAGCGGTGTATTTTCGCTGCTCTCCATCCACCACATGCATCACGCCATCTATCTGCCCCAGCCACAAACTGCCATCGCTCGCCTCGCAAATCGAAATCCCGGACCGTTCGCGATTGTCCCCTATCTGCGCCAGGCCCTGAGTCTGGGAGGTAGATAGAGCCGTCCATACCTGTCCATCGAACCGATAACTCCCTCCCGAGCGCGCAACTGCCCACACACCGCCATCTTGTGCAGGGCTTACAGATCGAAATCCCAATCCCATCTGGCGATTGGGATTTATCACCTCCCATACCTCGCCATCATAACGCAACAATTGAAACGGCGTTACAGCCCAGAGGTGTCCTTTTCCATCGACAAACAAATCGACCAAACGCCCGCGCACATCATCTAACTCGCGTGCTACACGCCAGGCACCCCGTTCAAAATTGTAAATCGCATCATTGCCAACCCAGAGGTGACCGCTTTTATCGAGCGCAAAAAACGAAGCACCGCGATCATTCATCCCCGGCCAACTCCTGTGGTGCAACCACCCCGAAAGCCCCAACCGCGCAACGCCACCGCGCGTCCCCACCCAAATTGCCCCATCTGCGGCAATACAGATATCGACCACATAGCTATTGGGCAATCCCTCGCGCTCTGCAAAAGTTCGCCATTGTCCCCCCTCATCTCGAAAAGCAGCGCCAGCCGGCGTACCAATCCACACCGTTCCATCTCGTGCAAAGCTAATCACCTGCACCCGATTGGAAGGCAACCCATCCTCAGTTGTAAATGTTTCCCATCTCCCCGAATCATACCGCTTAAGCCCACTCTCATTCGTGCCAAACCAGAGCGCGCCATCGTCACTTTGCGCCATCGCCAACACCGACACATCGCGCAAACTGTCCATATCTGCTATCGTTGTCCACTCGCCCGTATCCACATCCAATAAACCCATGCCCTGTGTAAACCCGCCAGGTCTTCCACCTCGTCCACCACGACCATCTGGACCATCTACATCCCCAAAACCACCGCGCCTGCCACGACCACCCGGTTCACCTCGTCCACCACGACCATCTGGACCTTCCATATCCCTCAAACCACCACGCCCACCCCGGCCACCCGGTTCACCTCGCCCTCTACCGCCTTCGGGACCGGCAGCCCCTCTAAAACCGCCGCGCCTGCCTCTGCCACCGGGTTCATCTGGTCCACCCCGTCCCATTCCAGGACCGAACAAAACACCACCACCTCGCCCCCCATAAGCGACCCAAACTTTCCCATTTGCATCGGCCATCAAACTCTGAACACCTTGAAGTGGCTGACCATCTAACATCACCAGATAAAGTTCTGCGCCATCAAAGCGCAACAAATAACCTTCATCGGTCACCATACAGGCGCGACCACCACTATCCAGCCCCAAAATCTGGCGCAAACCCCCTCGTCCCCTGAACTCTTCTGGCGTATCAAAACCTCTCCACTCCTCGCCAGAAAAATAAGCCAGCCCCTGTCCTGTACGACGATCAAAACCCCGTCCCACGGCAGCCCACAATGCCCCATCAAGCCCGGCAACCAGATCCTGAATAGCGTTTCCCGGCAGCCCATCTTCAACCCCGTACTTCTTCCATGAACGCCCATCATAGCGCGACACGCCACCCAGCGTGGCAAACCACATCGCCCCATCGGGCGTCTGCACCACAGCCGTCACCACATTGTGCGCCAGCCCATCTTCTTGCCGAAAAGACGTCCACACATGCCTGGCCTCGCCCGCAAAAACCTCGGCATTGAGGCAAAGAATGAACATCCATATAAAAAACAAAAATCTTTGACCGACCATTTACTCTACTCCTTCGCAGTCACATCGCGTCGTCTGTATATAATACCAATCATTGCATTCTCTACAAAGAATAAACGCCTGTGCCCGCCTTTTGTCTCACTTGATATACCACATGCAATGTCATATTTTATGCGGGCTGGATCGCGGCCCCGTATTACAACCTACGGGACATGCTTTAAGCCTGCCGCGATGACAAGTGCCTTTCGCGTCTCACCTTCTCTCTCTTCACCGTAAACTTTGACCGCGACCAGCCGCACACCGTTCCACACTTCTCACTTCACACTTCAAAAGGAGTCTCTCTTGCCTACAGACCGTCCCAACATCCTCTTTATCATGTCCGACGACCACGCATCGCATGCCATGAGTTGTTACAACAGCCGCATCAACCAGACCCCCAACCTCGACCGCATCGCAAATGAAGGCATGCGCTTTGACAACTGCTTTTGCACCAACTCAATCTGCGCCCCCAGCCGAGCGGTAATCCTCACCGGCACATACAACCACATCAACGGCGTAACCACGCTGGCGACCCATCTCGACGGCAGGCAACCCACATTTCCCAAATTATTCCAACAGGCGGGCTATCAAACCGCCATGATCGGCAAATGGCATCTCGGACACGGCGGCATCCACGACCCCACCGGCTTTGACTACTGGAATGTCCTGCCCGGACAGGGTTTATACCACAACCCCGAAATGATAGAAATGGGCGAAGAAAAAGTCTATGAAGGCTATGTCACCGACATCATCACGGACTTATGCCTCGACTGGCTCAAAGCGCGGGACACAAATCGCCCCTTCATGCTCATGTACCACCACAAAGCGCCTCACCGCGCCTGGGAACCCGACGAAAAACACGCCCACATGTATGAAAACGAAGACATACCCGAACCCGAAACCTTCTGGGACGACTACAGCAACCGCGCCAGCGCTGCCGAAGCCGCCCAAATGCGCGTTGACCGCGACATGAACGAAAAAGACCTCAAGGGATTACCCCCTGAAGGCCTCTCACCTGAAGAAGATAAAAAATGGAAATACCAGCGCTACATCAAAGACTACCTGCGCTGTGTGGCCTCTATCGACGACAACGTCGGGCGCATGCTCGACTATCTCGACGAAGAAGGCCTCACCGACAACACCATCGTCATTTACACATCTGACCAGGGCTTTTTCCTGGGCGATCACGGCTGGTATGACAAGCGCTTCATGTACGAAGAATCCCTGCGTATGCCCTTCATCATTCGCTATCCCAAAGAAATCAAACCCGGCAGTATCAACACCGACATGATCCTCAACACCGACTTTGCCCCCACCTTTCTCGACTACGCGGGCATTGACATCCCCGAAACCTTTCAGGGATCGAGCATTCGCCCCTTACTCAACGGCGAAACACCAGAAGGATGGCAAACATCGATGTATTACCGCTACTGGATGCACCTGGCACACCACCATGTCTATGCCCATTACGGCGTGCGTACTCACCAGTACAAACTCATCTATTACTACGCCGACGGCCTCAATCAAAAAGGATCAATCGAAGACACCAAAGAACCCGAATGGGAACTCTTCGACCTCAAAAAAGACCCTTGTGAACTCAACAGCGTGTACGATGATCCCGAATACGCCGACATCGTGCGCGAACTCAAAGACGAACTCTATCGCCTTCAGGAAAAAGTACAAGACGAACGTTATAAGAAGTGAGAAGTGAGAAGGAAGAAGTGAGAAATCCCGCCCCACCGCCCAAAGGCTGGTGCCTCATCCCATTTCACACTTCACACTTCCTACTTCACACTTCTACTTCGGCACCTTGAGTACCGCATAAAAATTGGCATAGTGCCGGCGGGTCTCTCTGCGAATGATTATGCCGACTTCGTCACCGGGTTTCAACTCTGATAGGACATCTTCATAATCTTCCATCGAATGCATGGACCTGCGATTCATCTGGCGAATCACATCCCCTCGTTGCAAACCCGCCGCATCGGCCGCGCTCTCCGCCCTCACGTCGGTAATAAGCATGCCCCATTGTGCATTATAACCAAACTGACGGGCAATAGCGGGCGTCATCTCCTGAACATTTAGCCCCAGGGCGCGTTGTCGCTCGATCTCTTTCAGACCGCGAAAGGGATCGAACGCATCCACCGTTACGCGCAACTTTCTATTTCCCCCACTTCGGATCACCTCAATTGTCACCTGTGCGCCCGGAGGGGTTCGCGCAATACGCGTGAGAAACTCATCTGCACTGGAAATCTCGCGATTATTTAACCCCACAATCACATCGCCCGGCTGCAAACCCGTCTGCTCGGCAAATTTCCCCACCTCCTGAATCAGCGCACCCCGATTCACAGATAAACCCAGTGCTTCGGAAAGCCCCGGCGTCAGATCTTGCACCACCACATCCAGATACCCGCGTTTAACCTCTCCATCTTCGATAATCTGCTGCATAATATTGCGCGCCATATTAATCGGCACAGCCAACCCAATGCCCTGACTGCCGCCACTGCGCGACAAAATTGCCGTATTCAGACCCACCAGTTCCCCGCGCAAATTCACCATTGCCCCACCGCTATTGCCCGGGTTAATTGCCGCATCTGTCTGAATAAAATCTTCGTAATCCACAATATCTAAATTGCCCCGCCCAATCGCGCTCACGATACCGTACGTCACCGTATGCCGCAAACCGTACGGATTGCCAATCGCCAGCACCCAGGACCCCACCTTCAACTTGTCCGAATCGCCCATCTTCAGCGC
This sequence comes from Candidatus Latescibacterota bacterium, assembly GCA_022821275.1. Lineage (GTDB taxonomy): Bacteria > Latescibacterota > UBA2968 > UBA2968 > UBA2968 > VXRD01. The sequence goes on along the minus strand of JAJEDY010000069.1, from coordinate 15,919 downwards.
GGGCAAATCGCGCCCATCAATTTTCAACACCGCGACATCGCTCTGCGGATCTGTTCCCACCAGGGTTGCGCTGAACTTTCTGCCATCGTCGAGTTCTACTTCAATAGAATCGGCCTCTGCAACAACGTGATTATTGGTCAAAACATAGCCATCCCGAGAAACAATAACCCCTGAACCCAACCCTTGCTGTCGCTGTTCTCTTCGATACTGCAGACCACCACCAAAAAAATGATCGAAAAACGGATTGCCCGTCGATCTTCGCACCCCAACCACCACATTTCTTTTCTTAATAACCGCGACCACGCCCGGATTTACTTCGGAAGCCACCGCAGCAAAAGCCTCGCTGAACTTTTCCATTTGCGCGATCGTCGCCTGAGATTCGGGATCAATTTTTGCCTCAACCTGCAAAACCATAAATCCCGCAATCAGTATCCACATCCACCTGTACATATACCAACTCTCCGTTGTAGCGATTGAACTTTCGTTAGGGATTATATATCGCAAAGCGTTAAAATTCCTGAAATTGTCCAATCCCGTCAATGACAAAAAAAAGCCGAGATCCATAGAGAATCTCGGCTTTTCGAAAATGAAAAATGCACTTAAGCAGCTGACTTATCCGACGGACGCACCTTTTTCAGTGCAGACATCCAGGTCATCTCGTAAACCGCCAGCGCGCCGCGCCATATATCGACATTTTCAAGCCCGCTGTACACCAAACGCGCAGCCTGTTCAATCGTCGCTTCTGCGGCCTTCACCTCGGGATGATCGGCCACTGTCTTCATGGGAACGGGACCATAAGCAGCGCGAATGCGATTAATCGCCTCGCAGACTTCCCGACGAAACTGGGGGACAAAACGGGACCGAGAGGTAGCCCGTCGCACCCTCTTTGATTGTGAACCGATACCCAGCAGGGGAACAATGCGTTTCATGGGAACATCTCCTATTTGAGTTAGGTGAAATATACCGACATAAATCGCCGGATATAATCACAAAAAATCTCTTAAATTCTTTTTTTACAGGATATTATATTCCATCTTCCACTCGCCATAAATATAGTGAACATTTGTGTATATGTCAAGAATAAAATATCACAATCTTCCAAAAAAAACTTTCCCTATATACGCTGCGATATTATCTTTTTCTTTTCATAGATCCCAATTCTCAATTTCTAATTCTCAGAAAGGAGCATCATGGCAGACAAACTCAAAGTCGGCATCATCGGCGTTGGCGGCATCGCGCGCACGCACATGCCGGGATGGGCCGCTTCCCAACACGCCGACCTAATTGCCGGCAGTGATATCCATGAAGACGTACTGAACGAATGGGGCGAAAACAACAACATATCCATCCTATCCACCGACCCGGAAGACCTGTTCAAAAACCCCGATATCGACATCATCGACATCTGCACCCCCAACAATTATCACGCGCCATTGGCCATTGCCGCGCTCGAAGCGGGCAAACACGTCATCTGCGAAAAACCTCTCGCCCCCAACCCGGAACTCATCAAAAACATGATTGCCGCACGCGACAAATCTGGCAAAACCCTGATGACAGCGCAGCATTTTCGTTTCTCGGGCAAATCAAAAGCCATGCGCGCCGAACTCGACACGGGTATTCTCGGAGACATCTACCACGCGCGAAGCTGGATGCTCCGCCGCTCAGGGGCACCAAACACACCGGGCTTTATACAAAAACAACACAGCGGCGGCGGTCCCTGCATCGACATCGGCGTACACATCCTGGACCTCACACTCTGGTTTATGAACAACCCCAATCCCGTATCCGTCACCGGTGTCGCCCGTGCAGAAATCGCCCATCAGAAAGGCGCCTTCAGCAGTTGGGGTCACATCCCATCGGCACAGTTTGACGTCGAGGACTTCGCCGCAGCATTTGTGCGCTTTGAAAATGGGGCAACCCTCATGCTCGAAGTTAGCTGGCTACTTCACCACAACACCCGGGGCGAAGACATGCAAATGTGGCTCTACGGCACCAGAGGGGGCAGTCACTGGCCCAGTTGTGAAATCTATCAAAGCAACAACGACACGCAACAGCACTACAACCGCTCCCTGCAAAATACCAGAGATCTACTCGAACCCCACGCACAAGAATGCGTCGAATTTGCCCGGGCCATCGCCGAAGGCAAGCCCTCGCCCGTGCCCGCCGAGCAATCCCTGCAAGTCATGGCAATCCTCGACGGCATCTATCGCAGCCAGGAAACGGGCGAAGAAGTAAAAATCGCGCAGGAACTATCGTGATCTTTATATCCACCATCGTCGGTCCGCTCGAAGTCAATTGTTACATCCTCGCCTGCGAAAAAACGCGCGAAGGCATCGTAATAGACCCCGGCGACGATACCGACACCATATTTCAGCTCATTGAAGATCACAACATCAAAATCGTCGAAATAATTGCCACGCACGGACATTTTGACCACATTGGGCGCGTCGCATCGCTCAAAGAAAAAACCGGCGCACCATTCGCCATCCACAAAGCCGACGTATGCAGGGTCGAGAACCTGACAAGCATTGTAGCACCCCTGGGCCTTCAAGCCGATCCACCGCCCAAAATCGACCGCTTCATCGATGAAGGCGATACCATTGTCTTTGGCCGCGAAACCCTGAACATTCTCCATGTACCGGGTCACGCGCCCGGCAACATCGCGCTCACCTGGCCGGGACACGCCATTATTGGCGACACGGTTTTCGCCGGATCTATTGGCCGAACCGACCTCGAGGGCGCAGACCTGCAAACGCTCATGGACTCGATCCACACCAAAATCCTCACCCTCCCCGACGACACTGTACTTTATCCCGGACATGGGCCAGACACAACCATAGACCGCGAAAAGCGCATCAACCCATTCCTCTTATAGGACCAATTCTCACATGAACATCTCCATCACCACCGGCAACATCCTCGAAAGCACAACAGACGCCATCGTGCTCAACCTCTTTGAAGGCGTCACAGAACCGGGCGGTGCAACAGGCGCAGCCAATCGCGCGCTGAACGGGCTTATTTCCGACCTCATTGCAGGCGGCGACTTCAGCGGCAAACGCAACCAGACCGCTGTACTCTATCCCCGCCAGGGCGTGGCTTCCCCGCGCCTCATTCTCGTCGGCCTGGGCAAACGAGAAGCCTTCACAACCAACCAAGTGCGTCTCGCATCTGCATCTGCGACCAGAGAAGCCATCAAACTCGGCGCAAAAACCCTCGCCTCCATCATCCACGGCGGCGGCATAGGCGGTCTCGATGTTTCGGATGCTGCACAAGCCACTATTGAGGGCGCGATTCTCGGCAACTACAAATTCACCAATTACAAAACAAATAATAACAATCCCAAACATCTCGACACATTTACCCTCGTCGAATTTGACACATCCAAACAAACCGATGTGGAAAAAGGCGCGAACACCGGACAAATCATCGCCGAAAGCGTGTGCTTTGCCCGCGACCTGGGCAACACCCCCGGCAACGACTTACCCCCGGCAACACTGGCCGAACGCGCCCTGGAAATGGCCCGTGAAACCGGACTCTCCTGTGAAATATTTGACGAACAGCGCATCACAAATGAAGGCATGGGCGCCCTCAGCGCCGTGGGACAGGGGAGTGCTCGGCCACCCCGTTTCGTCATCCTGGAACACCCGGGTGCCGATCCCAATGCCGCGCCAATCATCTTCATTGGCAAAGGCATAACCTTTGACACGGGCGGCATATCCCTCAAAGGTGGCGACGGCATGTGGGACATGAAATTTGACATGAGTGGCTCCGCAGCCGTCATTGGCACAATGCGAGCCGTGGCAAAACTCGACCTGCCCCACCGCGTCATCGGCCTGGTTGCCGCCGCAGAAAACATGCCCGATGGCCTCGCGTATCGGCCCGGCGACATCTTGCATCCCCTCGGCACCAAAACCGTTGAAATACACAGCACAGATGCCGAAGGCCGCCTCGCCCTCATCGACGCCATCGCATATAGTGCGCGCTACGAACCAAAAGCAGTTATCGACCTGGCCACATTAACCGGAGCCTGTGTCACCGCACTCGGCAATGAAGCCAGTGGCTTGATGGGCAACGACAATGACCTCATCGCTCAAATCCACGAAGCGGGCAATCGCACCGGTGAAATCGCCTGGCATCTTCCCATTCTCGACGGTCACAGAAACCGCATCAAAAGCAATGTGGCCGACCTCAAAAACTCAGGCGGTCGGCCTGCGGGCGCACTCACCGCCGCCGCGTTCCTCGAAGCCTATGTCCAGAACTTTCCCTGGGCACACCTCGACATCGCCGGCACCGCATCGACAAAATCCACCAAACCCGACACCCCCATCGGAGCCACGGGCGTTGGCGTGCGCTTATTGATCGATTACCTGCGCCATCAATCGGTTACATGAAAAAAGCCGGGACATAAAATCCCGGCCTGGATATAAACATCTGATTCGTCCAGCTATTACTCACCCAAAGAGATCATCAACCCTGCGTGAATGCCAAAATTATTTGTTGAACCGGATGCAAAAGCGCGAAACCAGCGCCCCTGCACAAATGCGCCTATGTTCTCGGAAACATCAAACCGCATACCACCCGCTACGGCAAGCAACGCCTTGGTTGAATTTTCTATCACAACTTCTCCGGTCGCTGTATCTACGAGATAAAGCACCGTTCCGTCAAACAGCACATCGACAATCACTGGAAAACCTCGGGCGTGCAACACCCCACCGGCAACCCCGAAAAACACCGTGCCATAGTGATCGGACAAAGGCGCTTTATAAACCAGACTAACACCTGCTGGAATCTCTGAAATACCGCTCTTCCGATAATATTCAACAAAAGGTGCCAGATACGTCGGATACAAATCGCCAATGGGAAATTCTATGGACAAATGCCCGCCCCCGCGCGTGGGATCAAGAAGAGCACCCCCACCTATCTTGACATCCACCTGTGCATCTGCCCGACCAAACATCGCAACCAGTGAGAAAAAAACCACCGCAACCAGTGACTTCATACACACCCCCTGATGAATACTTAATAATAGCGACCCATTATCTATCCAAACATCACCAAAACCGCATCAAAAATCAAACCAAAACCGATCAAAGTCCCTCAAACAAGGAACACACATGCCAACCGATCTCATTCTAATCTGCCATGGACAGACCAGCGAACGCGACGGCGAAAACCACTATGGCTGGTGGGCTGACCTGCCCCTCTCACATCGGGGCAAACAACAGGCCATGCTCATTGGCGAACGCCTCAGAAACGACTTTGACATTCGCAGTATCTACACCAGCCCCCAAAAATGCGCCCGCCAAACAGCCGAATGGATAAGCGATATACTCCATATCGTGCCCGACGTAGAAAATGACCTGCGCGAACTCGAAAGCGGCGACCTGGCCACACTCACCCGCGAAGAAGTAAAAAAATATTATCCCGGCTTTTTGGGCGGACAATCCCTCGAAGAAGCGCGCGTTCCAGGCAGCGAAACCTATGCCGACCTGCACACCCGCGTTGCCAGCACCGTGAGCCAACTCATCAACGAAGCCCCCGACCAGCAAATAGCGTGCATCACACACGTCCGCCCCATTGTCGCCTGCCTGCAAGCGATCATGGGATACACGCCCGAAGACGAGCACAAACCCCAATTCTCGTGCCACAATGCCTCCATTCATCATCTTCAACTGAACCCCGGAGGCGACCCCACCTTCATAGTCCTCAACGATACAGCCCATCTCGCAGATCTGCCCAAATAATTCACAGGTCATCCGATAGAGGACCGCGCGTCTCCATCGCCATAGAAATCCGCTCGCTGCGCGTACCATCGCCGTTGCAGTGGTAAAAACGCACCGCACCGTGAAAACTATCCGCGTGATGAACAAAATCGAGATCTGCTTCTGCGACTTGCCCCGGCACAAAGGGCTTGCGAAAATAAATCACAATTTCGTGAAACCGCAAGCGCCCGACATCGCCTCCCATCTTGTGATATTGAAGCGACAGAAGATCGAGTACCCGATCCATGTATTTGACGGTATTAATATGCTGATACTGATCCGACTGATCCATGTGGAAAACAACCGGCTGTGTATCGTGAGTTACTGTTTCACCATTGGCGCGATAAGATTCGATATCCCGGCGGAGCAAATCATCTTCGCCCAGTTCGTGCTCCTTCAGAAATTTAAGCCCCTCTGGCACATCGGAAGGCATGCGTTCATCAGGCGGTGCAAGCGGCCGCGTGAGCGCCAGCCAGAACTCCGACCGACCAACCAGATCATCCGCCTTAAAAAGTTCGCATGTCAGAACGAGATGCCCGCGTTTGAGACTTCGGTCATCATTGCGCGTTGTAACCAGGCGAATCTGGGATTCCTGTCGCAGTGTTGTCTGAAGAGAACAGGGATGCCCGAAAGTCTCAAATTTCAAAATATGATTGATCGGCGCGACACCATCGCCGCCATTGACATTGGATCTCCAGTAAGGTCGCAGCATGTGAAGCCCCGACCGCAACGTGAGGCTCAAACTGGATGCGACCAACTCGGCATTCATATTGAGCATGCGCCAGTCAACGTCATATTCAGTTGTACCCGTCAGAACCTCCATCTCACCCCTCACCCCGGATACGTAAGCCCCAGCATCTCCCGGGCATCATTTGGCGTGGCAATCTCGCCCTGAAGTTTCTCCACAATACTCGCCGCGAGATCGACCATCTGCGCATTGCTCTTGAGCAAAACACCTCTCCGAAGATAAATATTATCTTCAAAACCCACCCGTATATGTCCCCCCATGAGAAAAGCCATAGTAATCATCGGCAACTGTCCTTTTCCCACACCCAGAGCGGACCAGATCACATCGGGCGGCAAGAGATTTTTCATAAAAATCAGATTTTCGGGTGTGGCTTCAATACCCCATCCGGGACCCATACACAACTGAATAAACGGGGGATCTTCGAACAACCCCTCCTCAATCATATACCGCGCCTGGCGGATATGACCGGCATCAAAAACTTCGATCTCGGGCTTAACGCGATGCTCGCGCATGCGCTTTGCCGCGGCAACACCCCATTCCGGTGGATTCATAAACACCCGAGTGCCAAAATTCAACGAACCGATATCCAGAGAGCAAATCTCGGGCTTCAGCGCAACCGGCTCAAGCCGCTCTTCAATAATATTTTCCCCTTTAATATTTCCCCCACTCGTCGTCAAATTAATCGCAATATCGCAGGCTTGCCGAATCCGATCCACCACCTCCTTGAAAAGCTCGATCCGCGAACACACAATACCCGTCTCGGGATCGCGCACATGGATATGCGTAATAGCCGCACCCGCCTTATGGCATTCAATTGCCGCATCTGCAATCTCCTTTGGCGTATAAGGCACAGCCGGATTCATATCCTTCGTAGGACCCGATCCCACAACCGCCACTGAAATAATTGTCTTATCCATTTTTGCCTCTTGTCCTGAAAAATTAAAACGGTACCAACCAATCCTCTTCAATCCCCAGATCAAAACCCGGACCCGTCGGCGCAAACGCCAGATAGCTATTGTGCGGCACGCGCGCGCCGGGACCCGCCACTTCTTCAAGCGGCACCCCCGGATCGGAACCGATATAATACTCGCACCAGGGCGTATTGGGCATTGCCCAGCTCAAATGCTGACCGTACGCATCGCGTCCCCCGCCGTGCAGACAAACTTCCAGACCTGCCGCAGCAGCCATATTACAAATCTTGACACACGCAGTCAAACCCCCCACCCACTGAATATCGGGCTGGAGAATATCGAGACACCGATTTTCGATCATCAACTGGTAGGGATACGGCGTGTAAAAATGCTCGCCACTGGCAAGGGTCAACCACGGCAGGCGTTTCTTCAGTTCAATATGCCCGCCCACATCTTCGGGAATCAGGCACTCTTCCATCCAGCGCAAATTATAAGGACGCAGACGATTGGCCAGACGCGTTGTATATTCCACATTAAAAGCCATATAACAATCGAGCATAAGATCGCACTCATCGCCGATCAACTCGCGGACCTCGGCGATTCGCCTCTCGTTTTCCCCCAACCCCCACAACCCATCAACCGGCCCGTATTGACAGGGCAACTTAAACGCCCGAAATCCCAACTCTCTGTACCAATCCACATCATCGCCCGTCGCATACACAAACAGACGATCGCGCGCCGGACCGCCCAGAAGCTCATAAACGGGCTTACCCTGCAATTTCCCCGCCAGATCCCACAGCGCCAGATCTACGGCACTAATAGCCAACGAGGCAATCCCCACAGTTCCAAAAGATTTGGACACGCGAAACATCATATCCCACAGCTTTTCAATTGCCAGACAACTCTCGCCCTCTAATATATGCGCGAAAGCATCTTCCACCACCATCGCAACCGGGCGTCCCGCCGATGTGCCGAGGCCCCATGTCCCATCTTCCGCTGTCACCTTAACCGAGAACCGGGGCCATTGTCTGGCACCGTAAAGCTGCCGCCGCGCCTTAAACCGCGGGAACTTAGACATCGGGTTTGCCACCTCTATCTGCGCGGGCCACGCCTTCCGATACCCCTTTGTCCTCGGGGCTGCACCTGTTGACGCAGCGAGCGTCGTACCAGAACCCGTTGAGGTCTGGCTTGCATCTGGCCGCTCAACGCGAACGACTTCGACGGATTTGATTTTCATGTGTTTTCCTTTTTTCGTATTGGAAATACCCTCAAAAACAACAAAGTGTCGCAACAACGCGATATTGTCAACCGCATTTCGGTTGTTGAGGATATTTATTTCAGGGATGTGAGGGATCAACTTGCAAAAAAATACCGCTCTCCCGATATTGGGAGAGCGGCATAGAATAGGCTGGTGCGATGGACCGACGCTTGTGTTCTTCGCATTTCAAAACATCTCTTCTACAACCAGAGACATCTCGCCTAATCCTTTTGATCAAATTTATGCCACATCTCTTTTCGGACTTCGGCTATGTCTCGAGCGGTTATTGGCGTTGTCTGATCCCATAAGCCTTCGGGATTAAAGAGCTTGCTTTGATCAAATTCAGACGAACCTGCTACTTTTGCCATAGAGACCGAACCATCTTTCTGCATGATAATCACTTTCTCCCATTGGTCGTTTCTTTGACCAATGTTGCAAGACAGGTTTTCGCTTCTGTCTCGATATGCCTTTGTCGCTACTGGTCCGAAGTTGTGACAGTTGTTGCAACAGCCGCACGGAACGGATACTGCACATATTTACGACCAGATGTCTTTTGTTTTTTCTTAATATCGCGGAATATCTCTTTGAGATTGTAACCGAACTGAGCAGCGTGTTTGTCGCGTACTGCTCGGACTTCCGAAACAATGGGATCATTCGTCGTCATGATCGCGCTCCATGAGTTCCTCAGGTGTGCAGATGATAGCGGGTTCAAATCCCGCATTCCGACATACAGTTTCGATTTGTGATCGGATCGTCGCATTGGCGATATGCCGATAATTCCAGGTTACCAAATATTCAATACCGTTGACAACTGCAATGGCAATATGAGCGGCGTCTTCTGCTGCCTTTGCAGGCACAGCGCCAGCGTTGACCAACTGCTGTGCTAATTCAAGGGCTTCCTCTGTGGCGTCGAGAAGTGTCAATGAATCGAGTGCTGCAAGACGAGCACGGGCAGCTTCCGGATCGCCAGCACTGGCTTCGGTAAGGACCAGTTGTGAAGCTACGAGTTCGAACCGATTAGTTGCGTTCCTCCACCAGTCTCGAGTACTCTGTTGATGTCCCGCAATTACGACATCGCGTGCAGGTTGGGCTGTCAAATAGCTGATAACGGTGGTTTCGATATATACCTTTGGTTTCATAATAAGGGGTGGGTCAGTTGGTCAATTTGGTAGAATAGAACAGTGAGAATGCATCGACACTACAGATTTCTGGCACTGGAAACATCCTTTGCCAATTCTTTTGGGGGCAGATTGATAGGAGATACCTGGTAGGATTTTAAGGCATCTAAAAATACAACGCGATTCATACCCGCAAACCGAGACGCCTGCCCCGATGACAAACGTCCGAGTTCAAACAGTTTGACGGCTATGAGCATGCGGCACTGTTCAGCGAATTGTTCAGGCGTTTCACTGAGGATTTGCAGAATATCATCTGGACATTCAAATGTAATTTTTAACATGTGCGCCCCGTTCTATCCATATTTGAATTACACTTACAACCAAAAAATGTAGCAATGATGAGAGATTGTCAACCGCATTTCAAAACATCTCGGTGCTTGCTAATCGCAAGCCAACCAACAACCCCCTGCCTCTCCTTGTCAGAATCAGGATGCTCAGGATGTGAGGATTTACAGGATATATACCCACCTACTTGCAGTTCATCCCAATTCACGCTCTATCAATTCACGTTTATCAGGATATTTATTTTTCATTATTTGAATAATCCGGTCACTCTGAACATGTTCGATAAACGACATAACTTTGCCCATCAAGAATCAAAAAAAATGGTCAACCGCCACGGCTTTATAGCCGTAGAGAAGTTGAGAGTTAAAGAGATGCAAAAGAACAGGCGATTGTCTAAATCAATAGCAGACGTAGCTTGGTCACTGTTTCGGCATTGTCTCGAATACAAAGCGGAAGAGGCTGGTATTGGATTCAAAGCTGTCAAGCCTGATTATACGTCACAAGATTGCTCGGCATGCGGACACAGAGAAAAGAAGTCTCTTTCTCAGCGTGTGCATCATTGCAAGGTATGTGGCTATAAGACGGACAGAGACCACAATGCTGCGATAAACATATTGACGTTGGGGCTACAACGTCAGGTGAAATAACCACCAAGAAGCCCAACTGCTTCAGCGTTGGGAATAGTCACAGTCACACCGCTATACCTACTTGTAGCGCGGCATCATAGCCCCCTGTCGCGGCATTGGCAATCACATTTGTCAGTTGGTATTGGAATGCATTGGCTGGCGAACGAAAAAGGCCATCGTCGGCGTTTTTCATGGGATTCTGTCCCCGATCAGAATATTCCGTTGTATTGAACACAGACGTATTGATTTCTTCGGGAAAAGCCAATTGCGATGTTGCCACCAATCCATTATTTAAAAAAACTTGAAAATGAATATGCGTTGCTCTGCCCGGATACCATCCCGGATAAACCGTTGCAAATGTGGCATTACCATTCTCGTCACTCAACTGAATGCCCCTGCAAAAAGTCTGTCCACTCGCATTGACACCGCCAGGTTGATTGGAAAATCCAGAATAAACCCCCCGCGTATCGCAATGCCACACATCGACGCGAGCATTGACAATGGGCGTACACCCAGCACTTGCATTCACCACTTTCAAAGTCAAATTAAGCGGCACGCCCGATATATCTTCCGCAATATCCCGTCGAAAATATTCGGGATTATTGCTCAGATTTAATGGAAAAGGCCCTGCTGTTTCTCGCGGTATTAAGATGCAACTTTCTTCACCCAGGAGGGATTCTTCACCACCGGTGACCGAATCCTTGTTGCAAGCCTTCATAATCAGGCCTCCAACGCCCATCAGACCAACACCCCCTACGCGCTTCAAAACATCCCTTCGATTCATTCTTCTTCTCCAAAACAAACGCGATTACACAACTCTAAAATTCGATGTCAAATCAGAAGACACACTTTGTCGCCTGTCGTAGTGATACAATTCATCATTTGAGACACGCGACAAGCCCACTTCGTTCCCCTGAAAATTGTAATAAATTGTTACAGTGCCATTTCCTCCTTTTTCATTTAGCGGGCGTAATTCCTTACTTGCTGCATACGTCATTTTGACGTATAATTTGGGAATGGAAAAAGTTCTATTTGATAAGGTCAGAAAAAATCTGACTCGGTTGCCCATTCATATTGTAAGAAACCTTCAACGATGGGCACTTCAAGTAGAATCTCTGGGTATTCAGGAAGTAAGAAAGATACCGGGATATCATGATGAACCTCTTCGAGGTGACCGAAGCGGGCAAAGATCCATCAGGCTATCCAGATCCTATCGCGCCTTCTATACTGAAATAGAAGGTGATGAGATTAATGTGATTCAAGTCGAGGAGATCAATAAACATGATTACTAAAGAACAATATGGAACTTCTGAATTGGAGAGAGACTTTGGACGTCTCACATTCGGAAATGCTCTATCCAGCTATCGAATAGGAGAAGAAAAAAGCCAGAGGGCGTTTGCTGATTTCTTGGGCATTTCGCCTCAAAGCCTTTGTGATATAGAAAAAGAAAGAAGAATTCCAAGTCCCAGCAGGGCAGCCAAAATTGCCAGACAGCTCGGTGAGCCAGAGAGCTTTTGGGTTCAGCTTGCACTACAAGACACGCTTCGAAAAGAAAACTTGAACCTCGTTGTTTCTATTGATTGATGCGTAAGTCGGGAAAAGGATTTCTCTCCTACCTGACTGGATTGCTAGCATTAACCAAAACCACTGGATCGCGGCTAAAAGCCTGCCGCGATAACGACTTTGTTGATTAACGTCCCTACCACCCTGGCCCCACATCTGTCGCGGTTAAGGGACCGCCGTCCTCCATCCCCGTCGGGAACTCAACGCAACCAATCGTCTTGCGCTCGCCCCGGGAATGCCCCAGAACATCTGTCGCAATCTCTGGATAATGCCCCTCCGCATTGCCAATCAAACCACTGGACTCTGCTGGCGCAACAACGCCATTGGGCAGATAATCCACATCGACCCGCTCAATCTTTATCCCATCCCGGTCGGGCATACCCAAATCCCCATCCGTCACATTCCCCTCCCATGTCCAATTCACCGGCTCATCGTCCTGCACCAGCCGCACAGTCCTATCGGATCTCACAAAAGCATTATTCGCAATCACACAATCCTTAGGCGCCGTACCATTGGGATACAGCCTGTGATTTAGACCCACATCCATCGCCGGGCTACATCCCACAAACGTATTAAACGCAATCAGCGCGCGCGCCACCCGCACATAGAGCTTATCCGTCGTCCCATCCATCATACCCACCCCAAACGCATTGAGCGAATGGAACAAATTATTCACAACAACCTGATCCGTCCCCTGCAAGCGCACGCCGCCCGCCCGGCGTTCATCCTCGCCAAAAAAGAAATTCTCAGACACCACATTGCCATCCCCATGCCGAAGCACCAGCGCGCCTCTGCAATCGCGAAACGTATTTCTGCGAAGCGTATTACCATTGGACTTCACAGAAATAATCTCCGCCTCCCCATTACAACGCTCAAAAAGATTATACTCAATCACCGTCTCACAATCCCCCGGATCCGGATCGTAAGGATTCCCATCTGTAATCAGTTGAAGTGTCTCGTACCCATTGCTCCCCTTGCCATCCGGAACATCCACAAAATAATTGTGGTGAACACGGTGCCTCTCGCCCTGATTCCGAACGTAAATCTGCATCAACTGACAACCGCGCATCTCCTCGAGATTATTCGTCTTATTCTCAAACCGGCAGCGATCGATCTCAACCTCCCGGCTCTCTGCCCTCACCCGTATCCACTTGCCAACCTGCACATCCGTCATCACACAGCGACTAATGCGACACCCTCTCCCCCTGACTTCCACACTCCCCTTCTCCACAAAGTGCAGCCCCACAAAACTGATATAATCACCCACCAACAACAACGGCGCCCTTATAACCGCCCGCCCCATATTCTCCGCCCGAATAACAATCGGCTGATCTGCGGTCCCCCTCGCCTCCAGCCTACACCTCTCACCATCATACATGCCATCGGCCAGCGCAACAACATCACCCGGCTGTGCCTCAGCCACCCGCGCTTCTATTTCAGACACGGACCTCATCTTATTCTCCCGGTTTTAACACGCGATTAAAAAAAGCTTCACGGGCAGGCTCGGTAAACGCGATATTGCGCTGAAAAGCACCGTGCCCACTGTCGTCACCCAGAAGAATATAACTGACATTTTTGGCACCGGCTTCTCGCAGTGCTTTGACAAGATTATCCGAATGATAGACACCGACCGTGCGATCAGAAATTGCATGCACGAGCAAAATAGGCGGTGCATCGGCCGAGGCATAAGTCACAGGAGAAGTTTTGGCGCGAACCTCTTCGGATTCCAGTCTAAGCTCATTTTTGCGAGGCGGGCGTGCTGCTTGCGCATTGCTGCGATTGCGTTGACGATCACTCATAGCAGACAGAAAATCGGTAGGCGTGGCACTCGCCACAACAGCCTGAACCATACTGGAATACTCTTGATAGGGACCATCGCCCTCAAGCCCGGCTGAAGGCGGACACACACCGAGCATAACAGCCAGATGCGCGCCAGCGGAATTTCCACTCGCGCCAATGCGTTCCGGATCAATATTGTACTCCTCGGCATGGGCGCGCAACCAGCGCACGGCATTCTTCACATCTTCAACACACGCGGTAATAGGTGCTTCATCGAGCATCCGATAGTTCACCGTGACACAAACATAGCCCTTAGCTGCATAACCGATAGTAGGACGAAGAAAACCTTCCCGGCGTTTATCCCCACCTCTCCATCCACCCCCGTGGATAAAAACAAGAGCTGGACGGGGCGTCTCGCCGCGCTCAGTGGGCATCGCGAGATCGAGTTTCCATGCCTCGTTGCCCTCGCGATACGCGATATCGGGAATAAAAGTCACACCTTCGGGTAATTGTTGCATAATTTGCTCCACGGTAACTGTGCGTTGCTGACGTCGGTTTTGTTGCTGTGGTTGCTGTGGTTGCTGAGCACCAACAGATTGAAACAGCAAAACAACGAACAGAAAACAGATAAATTTGGACATAGAAACCTCCTTTTAAGAAGTTAGAAATGAGAAGGTAGAAGGTAGAAGTCCACCCAACCCCTCTCACGTCTCACATTTTACGTTTCACCTACCTTTCACACTTCCTACTTCACACTTCCCACTTCTCTTCGTATCTGCGCGAGCGCGCGCTTTACCCCTGTAAAATTCGGCCGTAGCGCGAGCGCCTTCTCCAAATAGGGAACAGCCTCTCGCAACCGCCCCGCCTGTGCCAGCGCCATACCCAGATCGGCATACGTATCGGGCCTATCCGGATGCAAGCGAATCGCATCCTTATAGTGCTGAATCGCCTCGTCAAAGCGTCCCAGCCGGTGAAGCGCCATAGCAATACCATTTTGCGACAGCGCATTATCCGGATGGTAGCGGATCGCATCCTCATAATAGCGAACCGCATCTTCAAGCCGTCCCGCGCGGTGAAACGCCACAGCGCGTCCATTCAGCGCGCGCGCATCTGCGGGATCGAGTTCCAAAACCCGCGCATAGTGTCTTTCTGCATCCTGCAAGCGTCCGAGCTGCATCATCGCATCGGCAAACATGCGATGCGCCTCGAGATATTCGGGAAGCCGACGAATCGCCTCCTCACAAAGCGTAGCAATACGCCTGTGTTCCCGCGCGGGAATCAAATCCGATGCCTGGCGAATAAAAACGCGCGCCGCAATCTCTCTCAAATTCTTATTTTGCACAGCCGCAATACGCGCATCCACCTCGCCCGATATCAACGCATCAATAGAATCCCGGTATTTATACAACATCTCCGCAAACACAAGCTCATCGCTCTCCTCATTCTGAACCGTCTCGTAGTCCAGAATCGGTCGATCATCCCAATACACATCTGCCTCAACCGTCGCAGAAGCCAGACCCTCAGGCCCCATCAAATAACCGCCCCAAAAAACGTGCGGTTGATTGAGGGAATACGCCACCCCGCCCCAGTGGCTGTATTGGAGGTCCGCCTGAATCTCCTCATCCATCCCCAACAATTTCCCCTGCGCGATATTAAACGCATCATCCGCCGAACCAATAAGCAAAAGCTCAGACGTATTATACCACAAAACACTCTGCGGAAAAACCGTCAAAAAACTGCGCACAACACCGCGGAACTGATCCTCCGAAAGAAAGTGCAAAGGCACAAACTGGACCAGATACCCCCCTG
>JAJEDY010000051.1 GCA_022821275.1 Candidatus Latescibacterota bacterium | reverse complement strand
CACAGGACCGAGTGCGCCTGATGTGCCTTCTTCATAAGTTGTTTGCGTACTGCCGCGTTCTTTTCGAATTACTTTGTAAATGCGGTCGGCCAGTGTGTGATCGCGATCTATTGAAAACTCTTGTTGGATATATAAGAGGATCAAAATGCCACACGCCAGGCCGATGGCAAGTCCCAATACATTGATGGATGTGTACAGTTTGTGCCGCGTCAAATTGCGGATCGCAACAGTCAGATAATTTTTGATCATGATCTTATTCTCTGTTCTATCCTGTTATTTTACAGTCAGCCATTCATCTCTCAGGTAGCGTGAACGTATTAAAATAACAAGCAATTACTGTGCCAAAGCATTCTTCTATATATTTTACAATAGGTTATGAAAATTTGTGTCCTGGATCCCGTTCAATAGGTGTCCGATTTTGATACAGTAGTGTCCGAAAATGAACACTTAATACAAAAAACAGGCACATTGTTTTGGTTTCAATGTGCCTGCTGTATTATCCGCAGAACCATTACTTATTCAGGATTTTATTCTACGCGAAAAATCAAAACGCGACCGTCAAACCCATGGAGGCAGGCCCAAAAACCACGCTATCAAATAGATTCAAAACCCAAATCGCACCGATAATGCCGATCAGCATATTCACCCGTTTTTCCTCGGGCTTGACCGCTCGGTAACGCGCCTCCCACTCGGTATAGCGCGTTCCATCCTCATTTGGATATCGCTGGTTTATATGTTGAAATATAACCGTCTGATTGTAGTGGTCGAGGGCACTTTTAAAATTCTGATGCTGAAACCTCAGCACGACAGACGTCACAACCACTGCGCCGAGAAACGCATATCCCTTTTTCTTATGTCCCCGGTAATGCTGACCCCATCCGGGAAGGACCAAAGACCGCATCCCAGCAGACAAGCGTTTGGTCTTCAGGCGGCGCGCCGCTTCCTCACCGTGCAACAAAGTCCACCAGAACGCGCCCGGATCTGCATTTTCAAAATAGCCGCGATCCAATCGGTTATTTAAAGCAAACGCCTCTCGAAATGCCCAATCGGCACGCAGAGAATCCCCCGCCGCGAGATAACAACATCCCAGATCAAAAAACAGACGCGCGCGCGAATTCCGATTCATCGGCGTCAGCTTTGGCGAGAGTTGCGCCACACCCGGCACAGCCAACAAATATTCTATCGCACCTTCATAATCGCCCTGTTTGTAGCGCACCTCGGCTTCTCGAACATAAGGCGGAACATCCTCAGCACCTGCAATACCAAAAGCACTGATAAGCGCGGCAAAAATAAAGAGTTTCATCTCAATCTCCCAATTAATCCGAATCGGCCTGGACAAAAGGCACCAGAAACGGAGGGGCACTCTTAAATAGAACGATGCGATTTTGCGCATCCCAGACATACACACCGCCATCATGAGAGACAGTCAAACCCGCAGGATCCAAAACCAAATCATCTATAACATGCCACTGTAATACAGGCTGTCCGTCAGCATTAAAAACCATAACCCGATCTCGAGCCAGCACAAATACAGCTCTGGGACCACTGCCAACCCATACGGGAAAAACATCATCGGGTAACACAACCTCTTCCCAAACAGGCTGTGACCCCATGTGGCTTGTATCCGTTCGAAACACCTCTCCCTGTGTCGTCACGATCCAGATATCAGATCCCAAAGCCGCCAGACTTCGAATCGCACCTTCAATGCCCGTATCATAAGACCCACGTTCAATAATGGTATTTACATTAAATGAGAATGCCTTTAACCTCTGTCCAACACCCGCCCAAATCGTGCCATCGTGTACAATCGTTATCGCAGTAGGCAACTCAGAATCCGCAACGCGCCAGTCCTCGTATTGCCAGGGAATCTCAAAGATATTTAGCTGAGACGACCGAAACGCAGAAAACAGCACCTCTCTGGTCTCTGACAAAATGCCGCCAAGCAATACAGTGGGAAGAACGCGGATTCCAGCAGAGACCGCGACAACAGAAAGAGATTCCAATCGCAATCCCGCGCGGTTGGGCACGGGCAGTACGCGTGGGCTATCCGCATATCCCGTATGGTTGACCTCGCGCACTGAAATGGCATCGGATGTCGCGAGTAACGCCAGCGCGGAACTTGCAAAAGCCGTAGAGGAAGTCAAAGCCACAAACACATTCGGAGCCTCGACAATATTAAAATTATGCCGCCATTGATACGGGTATATAAACATCTCGCGGCTTTCGAGCACCACATCGCGATCCATCGTATTCCGCAAGCGATACGTATATTTGCGGTTGCCCTCTATAATCACATCGGTAAAACTCGCAACTGAGGGATCTTCAGACTGAAAAATCACCTGCGCTGCTGCATCATCTACAGCACGCAACAACTCATAGCGACGGGGAACCCCTTCCCGCAAATACCAATCGACAGTCGCCGTACCCTCTTCGGGCAAAAACTGGATATTTTCCAATAGCGCTCCGGGAATCTGCACCGAGCCCACAGATGCTCTTACTGGTTTCTTTCCGGCGGTTTCTTCTGTATGCAGACTATAACGGTGCTGTTCACCAGCCTGGATATCAAAATGCGCTATCGGCATCATTTCCCACACATCTGCACGGCGGTTCACTTCCCGCGAAGGCGCAGGCAAATCCTGCCAGGGAAATCTGCGCCAACCATCGCGCTCACTGCGCCAAAATCGATAGCGCACCGCAGGTTCAATACCCAGATATTCCCATTCGAGCACAACCGCATTCTGCTCCTCGTCATATCTCAGATCAAAAGGAACTACAACCGGCGAATTGGCCGGATCAGTAGCGAGGTCGCGCCGGGAATCACACCCGGTGAACAACAAGAGACAGAATAAAAAATATGTGGTCCTATTTCCCATATCGGAACACAATCTCCTTTGAAACACGACGCTGTGCATTTAAGTCTTCCACGACAATTTTCACCCGGTTGCGTCCCTGTTTCGCCTTTGTCAGATCGACAAACTGATAGACCTGTACGCTCGGTTGCGTATCCACCTGTTCAAATGCCATCGACACTTCGGGATTGACCTCCTGGCCTGTCAACAGCATTCGCAAACCCTCTACCTGTTCCAGAGCCGCAATCTGAAGCGTCACGCGATAGCGCGTCTGTCCAAACTCGTCTGCTACCAGATTATAAACCTCAAAATACAACCCCATCTCCTGCCCAACGAGAAACGCACGCGTGGGCAAAGGCAACACGCGCAAATTTTTTCGGCGAAACGAATCATCCACATCTGTCTCGTCAATCTGAGCGGCAAGTACTGGATCACTAATCTGCAATTCCGAATCGCCATAAGGCTCAACTGCAAGAACCTGCCGCAATAGACTGACGCGATTGGCACTGACATTCTCCGCTTTCACTGTCAAATGATACGTGCCAGGCGGCACGGGCAAGGTCAACAAATCGGTCAGCATAGCATTCGAATCTGATGGCGTGTCTTTTCGCACAACCGTTCGACGCGTGCGAAACGCGCGGTTTGTAACCGAATCGTATAGCGCAATAGATAGTGTCAAATCGCCTCTGCCAATTTTCTCCACATCTATCGGCAAACCATAGGCCACATCCACCCGCGTCATGAAATACCCCCCGCGCGCATCGGCTACATCGTAATAAAATTCCAACGCGCGCGTTTGCCACCACGGTCGGTATTGCTCTGGTATCTCGCTGGCGGCTTGCCGATAAACCGTTTCTGGCGCATTTTCTTGAATCCGCGTGATGGACCGCATCCCTATCGGCTGGCGCAACGGAATCGGCGCAAAATTGAAATGCCCCGATCCCATCTCATCTGTAAATGTAATCTCCATCCCCCCGCCAACTGTCACATACACCCACGATTCCCAGGGTACGAGGCTATTATCTTCCCCGGAGGTGACGGGCAAATATCCATCGCCCATCGTGTGAGAAATCCCGGATCCTCTCCTCGACATCAGTTCAAACGAATCGGCGAACATCGCGCGTGAACTCCGCACGGGAAACACCGTGCCCACGAGCGCGCCTTCGGGGGGACGCGTGTACAATTGCGCGTACAACTCGTCTTTTACCCGTTGCACCGCAACACTCATCACCCCGGGCGCGCGCCCAGACCGCGAGCGATAATCCGGCTCGCCATAGCGCAAATACACCTCACCTCGCCGATCCCATGGATACGCAGATCCCGCGAAATATTGCCGCGCCATCCACACCCGCTGATAGTGTTCTTGCAAACGCTCATTCACTTCTGTAGTCGGGTCCAGATCCTTTTGCATCCAGAACCGGTCGATAAAATCTTGCTTCTCCCCATTGGAAAGCGCATTGTAGATCGCGCGTTGTTCATCTGACAAAATAGGGGATGGATCGACGTATAATGCCAGCGTCTGCGCATCAATCCGTTCCAAAAACCCATCCCAATACTCCGAAGCGCGCACGTTCTCTCCCGCCCGATACGCCCATTGTGCCGCAACAGGCAATAAATCAAGTGCCCTGGGATGGCGTTCGAGAAATGGCAAAATTTGTCGCGCGATGGCCTGCTGGTCTTCCATACGCAACAACACAGCCCCCAGCTTTGTCACCGCATCCACATCATCCGGTTCCAGAGACAAATAGCGCGTATAATACGCAGCGGCTGTTGTATTGTCCTGAGACAAAGCGTAGAAATCATCGCGCGCAAACCAGTCTCCCAACAACTGATAGGGTGCGCTATACGTCGAATCAATCGCAATCGCCCGAGACGCCATATCCACGCACTGACCCGTACCGATGTCAAAATACACCGACGCCAGTTGATAATACAAATCTGCGCGCGTTGTATCCGCCTCCATGGCGCGATAAAAATACGAAACAGCGCGCTGCCGAAGGGCTGGGCGTCGCGCATAAACCCGTCCCAATCCCTCATAGGCCAGCACCTGACTGTCCTCAAAAGACTCGGCTTTCAAAAATGCCTCTTCAGCATCGCTCAAAAGCCCGCGTTCCAGCGCGACCATACCCCGATTTATCCACCCTGCCCCGTCCTGGGGTTCCGGCTGATTAGCCCAGGCATCTGTCTGAGTGCCCGATTTAACCTTTGCCAGTCCCGCGACCAGATCTGTGGCAATGGTTTGCGACAAATCGTCAAACCGATCCTTGCGCCAGACGCGCCGACCATTGGCACTGCCCGCCCACAAGATGCGACCAGATGACGTATCAATCAGCCGCAGCGCAACCCCCACGGCATTGATCGCATTGTCCTTGCCAGTAGCCATCAAACTACCGCATAAAACAGCATCTGCCCTATGTGCCAACAACATCCGCTCAGCAGTACTCAGGCGCGCGCCTATTGGCTGTGCCATATCCAATCCATCAAATAATCCATCACCTATCATCCCCTCTCGGATCAGCCGCTCATATCCTCCCACCAGTGCTTTTTGCGAAGTGTGCAAAGGCGCGAATACCACCTGCAATGGCCATTCATCGGACCGCATCATCTTACCGTGCCGATTGGCTTCTTGAAACCCGAGTTGCGCCATCAAATTGCCCAGTGCAATTTCTCCAATATCGCGCTGGGCATAGATCCACTGCCATTCGACATCATCTCGTGCCTTGCCCATCCAAATGGGTTCCCCAGTTTTCAGATCCACAAGCCGAATATGCAATGTGCGCGTTCCGGCATCAGAAACAAATCCGATCAACGCCCAATCTGCGCGCGCCGCTGTTTTCAGCAAAAACAAATCATAGTCTTTCAATGCCTGTTTTGTCTCCACCATCCACTTCATCTTATCCCGTGGAATCGTATCAGGCTCCACCAGTTCAAACCAGCGCCCCTGCCACGCGGGAATATCCCGATGGCGCATCAACTCATCCACCAATCGGTCAGCCATAAAAATCCCGTAATCGGGGTCTTTCTCTGAAAATAGAGGAAACACCGCCAGACGGGGAACCGCTTCGCGCTGCGGCAAGTCCTCACTCTGCACCGCTGAGAAAAACACGAGTAATAAAATTGAAAGAAGATATCTCATTGAAGTTCTCTCGTTTTAAGCAAAAATAAGGGGTTATATGTCTCACTCATCTCGCAATGCATCCGCCGGGTTTGCGCGGGCTGCTTTGAGGGTCTGGGCAGTGACGGTTGTGAACACGATGAGGAACAAGACAAGGCTGCCGAGTAAGAAGGTGCCAATGCCCAATTCAGTGCGGTAGGCGAAGGTTTGTAACCATTGATTGATCGCGTAATAGGCGATGGGGAATGCGATGAGGCTCGATAGGGCGATGTAGAGGACAAATTCTCTTGAGAGCAGGGATAGGATTTGCGTTTGTGATGCGCCCAAGACTTTTCGAATGCCGATTTCTTTGGTGCGTCTGGCTGTGGCGAGCGCAGCGAGTCCGAATGCGCCGAGTGTGGCGATGAAGATGGCGAATCCTGTGGCGTATTGGATCATTTGGTTCCAGCGTTCTTCTTTACGGTATTGTCTGTCTATGCTTTCATCGACAAATGAAAATCTGAATTCCAGAGCGGGGGCGATTTCTTTCCATTGTTCTTTTATGAATGCGATGGTGCCAGGCACATTTTCGGGATGGATGCGAGCCAACAGGCTATGCTGGCTAACTGTGGAGAGGGGCATAATGACAGGCCCAATTTTTTGATGCAAAGATCGAAAATGAAAGTCGCCAACGACGCCAATGATGGTCTTGGAGCGTGAACTAATACGGGTTCTTGTTTTTCGAATGTCTTTGATCGTTTTGCCAATCGGGTCTTCTATACCCAGTTTTTCGACCAACGCCTCGTTGACGATGATTGATCTTCTTTGATCGGTTGGAAATTCCTCAGAATATTCCCGACCAGCAACGAGTT
The DNA here is from genome assembly GCA_022821275.1 of Candidatus Latescibacterota bacterium. Taxonomy (GTDB): domain Bacteria; phylum Latescibacterota; class UBA2968; order UBA2968; family UBA2968; genus VXRD01. The sequence goes on along the minus strand of JAJEDY010000051.1, from coordinate 18,294 downwards.
TTATATCGAGTGTCTTGAATATGTCGTAAGCAATAGGCATCATTTCAACCGGTTGATCTTGACTGTCTTTATAACGCGCGAAAATGTTAGGAGGGCGCGGAGGCGCAAACATATTGCTGGATAAATGGTCACCATCAAACCAGGTTGTACTGATCACCCCCGGATAAGACTGTAGCGCATCTCGAAAAATAGGGGGCAGGTTTCTGTATTCCGGTCTGAAGACCATTTCAAAGGTCGAAATAGAGACGAGGTGTTCGGCCTGGAACCCCAGGGGTTTGGTTCGCAAATAAGCGAGCTGATTACCCATCATTAAGGTGGCGATGATGAAGAATATCGAAAGGGCAAATTGAAAGATGACCAGTACACTGCCAAAACGATTGCCCGTTTTGACTCGCAACCGACTCGTTATGATTTGGGTTGGCTGCAAGCGGGATAGCACAAAGGCGGGATAACCTCCTGCGGTGATGCCGACGAGGCTGATGAGCAGAATGAGAAATGCGAGTGTTGTGAGATTGAGACCATCGCTTATGGACAGGGATTGGTGAGCCAGATTATTGAATGTTGGCAGGGCGAGTTCTGCGATGGCAATGCCGGCGATGCACGCGATGGTGATGAGTAAGAGCGATTCGCCGATAAATTGTTTTGCGATTTGCAGGCGTCCTGCACCGACGACTTTTCGCAGGCCGACTTCTCGCGCTCGCGTTGCCTGCCGTCCGAGGGTCAGGGTGGTGAAGTTGATACAGGCGATAAATAGCACGAGTAGTGCAATGCCCGATAAGATGTACGTATAGATGGGGTTGCTGGCATTCGAGGTCTGGGCAATTGGATCAAAGTGCATTTGCGCGAGTGGCTGAAGTTTGAGTTGGTTTTCGCTCTTTTCGCCCCACCAGATTTTGGTCCATTTGGGAAATTGCTGTTCGAGGCTATTGGGATTTACATTTGGCGGGAGTAGCATATATGTGTCCGCTACGAAGTATTTATTGTCTGTTATCCCGAGTTGTTCAAAGGGCAGCAGCATGTCAAATTGAAGCGTAGAGTTTTTGGGTGCGTTTTTTACAATGCCCGTGACGGTGTAATTTTTAATTTCGTCTTTGCGTAGCATGGGATTGAAACGCTGGATGGGAAGTACCTCGCCAATCGCATTGGTGTCTTTGAAATACTTTTGAGCTATTCTTTCTGTTATAAGCGCGGAATACTTGTCTTGAAGAGCAGGCTCGCCACGAATGACTGGAAATGAAAAAATTTCGAGGAAGTTGGGATCAACATAACTCCACAAGGCTTGAAAAGCGCGGTCATCTGTGCCAATTTTGCCAAATCCCACCGCTAAACGAGCCGTTTGCATTTCGGGAAATGCCTCCCTTAATGCTGCGCCGTCAGTGGCTCGAGGGTCTTTTCCAATTCCGGATGGCGTTTGCTCATAAACCCGATAGATGCGGTCGGCGTTTTCGTGAAAGGTGTCGTAGGTCCATTCGTGGTAGGTAAAGAGGTAGGTAATGATGCAGAATGCGAGGCCGATGGCGAGGCCGATGATGTTGATGGCAGAGTAGATGCGGTGTCTGCCGAGGTTTCGGATCGCCGTTTTCAGGTAGCTGCTGAGTAAAGATATTTCAGTGAACATTGGTTTCTCCTGTGTGCGAAAAAGGATTGTCTATACTCCAATCCCAGTCCCGAGTCTCTGTCTTTACTCATATCTCAATGCATCAATCGGGTTGGATCGGGCAGCCCGAATGGCCTGTATGCTCACGGTGCCAAAGGCGATGATCAGCGCCATTATCGCGCTTGCGATAAATGGTAAGACATTCAGGTTTGTCTGATAGGCAAATCCGGAGAGCCAGTCGTGCATCAGATAGTAGGCAATTGGCCAGGCGATGAGATTGGCGAGCAGGATGAGCAACATAAATTCGCGCGAGAGGAGTATTACCAGATGCGATGTGGATGCGCCCAGTACTTTTCGCACGCCAATTTCTTTGGTGCGAGATTGAACCATAAACGCAGCCAGTCCGAACAGTCCCAAACACGCTACAAAAATTGCGAGCAGTGAAAACACGCCGAGCATTTTACCGGTGAGTTGTTCATCGAAATAGATCCAATCTATTCTCTCATCCAAAAACATATATTCAACGGGTGCGTCCGGCACAAAGCGTTTCCACTGTGTTTCGAGAAAGGATAGGGTTTGCGCGGTTTCTTCTGGCCGGATGCGCAGGGCCAGTGAATAAAACAGTCTCCAACGGGCTACAAATCCCATGGGGGCTATTTCTTCTCGTAGCGATAAACTGTGGTAGTCCTTTACAACGCCGATTACGGTCAGGGTTTGGTTGTCAAATGCTGGCGTCTCGATTTGTTTGCCAATCGGGTCGTCTTCCCAGCCGAGCAGGCGCACGGCTGTTTCGTTCAGAATAATTGCCTGAGATGTATCGCTGGCAACATCGGCTGAAAAGGCGCGACCGCGAAGTACGGGGATATTAAATGTTTCAAAGAATGAATCATCAACTTCGTTTATGCGAATTGTCCGTTCTTTTGTGCGGTCTCCACCGGGCCAGATCAGTCGCGGTCGTCCGCCGTATCCCGCGATGTCATATCGCAGCGCCGACGCGCTGAGGATGTTGGGGTGTTCGAGAAATGCTTGTTTGACCATCTGGTGGCGTGCCGAAAGGCGCATTTGTGGGTTGGGTTCTTTCTGAAAATCGCGCAAAAAAATCCGCAACATCACAATGTGATCGCGCGCAAAACCCATATCTTTGGTTTCCATAAATCGCAGTTGTTGATAAACCACCAGAGTGCAGATTACCAGCAAGATGGACATGCCAAACTGAAAAATCACGAGTCCTTTTCGCATTCCTGTGGAACCGGAGGCGGAAGACGCGCTGCTTTTTAATGCGGTCACCGGGCGAAAGGATGAGAGGAAGAATGCTGGATACCATCCCGCGAGCAATCCGACCAATAACGTGAGTGCCAGTACTGCTGGCGCACCTGCCATCACCATAGCCTCGTTGAGGTGCAGATCGCCGCGCACAAATTGGTTGAATAAGGGCAGGGATAGCTCGACCAGTGTCAGGGCAATCAGCAGGGCGGCACAGGTTAAAAGCAGGGATTCAGTCAAGAACTGGACCAGCAATTGTGGACGATGCGCGCCAACGACTTTTCGCACGCCGACTTCGCGCTGGCGGGTGACAGCCCGTGCCGTTGTCAGATTTGTAAAGTTCACGCATGCGATGACCACTACGATCAGTCCAATAGCTGCCAGCATGTAAATTTTTTGTATGGGGCTATTAGCAGTCGGGTTAAAGTCGGATTCGCCATGCAGGTACACGCGGTGCAGGGACTGTAAATGATAGGCGTTTTTTTCTGCAACTTCATCCCCCATATACTGCTTGATCAACGGCTGCATTTTTGTTTGCAGGGTTTCTGCGTTTTGTCCCGCTTTTAATAGTACATAGGTGTTTACCGGACGCCAGGATTGCGTGGGGCGCCATAGTGTCCACACGTCTTGCGTTTCTTCTACGGGGGGTATTGTGGTTGTGAGTATTTCAAAATAAAGATTGGATGCCTGGGGTGGTGCCTTTACGATGCCTGTTACTGTGTATTCACCTGGGAAACTGTGACTGTCGATTGAAAATGTTTTGCCCATTGGGTCAATATCGCCAAACAAATGTTGCGCCATGTCATCGGTAATGATCACGGAGTAGGGTGTGCGAAATGCGGTTTCTGAGTCGCCTTTTATGAGGGGAAAATCAAATACGTCCAAAAAGTTGTCATCTATCAGCGCAAGGAGATATTGACTCTGGCGTTCGCCGTATTGTGCAGGCACAGTCCATCGCCAAATACGCACGGTTGTTTCTACTTCGGGAAATGTTTCTTTTACTACGGGACCGAGACCGCCTGATGTACCACTGCCATAAGTTGTTTGCGTGCTGCCGCGTTCTTCTCGGATTACTTTGTAAATGCGGTCGCTCAGGGTGTGCGTGCGATCTACTGAAAATTCCTGCTGGATGTACAACAGGATCAAGATGCCACACGCCAGCCCAATGGCAAGTCCCAATACATTGATTGAGGTGTACAATTTGTGCCGCATCAGATTGCGGATCGCGACAACAAAGTAATTTTTGATCATGATCTTCCCCCTGTTCCGTATGTGAAAGGGTGAACGTATGAAAATAGTAAGCAATTTTTGTGCCAAAAACTTCTTTTTTATATTTTACAAGGGGTTATGAAAATTTGTGTCATGAGCACAGTTCAATAGGTGTCCGATTTTGATACAGTAGTGTCCGAAAATGAACACTTAAAATAAAAACAGACACATTTTTTTGATTGCAATGTGCCTGTTTTATTAGCCGTAGGAGCAGTGTTTATATAATGGGATTACCCGGTTTAGTGGATATGACTGACGCGCGCAAGTAATTCAGGCAGTTCCTCAATACTGCCTCTTTGGTAGTGCGCTGGATCGCGCGGATTAAAGACTCATGCGTTCTCGAAATTTTTGTGCCTGACGTCGGGAGATTTCAATTTCATGGCCTCCTTGTAATAACACTTTCAGGCTGCCTTGAAACCATGGCTCAATTTTTTCGATATACTGTAGATTGATAATTTGTTGGCGATTGACGCGAAAAAATATGCGTTTGTCCAAGCGTTCTTCAAGGTGGTTGAGGGTTCTCGGAATAAGGGGTTTGAATTTTTGAAAATAGACCCGCGTGTAATTGCCAGAGACTTCGAACAATTGAATGTCTGAGAGTTTGATAAACCAGCACCGATCTCCGTCTTTTACAAAGACGCGACTCGAATCTGTTAATGATGGCGCAACAGTTTCATCGGGAGAAAGGGTTTGGGCTTGTAGTTTTTCAATCGCGCTTGCAAGGCGTTCAGGCTGTATGGGTTTTAGCAAGTAGTCGAGCGCATTTACTTCAAATGCCCGAATGGCATATTCGTCATAGGCGGTTGTAAAGATCACCTGTGGTACCTGGTCCAGGGTTTCGAGCAATTCAAAACCGTCTTGTCCGGGCATCTGAATATCGAGGAAGATCACATCGACAGACAATCTTTTGAGTTGCTGCCGTGCGGCTTCTGCATTTGCGGCTTCACCTACGACAGTGATCGTCTCAAAGGCTTTTAGTAAGTGTTTTAGCTCCTGGCGGGCAAGTCGTGAATCATCAACGATCAGTGCATTCATATTTGTTGTCCAGTGAGCGGTACCTGAAACCTGGCACAGACCTGATTTTGAGAAATATTTTCAACTGTCAATTGCGCGGAGTCACCAAATAAAAGGCGCAGACGTTCTCTGGTATTTTGCAGACCAATGCCGTCATTTGTTGCGTTGTTTTTTATTTGGCCGGTGTTTACAATACAGACCACCATAACAGGTTGTTGAAGGGTTGTCTGAATTGAGATTTCGCCACCTTCCGGATGCTGTGCAATGCCGTGTCGAATCGCATTTTCGACCAGGGTCTGTATGGTCATCGGTGGAATTTCGACTTGTCGTGTTTTCGGTGCAATGTCAAACCGATAACGCAACCTGTCCTCCAACTGGGTGGCTTCGAGTTGGAGATAGTTTTTTACAATTGCCAATTCTTCTTTCAACAGTACACTTCTGGTGTTGCTGACCTGTAGCGCGTATCGAAATAGCTCAGACAGTTTTGAGATCATGTCGCGTGCGCGTTCGGGGTTTTCAATGACCAATGCGCGGATATTGTTGAGGCTGTTAAAAAGAAAATGGGGATTTATCTGGGCTTTCAGTGCCATCAATTCGGCTTCTTTAACCGCTGTTTGCAATTCCCATTTTTCGCGTTCTCCGCGTTTGGTTATGTCAAACATGTGGAAGATGACGTACAACAGCGACCATATCCAGAGGATAAAGTTCGTGTTGAGTATTTGTATGCCATACAATTTCCAACGGAATTGTTCAATCGTAAGCGTCTCGTCTATATAAAGATAACCAAAGATCTGAATACTCTGGCTGATAATCGCAATGACCAGATCGGCTATCAATACTCTGATAAATAGTTTCCACAAAGGCAGTGTGACCCAATGCCGCTTTTTGAATATGGTTCTGAGCAGGTGTGTCCACAACAAGAGCTGTGCAGATCCAAAGACAGTGATGCCCAAATTTTGTGCGGTAATGGTCTGAAAAGCAGATAGGAAGACCGTGTTGAGTAGGCCGTATATTCCCCATCCCAAAATCTGACAGGTCCAATATGCTTTGTTGTGGTTTTTGATCTCGGACATATTGCTCATCTGGGACCAGGGAGGGGGATTGTCTTGCGAGCGAGGAACGCATCAATGGTCTTAAAGTAGCCGTCTGGGTCGTCCCACATGATAAAGTGTTTGCCCGTGTCCGTCATCCATATTTCGCAATTCTCAACGTGAGCATACTGTTTTTGATACGCGGATAGTGAACTTTCTCGCGTTGCGCCGTGGGATTGACCCGAGATCCAGGCGCCCAGTACCAGAGCAGGTGTTTGTATTTTTTTTATTTCGGTTCGCAAGTCTGTCAAAAATATTTCGTACATTGCTTGTGCAACGGTGTTTGGATCCGAAGATAGACTCCACACAACAGCCGTATCTATTTTTGCGGGGTCTGTGATCATCATTTTGAGCATAGATGGCGTTGCTTTTTCTCTTTGTTCTGGTGTTTGAGAGCGTATCCAGGCGCGTGTTTGTTCCGCTGGCGCACGCATAAATTCAACTGTTGCTGCCGGGTTTTGTAATGCAGGTAAAAAAGGCACGGCATCGACTATAATAAGCGGTCCTGCGCTTTCGGGGATGCTTGCCGCAACCCACAAGGATAGAAAACCGCCCAAACTGTGTCCTGCAAGGATTGGTTTTTTCAGATTGTTTTCCCGGATATATGCAATAAGCGCGTCTCTCATGGTTTTCAGATAATGGTCTGTTTGCACGGGTGGCTGTCCGGCAAAACCCGCCAGTGTAAAGACGTGGCATTCAAAGCTGTTCTGGTATCGGCTGACTGTTTCGCGCCAGACATCTCCAGAACTACTTAGACCCGGAATCAAAATCATCGGAGGTCCGGATCCTGTTATTTGTAATTTGAAAGGTTGCGGATTATCTGTTTGTGTAAGTGCGGGAATTGGTGTTAGAAGCGCGATGAAGATTGCACTTATTTGCAATATGACGTATTTCCATTTTGACATGACATCCTCCTTTTGACGGTGAGTACTTCTCTGTTGTGATCGATCAAAAGGTAGGTATCTATCGCGTTCTAAGAAGCAAAAGATGATAAGCGGTTCAACAGGCTGATGAACGGTTTAACACAGAGGCAGAGGTGCATGAGTTGGGAGGTGAATGGCTTTCAGGAGAGTGGAAGGTCTGATGATGATGTCGGTATCAACAATCAGGTGGGAAGTTGCCATTTTGACCACAGTTGATTTCTTTGAGTCTCCCAATCGTCCAGATCCGAGGGCTTAAAAGCTTCTCGGAGGCTTTCGAGAGATTCGGTGAGAAGCCTGGATTTTTCGAACGATTGTAATTCAGGATCGACATGTAGTTTCATAATTCGTTATTCCTGTGACTGATCTGGTTATGGTGCTGGTGCGCGGATGATGCGAAGAAACTCATCTACGTCGAAAGGTTCACTAACGGTAACGACTTTATCAGGGTCAAAAATCTTCGGATCCGGGTCGTTGCGAAACGCTTCGAGGTCAAACGGTTCCGAGCACGACCGTGTGCTGGTTATCTGCTCTACGTAAATAACATCCCATTCGTCATTGTCTTTGAAGCGACCACGGCCTCTGATCTCGACATACTGTGTCGCCAGCCGACGCATGTCGTCGTTCAGCGCTGGATCGAAACGCAATGGTACGACCCTTTGTGGGTTGAAGTGCAGTTCCGCTGTGCCATAAGCCCAGTTCACTTCCATCAGTCGCCCTTCCACCAATGCTGGCTCGTCTAGAACCGGCGGCTTTGTTTTGTCGGGTTTCTGCTTTTCTTTTGTGGGAAGGTTCATTCGGCATCAACCTCTATCAGTAAATCCGCTGGAATGCCCAGATGTGCTCGCAATGCGCCAATTTGTTCAATAGAAAGCGGGCGAGTTCCTTCAAAAAATTCCGCTGTCTGACTGCTACTGCCCAGCCACTTTGCCAGATCGTCCCGGGAAAGTCCCTTTTGCTCCAGCATAAAATTAACTACTTCCTGGGGTGTCGATTGCTCATAGACCGGTATATGTGTGTCTTCATAAGCCTGCACCAGTACAGATAAAAACTCCAGTCGCTCATACGCTTCTGTTCCGGGCTGGGGATCTGTATCGAGAAGGGTATCGATTTCAGCGACAGCACAATCGTATTCTTCTTCGTTTCTCAATACATGAGGTTTGGTGAAATCGAGTATGTCAGCCATTGGGTACTTCTTTAACGATGTACAGTTTCACAGTTTGCCTTTCATATTTAGGGAACTGTCAAGCTGTCTCGAATTCCAGAGTGGAGAGCTTCAGATTGGAGGAGCGTTTCGAGAGATAGAGCAGTTCTACGCCCACCACTTCGTTTGATGCATTGTAATCGAGCACCACGCCGGGCGAGACCTCTTCTGATTCGACGATAGCAGAGTCGTCAAGGCGCAGATAGACTGCGTTGGCTTCCTTATCGACATGTAGTTTCATAATTCGTTTTCCTTCAAAAAATTCCACTGTCTGACTGCTACTGCCCAGCCACTTTGCCAGATCGTCCCGGCAAAGCCCCTTCTGCTCCAGCATAAAGTCAACTACTTCTTGGGGTGTCGATTGCTCATAGGCCGGTACATGCGTGTCTTCATAAGCCTGCACCAGTACAGATAAAAACTCCAGTCGCTCATACGCTTCTGATCCTGGCTGGGGATCTGTGTCGAGAAGGGTATCGATTTCAGCGACAGCACAATCGTAATCTTCTTCGTTTCTCAGCACATAAGGTTTGGTGAAATCGAGTATGTCAGCCATCAGGTAATCCTTTTTACAAAGTGCCTTCTCGTGTGCGACGGGTATTTTTAGTATGCTCAGGTGAGGGGCAAATTGTCCGGCGTGAAAATCTGAAGACCAGTTACTCTCGTATAGTGTCGGGTGTTGCGGGTGAGCAGTGGAAGGTCTTGAGAGAGGCAAATACCTGCAATCATTGTATCGGGCAAGCCAATCATTTGGCCTGATTGCTGAAGCTGACGACCAAGTGTCGATGCATGGTGTGCCGCGTTGGCGTCGAATGGTAGAATAGAAAAATGCGAGAGTGCTTGAGAAAATCGCTGTTTTTGTTGCTCTGACCGGATTGCCCCGATCTGCAATTCAAAGAGCGAGATGGCTGTTATATGGCAGTGATATTGGCTTGCAACCTGGAGCAAGACTTCCGACTGGTGTCTTAAGAAGTCGATGATGATATCGGTATCAACTATCATGTGGGAAGTTGCCATTTTGACCACAGTTGATTTCTTTGAGTCTCCCAATCGTCCAGATCCGAGGATTTGAAGGCTTCTCGGAGATTTTCGAGAGATTCGGTGAGAAGCCTGGATTTTTCGAACGATTGTACTTCAGGTTCAAAATCGGCTTTGGGTCTGATTTCAATACGATCTCCTGGGTGGAGTCCCAATTCTTGCTCTGCGGTTTGTTTAGAGATGACAAGATCATCACCCAGATATTCCAGTTCTACTTTTGGCATTGCTTTTTCTCCACTCAGAAAATGTGCAGTCATTGTGGTGAATATAGCCTTTTTTTTAAAAGCTGCAAGTTGTGTTTGGTCTTAGACCGTCGGTTTCCCAGGTGGGCGACTTGATAGCTTATTCATATCGCAGAGCATCTACGGGATTGGTGCGGGCAACCTTCCATGCTTGATAACTCACTGTGGTCAATGCAATGAACAACGCCAGAAAACCACTCAATACAAACGCCCATAGCTCCAGATCAATGCGATAGGCAAAATCCTGTAGCCACCTGTGCATCGCGTAATAGGCAATTGGCCAGGCGATGAGATTGGCAATGCCGACAAGCAGGGCGAACTCTTTTGACAACATGAGCACGAGATTGGAAATGGATGCACCCAATACTTTGCGGATGCCGATTTCTTTGATGCGCAATTGTGCTGTGAAAGAGGCCAGTCCGAACAGTCCGAGGCTGGCGACAAAGATGGCGAGGATAGAGAAGAGGCCAAAGAGTGTGCCTATTTGTTCTTCTGCGCGATAGAGTTTGTCGTAATCGTCGTCGAGAAAGAAATAGTCGAATGGCTTGTTCGGTGCGATTTCCTTCCATTGCGTCTTCAGAAAACTGAGTGTGCCTGCGACATCATCGGAACGAATTCGGATAGCAAAATACTCAAACCATCTTCCCGTCCTGATAATTAGCGGTTCAATTTCATGATGCAGGGACTGATAATGAAAGTCCTTCACCACACCTACGACCTCTTCTCTATACCATACTTTCATTTTGCCACCCTGTGGCCATATATTTTCCACTTCTTTATCCACACACGAAGTCCATCCAAAGTGTCGCATAGCAGCTTCATTCAGGATGAGTTCTCCCTCTCCATCATTCATCATGTCTTTTGAAAAGTCTTTGCCTTCTATAAGTTCGAGGCCATAAGTCGAGATAAATTCGCGATCGACCACAATCATGTTCATCTGGAAACCATCCAGAGATGTTCCATCAACAGGAGAGCGAAACTGACTGGTGGGAAATTGTCGTCCCGGTATATTCGAGGATGTCGAAGTGCTCAATACATTTGCATACCCTGACAATCGCGATTTATATCGCTCTGTTACCCGCATACCAGGGTAAGGCAGGACAATAACCTGTTCTTTATTGAAGCCTAACTTCTTGTTTCTGATGTAATCCGCTTGATGGTAAACGACAACTGTTCCAATGATGAGAATGATCGAAATGACAAACTGAAATACGACGAGTGTTTTGCGGGAACCAGATGTTTTCAACCCTCGCTTCAGTGTGCTTTTTAATACCTCTACTGGCTGAAAAGCCGAGAGGAATAAGGCGGGGTAAATCCCAGAGATTAGCCCTGCAAATAACACAACCCCGAGCAGGATTAATACGACATGCCAATTACCCGTGTAATCCAATACCAATTCGCGCTGGATAAAGGCGTTGAACGCTGGGAGTGAGACTTCGACAAAAGCAATGGCAAAAAATAAAGCCAATAACGCCAGCAATATGGATTCGCCCATAAACTGACGGATTAGCTGCGGGCGGTTAGCACCAACGACTTTTCGCATGCCGACCTCTTTTGACCGGGTTGCTGAGCGAGCGGTGGAGAGGTTCATAAAGTTGACGCAGGCGAGAATGAGCACGAAGAGGGCTATGATCAGAAAGAGATAGACATACCGAATATCGCTGTTTTTGCTCATTTCCCCTGCCAAATTGGAGTACAAATGAATATCAGTCAGGGGTTGCAAGAAGTACCTGGCAAAGCCTCCTTTGAGCAGTTCTCCTGCATGTGCCTCAATAAAGTCGGGCAATTTCGCTTCTAATCCCTGGGCAGAATCTCTCTTCTGAAGTAGCAAATAGGTATAAAAATCATGTCGCTGCCAATTTGATTGATGATCGCGGGACATAGGAGATGCAAGAAGGTTGAATTGGAAATGAGAGTTGTGAGCCGTGTCCTTCAAAACACCTGTCACCTTAAATGCCTTATCATTGAACGACAGGGTCTGTCCCATCGGATTCTGTTCGCCAAAATACTTTTGTGCTATTGCTTCTGTAATTACAACAGAATAGGGTTCCGAAAATGCCGTCTCGGGATCCCCTTTGCTGAGTGGGAAATTGAAGACTTCAAAAAAATTTGGATCGGTGAATACAACACCATTTTCATAAAAGAAATGACCGTGTTGGTCTTCAACAAGCGTTTTGGGGTCAGCTCTGGAAAACCGCACAGCTTCTATCACTTCGGGATAGGCTGTGACAAGAGCAGGTCCCATTGGCAATGGCGTGACCGCATACTGACTCAGGACCCCAGCGACTTTTGACTCTGAAGCAACCCGATAGATTCGATGTGCGTGTTCATGGTGCTGGTCGTAGCTCAGTTCGTCTTGCACATAGAGGAGGATGAGGATGCAACAGGCCATGCCAATTGCGAGACCGAGGATGTTGATCGCAGAGAAGGTTTTGTTTCTGGCGATGTTGCGGATCGCAACGGTTAGATAATTTTTGATCATGATTTTAAACCTCCATTTTCACTCATCTCGCAATTCTTTCACGGGGTCTGTTCGCACAATGCGTATGGTGTGATATGAAATTGCCACAAGTGCCAGGGCGATACAGCCAATCGCTGGTCCGGCAAAGTGCATGGGTTCCAGTGGTATTTGAAAAGGGAAGCGTTGCAAATACGCACGCATCGCAAAAAAGGACATGGTGCATCCAATGATACACCCAATGATTGCAAGGCGAACCAGGGGCAAGGATAGCAAGATAAAGAGGGCGTGTGCGGAAGCTCCCAGAACTTTGCGAACGCCAACTTCTTTTGTGCGGCGGGACAGCATGTGCATGGCAAGCCCGATCAATCCCACACAGGCGACCATAATCGCCATGAGCGAAGCCGTATAGCCGATGGATTGATACATTTTTCGGGGATCCCGAATGGAATTTACAAGGTCATCCTGCAAAAGACCGAATTGGGGTGTAATATCTGGCGCGACTTCGGACCAGATTTGCTTCACTATTGCTTCGGTTTCCGTTGCCATATCCGGTTGGAGGCGTACCAGTATAGCCCGAATCGCGGTTTCGGGGTCTTTGTGAATGACCAGCGGACCCATAGGGGGGAATATATTTTGAAAATGAAAGTCAGGGATAACGCCTACTACCTGGGGGTGCTCAATTTGCCCTATTTGAAGTGGGAATGTCTGATTAGGTGCGTGTGTCCATTCAAATTTTTTTGCGAAGTATTCGTTGACCAGGACTTCGTTGATCGGTCCGTTTGGGTCCAGATTCTTTCCCGCGACCAGACCTATGCCGAGTGTTTTTAGAAAGTCGCCGCGTACTTTGTAATGCCATATTATCGTTTCTGAATTGGTCAGCTTTTGCATGCCTGCCGACCACAATACCGGAATGTTATTCACAGCAGCCAATCCGACAACACCTATGAGTTGCTCTGCTTTTTGGCGAAATCGCTCGTAATAGACTTCTGCTTCGTCTCCCGGTACTTTGGGCTGTATGACCATTAAATGGCGCATATCGAATCCTCTATCCATTGAGACGAAGTGATCGGTTATCTGTACCATAATTTTGGAGGATGCCACCAGAAATACAGCCACAGCAAATTGAATAATCAGCAGAAATCGGCTCAGGTGTGCTCTCTGTCCCGGAGATGCCTCACCTTTGAGGGCATTTACGGGCTGAAGCCGCGACAACAGCCACGATGGGTAGAAGCCTGCCAGAATTGCCAATAGTATGGGCAACATGAGGATGAAGAGGAATCCTGTCATGTTCCCCTGAAGCTGAGGCTTATAGTGAGGGAAGAAGGGAAAGAGAGATGCAAAATGGGGAAGCAATAGTTCGTTTGCGCTTAGTGCCAGTCCCATTGCGATAAAGCAAAGAATTAACGATTCGAGGATGGTCTGCCCAATAATATGGCGGCGTGTGGCGCCGAGGGTCTTGCGAATGCCGACTTCAGTGCCACGCGCCATGAGTCGGCCAATGGTCACGATGCTAAAATTGACGGCTCCTACAATGAGTACAAGAAGCCCCACCAGAGATAGCAAGACCAGAAAATGTTGCGGCATGTTCCTTACTTGAAGCCCCGACATTTCGAATTTGGGTAATGCAGACAGGGGTTGAAGATGGACCTGAAAGGGAGACGCTTCCTTTGTCCATTGTCCTTCGGCGCGATGGTTGTCAATCTGTTTGGCAAAATAAGCGTCTGAAAAGTAGGGCAATCGATGCTTTATGTGATCGGGGGTAATATTTTCTTTCAGATGCAAAAAGAGCATGGCCTCAAATTCACCCCGCGGATCAGACGCTGCGCGTTGAATCAGGTGCTGATAGGGGATGAGCATATCGAATTGCAAGCTGGAATGGTGCGCGTGCGTTTCGACAATACCGCTGATGGTAAAATGTTCGCGCACGTTGTTCCTCACCAGCGTTAATGAGGTGCCAACCATGTCGGCGATTGCTCTGTCGTGCGATAGTTTTTCAGCGAGTGTTCGAGAGATGAGTATGTTTTGCGGATGTGACAGGGTCTCGGGATTTCCGTAGAGCACAGGGAATGAAAAGAGCGACAAAAACGAGGGATCGACATATGCTGCCTGGTCTCTCCGGAAGAGTTCGTCTTCGTAGAGATATGTAAGATGGCTTAACCGATACCTGCAAACCGTTGCCAGTTCGCGCAATTCATCCGCGAGCAATGGCCCGGCATGGGCGCGAAAAGATGCGTGTTGCCGCTCCCTTTCGGTCTGAGCCATTTCACTGGTGCGGTAGGTCCAGTAGATTCGGTCTGCGTTGTCGTGGAACTCATCTCGCGTGCGATAGCGGTCTTCGACAATGACAAATACCATCAATGCACACGTAATGCCCACTGCCAGGCCCAACACGCTCATCACACTGGCAATTCGGTCGCGTTTGAGTCGCCGCCATGCGATTTTGAGGTTTTTCATTTTTTATCTCCAGTAGCCAGTGTAAGTAGTCAGTCCGCCCAACCGCTCAGTTCCTATTTTTATTCATATCGCAGTGCATCAATGGGATTGGAACGCGCTGCGCGAATGGCTTGCACGCTCACGGTTCCAAAGGCAATAATCAGTGCCATTATCGCGCTCACAATAAATGGCAAGACATTCAGATCTGTCTGATAGGCAAATCCGGAGAGCCAGTCGCGCATCAGATAGTAGGCGATTGGCCAGGCGATGAGATTGGCGAGCAGGATGAGCAATATAAATTCGCGCGAGAGTAGCATGACCAGATGAGATGTGGAGGCGCCCAGTACTTTGCAGGCGCACGGCTGTTTCGTTCAAAATAATCGCTTGAGATGTATCGCTGGCAACATCGGCTGAAAAGGTGCGACCACGAAGCACGGGAATGTCAAATGTTTCAAAGAACGAATCATCAACCTCATTGATGGAGGTGTACAATTTGTGCCGCATCAAATTGCGGATCGCTACTGTCAGGTAATTTTTAATCATGATCTTATCCCTGTTCTGTATGTGAAAGGGTGAACGTATTAAAATAATAAGCAATTTTTGTGCCAAAATATTCTTCTCTATGTTTTACAAGGGGTTATGAAAATTTGTGTCATGAGGACAGTTCAATAAGTGTCCGATTTTGATACAGTAGTGTCCGAAAATGAACACTCTCTACATGCTAAAAAACCTTGAATTCTTCATATAAATATGGTAAGTTTGCCATAAATTGAGGAAAGGTATAATTTTGAATGAACAAATAAAAAGTGTAACATGGGTCGGGGATTCTCGTGAGCAAGTCCGAAGCTTTCCCAAAGCTGCGAGAAGAACAGTGGGTGAAGCGTTGCGTTTTGCTCAATGGGGCGGCAAACACCCAAAGTCAAAACCGCTACGGTCAGTGGGTTCTGGCGTATTGGAGATTGTCGTTCCTTACGATACAAATACCTATCGCGCTGTTTATACCGTCAAGATCGGCGAGAAAATATATGTGCTTCATGCGTTTCAAAAGAAATCCACTCGTGGTATCAGAACACCTAAGCAAGAAATTGACCTGATTAAACGGCGACTGAAAATAGCGAAAAATATGGAGATCCAAAATGAATGAAAAAGTCAAATTTGAGCAAAGCTCTGGAAATGTATTTCGGGACATCGGGTTCTCAGAATCAGAGGCTGAACGTGAGTTGCTGAAGGCAGATCTCGCATTTGAAATCTATAGTATTCTTGAAGGGCGAAAGCTGACGCAGGCAAAAGCGGGGGAAATTCTTGGGATCAATCAGTCCGATGTATCCCGGCTAAAGAACGGCGATTTTAGCCGTTTTAGTGTAGAGAGACTGTTTGGATTTCTGAATCGGCTGAACCGCAATATCGAGATTCGCATTACGCATTCGGAAGATAGAGGCGGTCATCAGCGAGTCGTTGCGGTTTAGCGACATCACCTCACTCATCTCTCAACGCATCCGCCGGGTTTGCGCGTGCGGCTTTGAGGACCTGGGTGGTGACTGTTGTAAGCACGACGAGGAACATGGCGATGCTGCCGAGTAAGAATGCGCCAATACCCAATTCGGTGCGGTAGGCGAAGGTTTGTAGCCATTGATTGGTCGCGTAATAGGCGATTGGGAATGCGATGAGGCTTGATAGGGCGATGTAGAGGACAAATTCCCGTGAGAGCAGGGATAGGATTTGCGCTTGTGATGCGCCTAAGACTTTTCGAATGCCGATTTCTTTGGTGCGTCTGGTCGTGGCGAGTGCCGCCAGTCCGAATGCGCCGAGTGCTGCGATGAAGATGGCGAAACCTGTGGCGTATTGGATCATTTGGTTCCAGCGTTCTTCTTTTTTGTATTGTTTGTCCAGGTCTTCATCGATGAATGAGAAGTTGAATGCATGATTGGGTGCGACTTTTTTCCACTGTTCCTTGATAAATGAGATGGTGCCGGGCACATTTTCGGGGCGAATGCGGACCAATAAGCGTCCGGTGCCTGTGCTGAGTGGTAGAACAGCGGGGTCAACTTTATGATGCAGGGAGCGGAAATGGAAATTTTGAACAACGCCGATGATGGTTCTGTTTTGTGAGCCGCCGTATTTGATTGTTTTGCCGATGGGGTCTTCTATGCCGAATTTTTTGACGAGGGCCTCGTTGATAATGACCGCTTCTGTTTGATCGGTGGGAAATTCTCTGTTGTATTCTCGACCTGCGACGAGTTTTATGTCGAGCGTTTTGAACAGGTCGTAGTCAATACTAATACCTTCAACGGGTTGTTCTGGACTTCCCTGATATGTTACGTAGGTTGACATACTCATGTCGTTGTTTAGACGGTGGTTAAGCCATGTCGTGCTGATCACGGCATGGTGAGACAGCAGGGCATCCCGAAAAACCGTTTCTGTGGTTTTGTTTTCTTTTTTCAGGTCTTTGGTCGAAATGGCGATAACGTGTTCGGTTTGATATCCCAGGGATTGGGTTCTCAAAAATGTGAGCTGTTTGCCCATCATCAGGGTGGTGATGATGAAGAATATGGATAGGGCAAATTGAAAAATGATCAATACGTTGCCAAAACGATTGCCCGTTTTTATTTGCAATTTGCTCGTTATGATTTGGGTCGGTTGCAAGCGGGATAGGATAAGGGCGGGATACCCCCCTGCTGTGATGCCTACGAGGCTGACGAGAAGAATGAGAAAGGCGAGTGTTGTGGTGTTGAGACCGTCGGCCAGAGATAGGGATTTCCCGGATAGGTTGTTGAATGTTGGCAAGGCGAGTTCTGCGATGGCAATGCCGGCGATGAGTGCGATGGTGATGAGTAACAGAGATTCGCCGATAAATTGGTTTGCGATTTGCAGGCGTTTTGCGCCGACGACTTTTCTCAAGCCGACTTCTCGCGCCCGCGTTGCCTGTCGTCCGAGGGTTAAGGTCATGAAGTTGACACAGGCGATAAATAGGACGAGGATTGCAATACCCGATAAGATGTATGAGTAAACTGGATTACTGCGGCGGCTTACATGCATGGTCTGATCGAAGTGCATCTGGGTGAGTGGTTGAAGTTTGATCAGGTTTTCGCTCTTTTCGTCCCACCAGTTTTTGGTCCATTTGGGAAATTGTTGTTCGAGACTGTTGGGGTGTACATTTTGGGGGAGCATCATGAAAGTAAATATGCTGTAGTAATTCCATCTGTCTTCGACCTTGCTTTGTTCAAAGGGTAGTAGTACGTCAAATTGAATTGTGGAGTTTTTGGGCGCGTTTTGCACAATGCCCGTGATGGTGTAATCCTGGATTTCATTTTTGTATTCAATTGGAAGTATTGCTCCGACTGGATTGGCATTGTTGAAATATTTCTGAGCAGTTTTTTCTGTTATGAGTGCGGAGTATTTGTCTTGAAGGGTATGAGATAGATCGCCTCGAAGGATTGGAAAAGAAAAAATGTCGAGGAAGTTGGGATCGGTAAATCCCAGCTTCGCTCGAAGAGCGCGATTTTCTGTTCCAATTTTCCCCGTGCGAGACGCGAAACGAACCGTCTGCATGTCGGGAAATGCTTCTGTTAATGCAGGTCCAAGAGGGCCGGGTGTTACACCGTGAACGCGCTCGTTTCGTCCTTTTAATGCGAATAAAGAGTTGAAAAGATCGCGTTCTTGCCAGATGATTGAGTAGTCAAAGCAATCATCAACCCTTAAAAAGGAGCAAGAACGCGATGGATTGGCAAGATAGACTCATCGGTTTGTATCTGTATATATGCCAGC
>JAJEDY010000050.1 GCA_022821275.1 Candidatus Latescibacterota bacterium | reverse complement strand
TTACATTTGTCGGATATTGTCTTGGCGTATTCATCGCATGTCCTTTCTTTTTAAGGTTTTTGGATACCCTAAATTTGGGCAGATGAATACGCTTTTTCAACTCTTTTTTACACTCCCTATAATTTTAAAACAGCTTCTAAGGAAACACTGGCTTAAGTGGATAGGTTTCGTCGTTACCATTACGGTATGCCTACTCACAATTGCTGCGAGGTAGTTTATATAAAATGTTTCTGAATTGGTATAAGGGAACTTCTTTGTTCCCTTTTTTTGTTAATCAAGTCCGAAATTGAAATTATTCTGAACACGCCGCAGGGGCAATAGAATAATCCTCATAGGAGGGGAAATGCTCAGTCACAAAGAATTGATCGCAAAAATGCGGTCACAGCCTGGATACAAAGAAAAGTATGATGAAGTAGCCCCTGAGTTTGAATTGCTACACAAGATGCTTGAAACTCGAAAACGCGCTGGTCTGGCGCAAGAGCAGGTCGCTGAGAAGATGGGCACGAAGGCAACAGCGATCACCCGCTTAGAGTCTGCCAATAGCCGACATTCCCCAAAAGTAGAGATGTTGCAAAAATATGCAGAGGCTGTGGGTTGTCGGCTTAATATTGAATTGATCCCTGATTGACGTGAGGGTATCGGTTTGAGAAAAAAGAACGGGTAGAGAATTATAATATTCTTTACCCGTTTCCGTTTTCTCCTCGCTGACGGTCTGGTTTAGATGAGCAGATTTTGATCCTCTCCTGTGTTGGTTTCAAAACGTCTTAGATAGGCAATGATTTTCTCAAAAAACACAATATTATCTTTGAACCTGCCCAGACCTGTGTTACAACTATCGCATATCCATGCTCGGCCTTTTCCAGTTTTGTGGTCGTGATCTGCTACAATTCTTGCCGTTATACCGACAATTGTCCGCTTTTCACATATTGGACAAACAAAAATCGTTTTGTCGAGAGGGCGTTTCGTCTCCATCTTTCTGCGCTCTTGGGCGGTCAACTTCACACCATCAATCTCCTGACGACAAATCTTACAACTTGGTCTTGTTGTGGATCTCTGTTGTGCGTCTCTCTGATTTTTGTCAAACATTTCCATTCGTTTAAGAATATGACAGATGTTGCAAATTTTGTGCTTGTGCCCTTTTCCTGTGTTATCGATATCTATAACAGCAATCGAACCAAAAGGAACTCTTACCTCTTCGTTTTTTCCTATAAAATAGACCAGGATCCCTTCTTGACTAACTGATTTGATTACCCCAACGGAATTTTTGACAATACCATTTACAGATCGCATTGCAATGACAAAATCGTTTGTATTCATTAAACTACTCCTCTATCTGCTATCTGCATTTGTAAACCCTGGACACGTTCTTTTGCAATCGCAATATACTCTTTAGAGATATCCACCCCAACGAATCTTCGATTATGTTTTAGTGCCATTTTGCCTGTCGTACCACTTCCGCACATAGGATCGAATACGATATCCCCAGGATTTGTCCAAGACAAAATATGATCCTCCGCTAACTTTTCAGGAAAGACTGCTGGATGCTGAAAAGCAATCTTGTCGGTTGTTGTGCCTCCATAACCCACTGCATAAGACCAGATGTTTGTACGGGACTTTTCTTTTTTTAATTCCTTTAGTACTTTTTTATTTTTTCCGTCGGGACCCTTGTTGTGTGTCAGCATCTCAAAGCCATGTCTGACCGTTTTCACTTTTAAGGGGTTAAAGGTATTCGGTTTGCCCCGTGACAACACAAACATAAACTCATAGCAATTTGTGTAAGCATTGCTTCGCATAAAAGGTGTGTTCTTCTTTGTGTAGATCATGACATCATGCATCTGAAAACCTATGTCCTGAAAGAATAGGCCCTGCCTAAAACTGGTTAGGGTGCGTCCGCCGTTGATTTTATCACCAACTACCCAGACTACTATTCCACCCTCTTTTGTCACCCTGTATAAATGCTTTGCGATATTCTCAAAGTCAAACGAATAGCCCTTATAGTCTCGCAAATTATCATACGGCGGTGATGTCACAGTCAAATCTATGGATTTCTCATTCATCCGAGACATAAACTTTACACAGTCATCGACAAAAAACCCTTCTTTAAAATCTTTTTTTCTTTTTTTCATGTTTCCTCCTGCCTCTCACGGTTTTATCCTTCATAACCAGTACTATAATTTTTTTGTCCAAAGTCGCGCACAGCTACGAGTCAAACGCTTGATCTCTCGTTTTCGCGCTCGCAATGCCACCGGCGAAGATCAGTAATTCATTCATGGTGGGAATTATAAAAGGTTTGAATGGGTTGAAAAATGGTCAGAAATTACACAAAGCATCAGACATCGAATTTTAGGGGAGAGAGTGCATTGAAATCCAATGGCCTGAGCCAAAATAGGAGAGTGATCAATTATACTCAGTTAATGGCGAGTCGTCAAGCAAGCATGAGGGGGAATGCCATTAAAGGTGTCGAAAATTTGGACACCACCCTTCTCGCAACTTTAGACCTTCTAACGATCTGTTTTTGAGGGTCATGTCTTGACCCTCATCGTTTGACCTTCAAAATAGACCCTCAGAATATTTGTGTTGCAATGGCGTTCAAGCTGTAATCCGGCAGGTCGAATACCACATAAGATGGGAGGTCCAATTGTTGCCAGAGGTCGAAGCAGTTGGTCCGGGTTTTTTGTGCGGTGAATAAAGAGATGACGGTGCCGTGGGTGGCGATGGCGATGGTTTTGTGAGGGTGTGTTTTTACGGCTTTTTTAACGGCTCGGGTGAATCGCAGGCGGGCCTGATTAGCGGTTTCATTGCCAAAGATGAGGTCGTTGGGGCGTGCAAAGAAGGTTTTTACGGTGGTGTGCCAGGTTTCCTGGGGTATAAAGGGGACGCCTTTGCGGTCGTGTTCGTGAAAGTTGGGTGCTGATGAATAGGGGATTTGAAGGGCGTTGGCGACGAGTTGACCCGTTTCGTGGGCTTTGGGTTCTTCGCTTGTGATGAGGAGGTCTGGTTTATAGGGGCGCAACGCTTCGGCGAGTGGGATGCAACTTGCGCGTCCGCTGTCCGATAGGTGCCAGTCTGGGGCGGATTTTGTTTTGTCAATTTGAGGCGGGGCGTGTTTGATTAAGATGAGGTGGTTCATGAAAATGCTTCAGCCTAATAAGATGGTGTGTCCTCTGGATCCTTCCACAGCCGCACGGTGAAGCGGTGGTCCTCTTCGATCAGGTCTGGCTCGGTGCCGTTGTGGTCGCGCATGGATCCGATGATTCGGTTGCGTACGCCCATGCCGAGATGCTCCACATAACCATAATCGCGCAACACGTCCTTCACGAGTTCGTTTCTGGATACGCGCAGAACGCCCTCGCGCATTTTTTCTACTGTGACGCTATTGGGTAGCCGCCCTGGCGAGATGACTTCGAGGCGATCACGATACATAGAAACTTCGACGTCTGTGCCAACGAGCGTGTAGTCCCTGTGAACAACGGCGTTGACTATTGATTCCCGAACAGCCTCCAGGGGTAGTGCCTTTTTGCGGATACGACGTCCGCCTTCGAGCCAGGCGATAGTGTGCAGATTGCGGTTGGCGAAGTCCACGGCCCGGTCAATGACGCCTTTCTCCTCGGCACGGCCGCGTTCTGACATGATTGAAACGAGAGGACCTCGTATTACTTCTTCGTCAACGGTATCGTATTCCTTCTCATTGCGAGGAAAGGCGGTCGCCGTGATTCCGGCTTGCGGCACGCGGTAATTTGGATTTTCGCCGAATAGCAACAACCCGGCGACGGTGGCGGCAGTGATTCCCCCTGCTTCAACGAGGAGGCCCGTGTTCAAGAGAAGCCGACGCCACGATTCGCGATCGTTGACAGACGGCGCATCGCGTTTTAACAGAACGCGGAAGTAGTTGTTGAGCCGGTCTATATCGAGGCTATCCAATCCCATATCGAGCACGGGCTTGATCTCGTAACGCATCAGACGGCTGGCCTGATAAAGTCGGCCTTCTTCGTCTCGAGTCGCCTCTCGAGAGGTGCTGCCGACGCGCACGAATGTTACCCAGTAGGATCCGCGCTTGGCTTTATAGGGTTTGCCCGGGCTGTCTGCTGCGATGCGGATGACGCCCACGCATTTACCGCTATCGAAGGTAATGGAATGCCAGGAAGGAATAAACTCTGGCTGTATATGCGTACGTGCGATCTCCATGACCCATCGCTCGGCTTCCTCCCGATTCCTTGTCAGACCGGAAATTGTGCCGTCGTCTTCCACGCCCAACAGAATCAGGCCACCCTCAAAGTTGAGCAGGGCGGACATTTCTCTCGCAATGGAATTGGGATGGCTATCGTCGCGCTTAAATTCAACGCCGGAGTTCTCGCCGTTTCTGATTATTTCTATCAGATCGGTTCGGTTCACGTTTTTTCTCCATGAGGTAAGGGACTTCCTGTTCTCAACCATTCTTGCGGGTCTTAGCCGTCCATAGTGGCAATGAACCGGATCGGTTGTCTAACAAATATAAAGAGAGATAACCAAATAAAACAAGCCAAATACGGAGAAATCTGGTTTCGGACTGTATAGATGAAAATTGTACGTCGCGGTGTCTTGCGTATTGGGGCGGTGTTCGCTATACTTTACTTTCATGGATATTGATATTCGCGTTCTCAAATCGCCTGAGGTGTCTCGGCTTCGGTATTTGCCGTTTTCTCGGAAAGAAACGCAGCGGCGGCGGTTTGCGCTACAGGAATCCGGCAGGCTCATTTTTTATGTGGCCTGGTGGGGCAATTGGCCTGTGGCTCAGGTGTTGCTCAATTGGGAAGGTGGCGATGCTTCTGGCGTGCCGCCGCAAGTGCGACCCTGGCCCGAGGTGTCGTCGCTTTTTGTGCATCCAGATTATCGGCGAATGGGTATTGCTTCGCGGTTGTTAGATGTGTGCGAGCGGGTCACATTGAAGCGGGGCTATGAGAATATTGGTCTGTGCGTTCACGTGGGGAATCAACCCGCGCTGAATTTGTACGCGCACCGCGGGTACAAAGATGCGGGATGGGAACCGTATCTGGCTCGAGGTGATTATAT
Source organism: Candidatus Latescibacterota bacterium (assembly GCA_022821275.1). Classification (GTDB taxonomy): domain Bacteria; phylum Latescibacterota; class UBA2968; order UBA2968; family UBA2968; genus VXRD01. The sequence continues at coordinate 32,440 of JAJEDY010000050.1, read as the reverse complement.
CGATCCAAATGGATGTCAGCGCAACTGGCGAGAGACGCGCGTTTATTTGATTAAGTCACTCAGGGAGAAAAATGAATCCAGATCCTTTTGTTCAGTTTGAGATGTGGTTTGAAGAGGCGAAAGCTTCGGAGCCGACGCTGCCCGAGGCCGTGGCGCTGGCTACGGCGACGCGCGATGGAAAGCCTTCGGTGCGTATGGTGCTGGTGAAGCAGTGCGATCGAGATGGGTTTGTGTTTTTTACAAATCTGGAGAGTCGCAAGGCCGATGAGTTGGCGGAGAATCCCAGGGCAGCCCTGCTGTTTCACTGGAAGTCGCTGATTAGACAGGTGCGTATTGAGGGAAGGGTTGAGGCTGTTTCGGACGAGGTGTCTAAGGCGTATTTTGATTCGCGTCCCCGGGGGAGCCGCTTGAGTGCCTGGGCGTCACCGCAAAGCGAGGCGATTCCCAGTCGGGCGTTTTTGGAAGGTCGCGTGGCAGAGTTGGATCGGAAATATCCGGAAGATGATATGCCGTTGCCGCATTTTTGGGGGGGCTATCGGGTGGTTCCCGATCGGTTTGAATTTTGGGTGAATAGGGATGATCGGTTGCACGATCGGTTTTTGTATGTTCGGCAAGGTGATGGCGCGTGGCAGCGCGCTTTGCTGGCGCCGTAGAGGAGGATGGGAATGACCAAACTCAGTGTGAATTTGAATCGGGTGGCGCTGTTGCGGAATAGTAGGCCACTTGCGTTTCCCAGTGTGACAAGGGCGGCGCAGGTGTGTATTGATGCGGGGGCGCACGGGATTACGGTGCATCCCCGGCCCGATGAGCGGCATATTCGCAGGACGGATGTTTATGAGTTGAAAGAAATGATTTCGGGGGTGGAGTACAATATTGAAGGCAATCCCTTTCCAGAGTTTATGGATATGGTGCGGGATGTGGTGCCCGACCAGTGTACGCTGGTGCCCGATGAACCCGATCAGAGTACGTCCGATCACGGTTGGGATTTGAGGCGGGATGGCGAGCGGCTTGAGCCGATTATTGCGGAGTTGAAAGGTCTGGGGATTCGGGTTTCTCTGTTTATGGATCCGGTGCCGGAAGATATGGCTTTGGCAGAGGCTCTGGGTGCGGATCGCGTTGAACTTTATACGGAGTCTTATGCTTCTGCGTTTGACAAGGGCGATGTGGGGCCTGTTTTTCGACAGTACGCGGATTCGGCTCGCGCTGCACAAGATGCCGGGCTGGGGGTTAATGCGGGGCACGATCTCAATCTCGATAATTTGGGGGAGTTTGTGACGATTCCCGGGATTCTCGAGGTGTCTATTGGCCACGCGCTGATCGCCGATACTGTTTTTATGGGGTTGGAGAATACGGTGAAGGCGTATTTGAAGGTGTTGGGTATGGGGAGGTGATAGGCTAACATCATCCCAACGCCATTGACAAAGCGATTTCATTTGTTTATTATTGCACGTTGGGCCAGTTAGTGAGTGAGGGATTACAAAGAAAGGATTATCCAACGCGATGAATGTGCAGGTGACCGAGTCGGGGACGTGGCGTCGAACATTGGAGATTGAGGCCCCGGCCGCAGATGTGGATAAGCGTCTCAATGACGCTTACAGGAAATACAGCAAGACCCTTAATTTGCCGGGTTTTCGCAAGGGTAAAATTCCCCTGAGTGTTGTCAAACGGCAATTTGGGCCGGCCATCCAGGGCGAGGTTGTCCAGGAGATGGTCGAGGAGTTTTACCGGGAGGCGAGCGAAGCCGAAGGTATTCAACCCGTTTCCCAGGCGAGTATTGACGATATCAGTTTTGAAGAGGGACAGCCTCTGGTGTTCAAGGCTTCTGTCGATGTCCGTCCAGAGATAACCGTGGAGACCTATAAGGAGTTGAAGGTGACGCGGCCCGTGTTTGCGGTTGAAGATGAGCATGTTGAAAGTCGGCTGCGTTATATGCAAGAGGAGAGTGCGACCGAGCAAGTCGTCGAACGCGCTGCCGATCTGGACGACGTGGTTTTTGCCGATGTCGAAGAGCTCGATGAGGACGGCAGTCCCGTGGCCGATCACAGGTCGGAAGATCAATCGATTCGGTTGTTTAAGACGGAAGACGACAAGCCGACTGAATTGGCAAAACAATTGATGGGTATTTCGGCCGGTGAGTCCCGTGAGGTTACGATTACGCGGCCCGTTCAGGATGAGCATGATCACGAGGATTGCGATCACGACGACGAGGATCACGATCATGAAGATCACGGAGATCACGACGAAGAACCGAAAGAAGAGACCGTGATGTTTCGCGTGATGGCGAAAGAAATACGCGAGCGCGAGTTGCCCGAGTTGGATGATGATTTGGCTCAGGATGTCGGCGGCGTGGCGTCTTTGGACGATCTCAAGACGCAAATTCGCGATGAGATGCAGACGCAGTACGATCAGATGATTCGCCAGCGCGTTGAGGAGAATTTGATCGATGCGCTGATTGAGGGGAATCCTTTTGAGGTTCCCGATAGTATGGTCGAGAATTATCTCAATGGGATGGTCGAGTCGTATAAGCGAGAGCACGCTGGTCACGGCCATGATATTGACGAGGATGCGATTCGCGAAAGCGGGCGCGATCAAGCCGAGCGCGGTGTCAAACGCTTTTTGTTGCTGGATGCTGTTGCCGACCAGGAAAAGATCGAGGTGACGGATGAGGATCTGGACGAACATCTCGAGGAGATGTCGCAACGGCATAATATCGAGGGACCGCGTCTGCGTCAGATTTTGGGCCGAACCGAACAGCTCGATCAGATTGAGTCGGATATTAAGACGCAGAAGACGTTTGATTTTCTCATCGATAACGCAGATGTCGAAGATGTTGAGGAAGTTGAATCCGATGGTGGGTAGTTACATTTAAACATGGGATTTGAAATTAAATATGGCTCTGGTTCCTACAGTTCTTGAACAAACAGGGCGTGGTGAGCGCGCCTATGACATTTTTTCGCGGCTGTTGCGCGATAATATTATTTTTATTGGGACGCCGATCAACGATACGATTGCCAATCTGGTGATTGCTCAGATGTTGTTTTGTACGTCTGAGACGCCCGAGAAACCGATTCGGCTGTATATCAATTCTCCCGGTGGTAGTATTACGGCGGGCCTGGCTATTTACGATACGATGCAGTACGTGTCCAACGAAGTTGAAACGGTTTGTGTGGGACAGGCTTTTTCACTGGGTGCCGTGCTTCTTGCAGGGGGCACGAAGGGGCAGCGCCGCGCATTGCCCAATTCGCGCATTTTGCTGCATCAACCCATTGGCGGTGCAGGCGGTCAGGCTTCGGATATCGAACGCCATGCCGAAGAGATTTTGCAATATCGCGACCGTTTGAATGCCATTTTATCCGATTGTACAGGTCAGCCTATTGAGCGCATAGAAAGGGATGCAGACCGCGATTTCTTTATGTCGGCTGATGAGGCACGGGAATATGGTCTGATTGACGAAGTACTCATTCCCGACCAGGATCCCAACCCCGATATCGACGAAGCCTTGTTATGAGGAAGTAGGGCGTTATGAAAAGACGAACTTCCAGAACAGAAATTCGCTGCTCTTTTTGTGGCAAGAGTGCCGATCAGGTCGATAAGATCGTTACCGGTCCCAGCGTGAATATTTGTAGCGAGTGTATCAAGCTCTGCAATGAGGTTTTGCGAGAGGACGATCTCAAAAAGCCGGTGACACTTCACAAAGGGTTGCCCAAGCCGCAGGAAATTAAGACGCGTCTCGACGATTATGTGATTGGTCAAGAGCGCGCCAAGCGCGTTCTTTCGGTTGCGGTGTATAATCACTACAAGCGCATTCGGTCCAATCAGTCTGCGGATGATGTCGAACTCGATAAGAGCAATATTTTGCTTATGGGACCCACGGGTACTGGCAAGACGCTTTTGGCTCAAACGCTGGCGCGCATTTTACAGGTTCCATTTTCGATTGCCGATGCCACTATTTTGACCGAGGCGGGGTATGTTGGCGAAGATGTTGAGAATATTCTGGTGCGCCTGCTTCAGGCGGCGGATTACGATGTGGCGCAGGCAGAGATGGGTATTTTGTATTTGGACGAGGTCGATAAAATTTCTCGAAAATCAGCCAATCCATCTATTACGCGCGATGTGTCTGGCGAAGGTGTTCAGCAGGCTTTGTTGAAGATTCTGGAAGGTACGGTGGCGAGTATTCCGCCCAAGGGGGGGCGCAAGCATCCCGAACAACCCCTGATTCAGCTCAATACCAAAAATATTCTGTTTATCTGTGGTGGTGCATTTGATGGTTTGGATAGCGTTATTAGCACCCGCATTGGCAAGAAGACCATTGGTTTTGGGGCTGATTCGAATGATTTGGATGAGCGTAATACCGGTGAGGTTTTCCAGTATGCCGAGCCGGAAGATTTGATTAAGTACGGTCTGATTCCAGAACTCGTTGGGCGAATGCCCGTGATGTGCGCGTTGGGCGATCTGGACGAGGCCGCTTTGTTGCAGATTTTGACGGAACCGCAAAATGCAATTACAAAGCAATATCAAAAGTTGTTCGAACTCGATGGGGTTGAACTGACTTTTGAGGATGACGCGCTGCGCGAGGTTGTTCGCATTACGCAGGAAAAGGGTACAGGTGCGCGCGGGTTGCGGTCGGTTCTCGAAGCTGTTATGACGGATTTGATGTACGATATACCCTCCAATGAGGATGTTACCGAGATCACTGTTACCCTCGATATGGTTCAAAACCGCAACAAGCCGCGTGTCGAAGTTCTCGAGTCCACGCAAAAACGCGCATAAAAAGACAGATATTTCCCACAGATGGGGAACCGGGGCCGAATTGGACCCCGGTTTTCGTTTGTGTGGAAGAAGCGAAAAGCAACCACAGATGAACACCGATGGACACAGATAAAAGGCGTATCGTGCCTTTTCGGTGGGCGAACTGATAACTGGCTACTAACATGCAATTCCATTCGGCTGAATTTGTTACGAGTGTTGGTTTTTTGAGGCAGTTGCCCCGCGATGGGATGGCCGAGATTGCATTTGCAGGGCGCTCCAATGTGGGTAAGTCGTCGTTGCTCAATCGGTTGTTCAATCGGAGAAATCTGGCGAAGACCAGCAGTACGCCGGGCAAGACGCGGACGCTGAACTTTTATTGCGTAAATCACGCGTATTATTTTGTCGATTTGCCCGGTTATGGCTATGCAAAGCGCAGTCGGCAAGAGCGCGAGACCTGGGGGCAGTTGATTGAGGGGTATGTGCAGGACCGGCCCTCAATCAGGGGTTTTGTTCAGTTGATTGATGCGAGGCACGATCCGAGTCGGGATGATTTGCTGATGATCGATTGGCTGGTGCAGGGTGAAAAGCCATTTGTGGTGGTTGCCACCAAGGCCGATAAGCTGTCGGGTCATAAACTCAAAAGTCGATTGGATCAAACCCGCCGGATGCTCGCTTTGCACGGCGATTTTGACCTCGTGCCGTTTTCCGCTACGACGGGGCGCGGCAAGGATGTGGTTTGGCGATGGATTGGAGAGGTGCTGAATGTTTGACTATCGGGTAAAGAATGCAGAGGAGATTCCCACGCCTGCGCTGCTGGTTTACAAGGATGTGGTGGCGCAGAATATTCGCGCGATTGGAGATATGATGGGTGGGTATGCGCGTTTGCGTCCGCATATTAAGACGCATAAGATGTCGCAGATTGCGCGTATGGAGATGGATGAGGGGATTGATAAGTTTAAGTGTGCAACGCCCAAAGAGGCGGCGATGCTCGTTGCGATTGGTGCGACCGATGTGTTGATTTCTTATCATATCGTGGGGGCAAATATTGGGCGCGTGGTGGATTTGAAGCGGTTGTATCCCGATACCGACTTGAAAGTTATTGCGGATGATAGGGACGCGATTCAGGCGTTGTCCGATGCCTGCACATCGGCGGGTGTGAGCCTGGGTGTTATGGTGGATGTCAATACGGGGATGGATCGCACGGGGGCATTGCCCGGCGCGCCTTCACTGGTTCTGGCGCAGCAGATTGCACAAGCGTCGGGTTTGCATTTTGTGGGTTTGCATGTGTATGATGGGCACGTGGGTGATTTCGATGGGGATATGCGTGAAAAAACGGCATTTGAGTCGATTGAGCGGGCTGTTGAAACCCGGTGTCTGATAGCGCAGTCTGGTATTGAGGTCGAGAAGGTGGTGGCTTCGGGATCGCCGGGTTTTGAGCATACGCAGCGGGTGGATGGGGTGGATGAGGTGTCGCCCGGTACGTGGATTTTTTGGGATACCAGTTATGGCGAGAAGCTGGAGAGTCCCTTTCAGTGGGCAGCACTGGTTTTGTCCAGTGTGATCAGTACGACGCGCGAAAATCTTATTACATTGGATGCGGGCAGCAAGTCGATTGCGCCCGATACGCCTGTGCCCCATTTTCGGATGATTGGGTTGCCAGACGAGATTGTGTTTGTGCGGCGCAATGAGGAACACCAGTTGTTGCAATTGCCGGAGGGTACACCGCGACCGCGTGTGGGCGATCAATTTTATCTCGTGCCGCGCCATGTGTGTACGACCGTGAATTTGTGGGATGAGGTGTGCGTGATTGATGAGAACGGGATGTTTGTGGAGACATGGGCCGTGGATGCGAGAGGGCATTGAGTGAAAATGGAAAAGGTTTTGATCGGCGATTCACTGGCCGATGGCTGGCAGGATGTTTTTGCTTCTTCAGGTATAGAAGTCGATGTGAATACGGGGCTGTCGGAAGATGCACTGTGCGAGATTATTGGCGATTATGCCGGGCTGATTGTGCGCAGTGCAACGCAGGTTACGCAACGGGTGATTGATGCGGGTGCGAATCTTCGCGCGATTGGTCGGGCGGGTGCTGGTGTGGATAATATCGATGTGGAAGCCGCGACTGAGCGGGGGATTGTGGTGATGAATGCGCCGGGCGGCAATACGATTTCTGCCGCTGAGTACGCGATGGCTATGATGATGGCGCTGTCTCGCAATATCCCCCAGGCGACGGCTTCGCTTAAAGCTGGTGAGTGGGAGCGCGGCAGATATACGGGTGTTGAATTATACGGCAAGACGTTGGGTATTATTGGCGTGGGGCGCGTTGGTCAGCAGGTGGCGCGGCGCGCGCATGCGTTTGGTATGACGTTGTTGGGCGCCGATCCTTTTTTGTCGGATGATCTGGCGCGGCAGTTGCATATACAGCAGGCGTCTTACGATGAGATTTTTGTTAGGTCGGATTATATTACGTTGCACGCGGCGTTTACGGATCAGACCCATCATCTCATTTCTGAATCGGCGCTTGCACGGTGCAAAGATGGGGTGCGTATTATTAACTGCGCCCGGGGCGAGCTTGTGGATGAGGAGGCACTTGAGAGGGCGATTGATGCGGGGAAGGTCGCAGGGGCTGCACTGGATGTGTTTGGCGAAGAGCCGCCTGCGGTTGATCATCCGCTGATTAAAAGGTTAGAGGTGGTTTCTACGCCGCATCTGGGGGCTTCGACATTTGAGGCGCAGGAAAATGTGGCGCGGCAGGTTGCCGTGGATATGTGCGATGCCTTGCAGGGTAAGCCCGTTCAAAGTGGTATCAATTTGCCGCCGATTGATCCGGAATATCTCGATGCGATCAGTCCTTATTTGTCGCTGGCGGAAAAGGTGGGGTCGCTGCACGCACAACTTATGGGCGGGCATTTGCACAGGGTGATTAATCGATATCAGGGTGTGATTCAGGAATACGCTACGGCGCCGCTTACGGCTGCGGTTTTGAAGGGTATTTTTGAATATCAGGCCGAGGAGCCAGTGACGCTGGTCAACGCGCCTTTGTGGGCTAAGGCGCGCAGCATTCAGGTTGAGGAATCCAAGAGCAGTCACGCGGATTATAGCAATTTGATTACGATAGATGTCGAGACTTCAGAAGAGACAACGTCGATTTCGGCGACGGTTTTTGGACGCCGGGATTTGCGTTTGGTTCGCATAGATGATATTGAGGTGAAGGCGAAGCTCGAGGGGGATATGATTGTTTTGGGCAATCGAGATGTGCCCGGTGTGGTGGGGCATATGGGCAATTTGTTTGCGGTGAATGGGATCAATATTTCCGATATGGCGCTGGGGCGCAGGAGCCAGGGTGGCGAGGCGATCATGGTTTTTAATATCGATACGCCAGTGCAGGATGAGGTGCTGGCAGATATCGTGTCTCAGGAGTTTGTGAACTGGGTTAAGCAGGTGAAGCTATAAGAAGTGTGAAGTGTGAAGGAAAAAGGAAGAAGGCACGTCATCGCGGCATGCTTAAAGCCGCGATCCAGGAAGTTTTTGCTGACCGCTGATAGCTTACTTAAAAAAGGATAAAAAATGTCTGTTTCAGCGATTGTAGGCGCAAATTGGGGTGATGAAGGCAAGGGCAAGATGACGGATGTTCTGGCTCGGGATTCCGATTTTGTTATTCGGTTTCAGGGTGGGAATAATGCCGGGCATACGATTATTAATGAGTATGGAAAATTTGCCCTTCACCTTTTGCCTTCGGGCGTGTTTTATCCGCATACGACGAATATTCTCGGTACGGGGATTGCGTTGAATATTCCGGCTTTTATAGAGGAGGTGGATGATCTGATTGCCCGCGGCGTGCCGAAGCCAAATCTGTGTATTTCTGAGCGCGCGCAGGTGTTGCTTCCCTATCATCTTCTCATGGATGAATATGAGGAGGAGCGGTTGGGGGATCGAAAGTACGGTTCGACCAAGTCGGGTATTGCGCCGTTTTATTCGGATAAGTATTTGAAGGTGGGGGTTCAGGTTGCCGATTTGTACGATGAGGGCCGGTTGCGGGATCGCGTCGCGCGCGCGCTGGAGGTGAAGAATGTGCTTTTTGAGCATTTGTATCACAAGCCGCTTATGTCTCTGGAGCAAATTGTGCCGGATTTGATGGCGGCGGGAGAGCAGATTGAGTCTTATGTTTGCGATACGTCGTTGTTGCTTCACAATGCGTTGAAGGAGAATAAGAAGATTCTCGTGGAGGGGCAGTTGGGTGCTTTGCGCGATCCGGATCACGGTATTTATCCCTATCCCACGTCTTCTTCTACTCTGGCGGGTTTTGCGTCGATTGGGGCGGGTATTCCGCCGTATTCGATTACGCAGGTTGTCGCTGTTGCAAAGGCGTATTCCTCTTGCGTGGGGGCGGGTCCTTTTATTTCTGAGATTTTTGGCGAGGAGGCGGAGGAGCTTCGCGAGCGGGGCGGCGATGCAGGGGAATACGGTGCGACGACGGGACGGCCCCGCAGGATGGGCTGGTTTGACGCTGTTGCTACGCGCTATGGGTGTCGCATGCAAGGGGCGACTGCGGTTGCGTTGTCGCTGCTCGATGTTTTGGGTTATTTGGATGAGATTCCCGTTTGTACAGCTTATGAGATCGATGGGGAGAAGACGGAGATTTTTCCGGTGCCCTCTCTGCTCGATCGGGCGACACCTGTGTTGGAAAAGTTGCCGGGGTGGAGAACAGATATTTCTTCGGTGCGCGAGTTCTCGGATTTACCGACGAATGCACAGCGTTATGTCGAGCATATCGAAGCGTGGCTCGAGGTTCCGGTGAAGTGGATTTCCGTGGGACCAAGGCGGGAGGATATTATTGAGATGTAGATGATGTGCGTGTGTGAATTCTTATCTGAGAAGCCCGTCCAAAAGGACGGGCTTTTTTTGTCCATGAGGACGATGTTTTGAGTTCGCGAATGGGGTATTTTGGGGAAACTTCGAATGTTTCGATTTTGTCAAAGAGTATGCCGAATATCACATCAACTTTTATGGAGGTAAAACTGATGTCGTCTCTTCCCGTTGGCGATTGTGTGCCGTCTGTGTCTGAAGTGCGTATCCCGCGACGAGTGGATTATGAAGGTGAGTATATTGCGCTGTCGCCTCTCGATTCGGAAAAGGATGCGCCCGGGTTGTTTGCGTGTTCGCACGGGACGGAATTCGTGGAGCAGTTGTGGACGTATATGGCGTATGGGCCTTTTGAAGATGTGAGGTCTATGCAGGCGTGGCTTGAAGGGATTGAAGATTCGGAGGATCCGCTCTTTTTGAGTGTTCGGGATAAATTATCTGATCGGGCTATTGGGATGGTGAGTTTTTTGAATGTTGCGCCCGATGCGCGTCGGTTGGAGCTTGGGAATATCTGGTACGGTCCCGAGGCACAAAATACGTGTGCGAATACCGAGGCGGCGTATCTCATGCTTTGCGAGGCTTTTGATTCTATGCGTTATCGCCGCGTGGAATGGAAATGCGATGCGCTGAATGAACGCTCGCGGTCTGCCGCGTTCCGTCTGGGGTTCACGTACGAAGGGCTTTTTCGCCAGCATATGATTGTTAAAGACCGCAACCGGGATACGACGTGGTTTTCTATGCTGGATACGGAATGGCCCCGGATTAAAGAAAATATGGAGCAATGGTTGTATCATAATCCGGATAGATCATGGTCGTTGAGAGAAAGGAATCAGGGGTTGGAGGGCGAGAGGTAGCGGTACATATCTTTCACATGACCGCCTATTCATGGCTCAAAACGTACACTTTTACATCCCGGCGCATTCCGTTTGTATGTGCCTCCAAAGACGATCCTTACATTTAAGTTAAGGGCGCAATATAGCATATTAAAAGCATGATGAAGGTACTTGAGCTTCTGTCCATACAATTTATCGCTCAATTTCTGTGATGCTGGCTCGATATTTGCTTGGGTTCTGATGTGCGATTGACCTTGATATTGATATTCTATATAATTTACACATGCATGGACGAAACGGAAATGATACATGCTGAATTTGAATGACTTAAGTGCCGGGCAGCCCGGCCTTACTTCAGAATCTGGTGGGTCGATGGCGCAGTGTGCGAGTGTATGTTTGGAATCACAAGGCCATACCAGGGGAGTCGAACTTAGTGCCAGAGGTTATATAGCAAACAACTATATTTTAGAATGGTCGCCAGTCACCGATCAGGTCGGGAGGACCTGGGCAGACCTCCGAGAGGCCACTGAAAAAGGTGCTGAGGGTATTGCGATCTTGCTGCTCAAACAAGAACTTGGTTACGCCGCAATCGAGCGTGCTGCGATAGGTACGCGCATTGACCGCTGGCTGGGCGAAGAATCCGATGCACCCAATTTTCAGCGTAAGGCAAGACTGGAAGTTTCCGGTATTCTTAATGGTAGCGATGGAGAAGTAAAAAGACGGTTGCGCGAGAAAATAGATCAAGTTAATTTTATTGATAGTCAGTTGCCCGCTTATGTCGTCGTAGTCGAGTTTAGCCACCCACTTGCCGAGGTAAATGAAAAATGAGTGCCTCTACGACCAACCCCCACAATCAAGCCATGGACCTCGTGGAAACAGCTATTCTGGAACGAACACGCGGCCATGAGGAAAAGGCTATTCAGCTTTATGCAGAAGCGTTGGAATTGGAGCTTGCTGCCATTAGGGAATTGGATGAGCGCGGCGACCACGCCGAACCAACCTGGTCAGTGCTGCACCGCAGTGCCGGGTGGATGGCGTTTAATAGCAACCAGTTCCGTTTAGCCGAGCAACTGGCCTGCAAAGCTCTCGCCAGTGATCCTCATCCAGAGATTGCCGAGGAATTGCGCGATCTTCTGGCGGAGACCTACGCACGAATGCATCGCAAACCAAAGGGTGCCTCTGTGGCCGAACCCGCTGATAACTAACCGGCTGTATCTTCTTCTCCCATTTATTTTACACTAAACCCCAGACGAAAAATCGCCTGGGGTTCGATTTTTATTTTTTAAAGGAGCCACTATGTCTCTCGCTGCGTGTATATGGGCACTAACCTGTGCCGAGGAACTCGCTTTAGAACAGGTTGCCGATGCGGGGTTTACGCATATTGATATTCGTCCGGGTTGGCTTCAGACTGCCGATCTTCAACAACGGACGAAGGATCTCGGTCTCGCGGTTTCTTGTATTGCCGCTTCTGCCGATATGCCCGAGGGGATGTCTCTGACAGGGGATGATCCTCAATCCGCACGCGATCACGTAAATCGCGCGTTTGAACACGGCGCTCGGCTGGGTGCTACGACGGCGTACCTGGTGCCCCAGGGCGATGACGCCGATCTGTTTGCCGAGTCTTTGAGTGTGCTGGCTGACCAGGCGCAAGATGCGGGTGTCAAGCTCGCTGTTGAACATTTTCCGGGTACGTTTTTGCCGACGGTGCCGTTTACGCTCACTTATCTCGAGGCGATCTGTCATCCCAATTTGTATCTGCTTTTTGATATCGGACATGCACAGATGGCGAATGAAGATCCCGCGGATATGATCGCGCTGGCAGGAGACCGTCTGGGTTATGTTCATCTCGATGATAATGATGGGGAGGAGGATCTGCACCTGGGGCTGTGCGATGGGGTGCTTACGCGGGAGGTGCTGCAATCTACTTTTGCCGCGCTTCAGTCGGCGAATTATACCGGGAATATGAGTCTCGAACTCAAGCCGGATATTCCAGATCCTCTCGATGCACTGAAGAGGAGTCGGGGGATTGTTAAGGGTGAATTAAAAATTAAGAATTAAGAATTAAGGAGCGGCGTTCAACTGCGATAGCAGTTCATTGGGGGTGGGGACAATTCTCAATTCCTAATTCTCAATTCTCAATTGGCCTTTTACAGGCCGACCACGATCCGTCCGCGCATTTGTCCGGATAGGATGCGATCTATTTGGGCATTCAGGTCTTCCAAACCGCATTCTGCGATTATGTTGTTCAGGGTGTTGATTTTCCAGTCTGTGGCGATACGTTGCCAGATTTTTAGTCTGAGGTCCATGGGGCATAAGACGGAGTCGATGCCGATTAGTTTTACGCCGCGGAGGATAAATGGATATACTGTGGTGTGCAGTTCGGGGGATGATACCAGACCACAACAGGTTATGACGCCGTGATATTGCGTTGTTTTGATGAGTGTTGAGAGGATGTTTCCGCCGACTGTATCTATTGCCGCTGCCCAGCGGCCCGATAGGATGGGCCGTCCAGTGTCGTCGTCCAATTCGTTTCGGTCTATGACTTCAGATGCGCCGAGTTTTTTCAGGAAGTCCGTTTCTGACGCTTTTCCCGTGGCTGCTACGACGCGAAAGCCTTTTTTGGCCAATATCGCTACTGCGAGACTGCCTACGCCGCCAGTTGCGCCGGTTACTGCGATGTCGCCCTGGTTTGGCTTTATACCTGTCTCGATGATGTGATGGACCGATAGTGCTGCTGTAAATCCGGCGGTTCCATATCCCATGCTTTCTTTTAAAGTCAATTCTTCGGGGAGCCTGACCAGCCAATGGGCGGGTACTCTAATGTATTGTCCGAATCCACCCGCGGTATTCATTCCCAAATCGTAGCCCGTGACCAGTACTTTGTCGCCATGTTTATAGTCGGCGACAGTGCTTTCGACGACTTTACCCGCTGCATCTATGCCCGGGGTGTGTGGGTACGCCTGCGTCACGCCGCGATGCCCGGTTGCAGATAGGGCGTCTTTGTAATTTAGCGAGGAATAGCGCACCCGGATCAATGCTTCGCCTTCGGGTAGGTCTTCTATTTGTCGGTTTTCTACGGATCTCGATAATTGACCCTCTGATTCGCGTACGACCAGTGCACGAAATGATGTCATGAAGCGTCCTCCTTACTGTAACTTAAAAATTGTCTCTCAATGTGGTATTCAGTACACTATATTACACATTAAAACTCTAACTCCTAACAATATACTACAATGCGATACAAATCACTCAAACAGTGCGTTGACGATCTCGAGCGCAACGGTCATCTCATCCGGATTGAACAGGAGGTGGATCCCCATCTGGAGATGGCGGAGATCCATCGTCGCGTTTTTCAGGCAAATGGTCCGGCGATTTTCTATGCGAATGTGAAAGATAGTCCGTTTCCTGCGGTTTCCAATCTTTTTGGTACGCTCGATCGCTCGCGTTTTCTCTTTCGGTCAACTTTGAGATGGGTTCAACGCCTTGTCGAAGCCAAAGCCGATCCGGTTGCGTTTCTTCGCGCTCCCTGGCGCGCAATGGGGATTGCGCGTATCGCTTTTCATACGTTGCCGAGAAGGGTGCGTTTTGGCGCGGTGCTCAGACACAGTACGACTGTTGATCAGCTTCCTCAGATTCAGTGCTGGCCCGACGATGGCGGTCCGTTTGTGCTTTTGCCTCAGGTTTATACTGAGGACCTGGACCGTCCGGGTGTTATGAATGCGAATTTGGGTATGTATCGCATCCAGCTTTCGGGTAATGAGTACGCACAGAACAAAGAAGTTGGTTTGCACTACCAGATCCGCCGCGATATCGGGATTCACCATGCGAATGCGCTCAGGCGGGGAGAGCCACTGCGCGTGAGTGTTTTTATTGGGGGACCGCCCGCGCATACGTTTTCTGCTGTTATGCCTTTGCCCGAGGGTTTGTCCGAGCTTATTTTTGCCGGGGGGCTGGCCGGGCGTCGGTTTCGCTATGCGCGCAGGAATGGCTATGTTATTTCCACGGAGGCCGATTTTGTTATTACGGGAACAGTGCATCCGGGCGAGACCAAACCCGAAGGTCCGTTTGGCGATCATCTGGGGTATTATAGTCTGGCACATGATTTTCCCGTTCTCCATGTGGAAGATGTTTGGCATCGGAGAGATGCTATTTATCCCTTTACTGTTGTGGGGCGCCCCCCGCAGGAAGATACGGCATTTGGTTTGCTGATTCACGAGATTACCGGTCCGATGGTTCCCGTCGAGATTCCCGGTCTCAAGTCTATTAATGCCGTGGATGCCGCGGGTGTTCATCCTTTGCTTATTGCCATTGGTTCGGAGCGCTATGTGCCTTACCGCGAGCGGCAGCCGCAGGAGATTCTCACGCTGGCCAATGCGTTGCTCGGTTTTGGTGCCTGTTCTCTGGCAAAGTATCTTTTTATTTCTGCGGGTGAAGATAGTCCCCATTTGAATACGCACGATATTGGTGCTTATTTTATTCACGTTCTCGAACGGGTGGATTGGCGGCGCGATCTCCATTTTCAGACGCGTACGACGATTGATACGCTGGATTATTCGGGTACGGGATTTAATGAGGGTTCTAAGGTTGTGATCGCCGCAGCCGGTGCGAAGAGACGCGATTTGTGGCGCGAGGTTCCGGGTGATCTCAGATTGCCCGATGGTTTTAAGAATCCCGCGATTGCCCTGCCTGGTATCGCAGCTATTGAGGGTCCTGTTTTCAAAGATGGAGATCAGGGGGGTGAGGATGCAGTCCGTCTTGCGAGGGCGTTGGTGTCTCAATCTCTCGATGGTTTGCCGCTTATTCTCATTGTCGATGACAGTGCGTTTTGTTCGCGTACGCTCAATAATTTTCTCTGGGTTACTTTTACCCGTTCCAATCCCTCGCATGATGTTTACGGTGTTGATAGTTTTATTGAACACAAACACTGGGGGTGCAATGGGTCGCTGATTGTTGATGCGCGCCACAAGCCCCACCACGCGCCCCCGCTTGTTGAGGATCCCAATATTACGAAAAGAGTAGAGGCTCTGGGGGCGTCGGGTGGACCGTTGTATGGGATTATATGACGCTGGAGGACTGTTTCCATGATCTATCGGTATTTTTTGATTATTCTCGGTGTTTGCTTCGCCATTTATGGCGAATGCGACGCAGGTTCTCATAAGACGGGCGAGGGAATAAGTATTCCGGATGTCCACCTGCGTGCGGTGATTGAGGATTCTCTGAATAAGGCGAAGGGTGAGGCGATTACTGCGGCTGAAATGGCGACGTTGATGCGTCTTGAAGCTCCGAATTCAAGGATTCGCGATTTGACGGGGATTGAGTATGCTACCAAACTGACGGTGCTGAATCTCGGCTATGTATTGACGAATGGCGGTCGCGTCAATAGCAATGGTATTTCGGATCTTTCTCCGCTGTCGGGTTTGATCAAGCTGACGGAGTTGAATCTTTTTCGCAATACAATAGCTGATCTCTCGCCGCTGTCGAATTTAACGGCGCTGGAAATACTGGACCTTAGTGGGAATTCCTATATTTCAGATCTTTCTCCGTTGTCGGGTTTGACCAGGATGAGAACGCTGCATATGTACACCAACGATATTTCAGATCTTTCTCCTCTGTCGGGTATGACCGATTTGAGGTGGCTGGATGTGAGTAATAATCTGATCTGGGATATATCGCCGCTATCGACTTTGACCGAGTTGAGGGGAGTGGCTCTGAATAACAATGCGGTCTCGGATCTTTCTCCTCTGTCGGGTTTGACCAATCTGAAAAGGGTGCATAGTTGGGATTGCGATGTTTCGGATTTATCGCCTCTGGTGGAGATTGCGGGATTGCGTGGCGAAAACAGTTTGATCGATGTGAGAGATAATCCCCTGAGCGATGTTTCGATTCATACGCATATTCCGGTGCTTCGGGAGAGAGGGGTCAGGCTGAGGCTTGACTAATTGCGCCCGGGTCTTGAAAGACGAGTTCCATACCGTCTGTGACTGTTACCGTGATTTGCAATTTTCTCGGTTCTATCAGGTGTGCGAGGTGGGGTTGTCCGTCGATCCACACGTTGGGATGGCGACACCAGGGGGCGGGGACGTCGGCGTGGAGGGTGAGCGTGCGGCAGGTGACGCGGTCGCTCAGGTTGTTGAGGTGGAGGCGGTAGTGCTTTTGGGTTTGCGTGTCGGAGATTGTTTCGATTTGCGTGTGGCGTCTGGTCTGGTGATAGAAGAGTACTTCTTCGGGTACGGCGCACCAGACGTTGTCTCCGCCTTCTGTGAGGATGATTTCAAATCTTTTTCGGAGTTGTGGATGCGAGCAGTCTTTGTTGGGGTGGATGGGTTTTTCCAATGGGCAATGGCAGTAGTCGATGATCCAGCCGTTTTGGGCTTGTGCATGGCGGATGTTGCGGAATGGGTCGTATTCGCTGAAGAAGGGGGCGTAATACTGTTCGTGTAATGCCGTGCGATTGATCCAGAAGAGCGGGGTGTTTGGACGGTTGAGGGCGTCGGTCAAGCTCATTGCGCCGAGGTAGCCGTATTTGCGGCAGGCTTTGAGGACGTGGTCTGACATGTTGGAATTGTTGCCGGGCGCGCAGTAGAGATCGACGGGTGCGTCAATGGCGGCTTCGAGTACGTCTTTGGCGCGGCCGATTTCCAGGTCAACCATGTCGGGTTGTATGAGTTCATGGCTATAGGAGTGATTGCCTATTCCCCAGCCGCGGGCGAGGAGGTCTTTGAGTTCGTCGGCGTTCATGTGGCGATAGCCGTTATAGCTGGAGTTGCCTATGTTGCGCGTATCGCCCAGTTGTCCGACGACGACTTCCACATGTCCCGGGATGCCGTATTCTTCGTGGATGGGGATTGCGAATTGGTGCAGGTCGATGAGGGCTTCGTCATAGGTGATGGAATAGACCCAGGTTTTGTCGTATTTCCATGGGCATATTGTGAGGGCCATGTTTTTCTCCAGTGTCAGGCTGAAAATGCCCGAGTGAAATCTCGATAGGTGGTGCTGTACCCCAGTTGCCATTCGAAGATGTGTGTGCCGTAACGGGTGGCCAGTTTTTCGGCGAAGGTGTCGGGGGTTTCCACGCCGACAGTTCCGTCGCGCATGAGGATGCATTGATATCCGCGGGCGAGCATGTCTCTGGCTCCGCCTTCGGATCCGAGGATGCACATGTCGGTTGCAAATCCCGTGTAGATGAGGGTTGTGATGTCGCGCGTTTTGAGGTAGGTGTCGAGGGCATCGGTGTAAAAGACGAGGGGTTCGTCTCGCATTGGGGAGACGATTGCGGCCCGTTTCATGTTTGCAAGTGGGGATTTTGTGAGGTAGTTCGGACCGTGCGCTCGGTTTCGCATGGTTTGTGCGCGATTTTCGGGTTCTGGTTGTGGTGTTTCTTTGCGTCGGGAAGGGATTTGGGGGTACTGATCCGCCATCCAATCGGTTTCGACATGGCAGACGGGCATCCCGATTTTGCGCGCGATGTCCATGGCGGGGCGTATGACTTCGGCCATGATGCGCGCGGCTTCGGCGGTTGCTTGCGGCCAGCCCATGCCCACGCAGTAGTTGGGGTCGATTGCAGGACCATCTGGACAGCCGATGTTCCAGCAGTGCAGGCCGATCAGGGCGGTGTTTTTTACGGGTAATTCGAGGCGGACAGACTCGTAGCCTGGATTGTCGATGGGCAGGGCGCGATAATACCGGGCGTTTAAGGAGCATGTGTGTGACATGGTGCGTTAAACTCGATTCTGGTCGGCGACGATGGCGACGATTTGGGCGACGAGGTCGCAGTGTTCGGGCTGGTATTTTTCGCAGATGGTGGTCCAGCGAATGAAGTTGTCGAGAAAGTCCCGGGCATTGGGACAGGTGTTTGCGTTGTATTCGTAGGTGTGGGATGCCGGGGGTTTGGAGAAGGGATAGAGGTGTTTTTCGGCTTTGTCCGTTAAAAAGGGCAGGGCAGCGGGCATGAGATAGTATTTGCCGAGTCCGGCTCCGGTGAGTCCTGCATCGGCGACTTGCTGTGCAAAGGCTTCGGCGTCGCATGTAAAGGCGTTGGGGTCGATGCTAAATCCGGCCATCCAGCAGGAATAGGTTTCCATGTAGTCCGGTATGGATAGGGGGATGATGCCGGGGATTTCGGCGAGTTTGTCGGTGATGAGGCGAATCATGCGGTCGATATGTGCAACGGCCGGGCGGATGATTTCGAGTTGTGCAAGGGTGATGGCGGCGGTCGATTGGGTCATGCGAAGCGCGTATCCATTTACGGCGTGTACGCGCCCCAGGCCTTCGACCATTTGTCCGCCTCTGCTTTGACCGACGAACCGGATTTGTTCGGCGAGTTCATCGTCGTCTGTAATGACACAGCCACCGACGTCGGAGCCGAGCGTTTTTTCGGAGTCGAATGAGAAACCGGCGACGTCGCCGAGGGTGCCTGCAAGGCGGCCTTTGTACGTGCCAAATACGGCCTGACATACGTCTTCAATGACGGTCAGGCCGTGTTTTTTTGATAGGGCGTGGATGGGGTCCATGTCGCAAATGAGTCCGGTTATGTGGACGGCGAGAATGGCCCGCGTGCGGTTGGTGATACAGGGTGCAATGGTTTGGGCACTGAGGAGCGGTGTGCCGGGTTCGGTGTCGGGGAAGACCGGGATGTAGTTTTCTTTGAGCAGTCCCATGACCGTGCCGTAGTCGGTGATGGGCGATACGATGATTTCATCGCCGGGTTCCATGTTGAGTGCGGCTGCGAGTATGTTGAGTGCTGCGGTGCATCCAGGCGTGCCGATGCAGTGTTTGATGCCCATTTCGCTTTCGAAAGCGGCTTCAAATCGCCGAACCATGTCGCATTGGAGGCCCGATGCGACGACTTCCTGGAGGTATGTCTGGCAGTTTGGACCCATGATCCGAGGAAAGGGTTGAGGCAAGCTGCCCGCGATTCCTTCAAATGCTTCGGCACCGTATTTTGCGCGTTCTCGTATAGACATGTTACCACCTGTGTATGTAATGTCCCTGCCCGGAAAACCACAGGGCATCGACAGCGAACGACAGCGCGACTCCCAGGCCATATCCGGCAAGCAAACCGATGAAGAAGGGCTGAAAACGGCGGTAAGCAGAAACACCGCCGAAGTGCAGTACGAACAACTTGAATGCCCAAATAATAAAAATTGAGACCTGATTGCTGCGGGCGACATTGGTGCTGCAAACCGTTAGACCAATGGGATGCAAAGGCCACCAGGAGAAGCGATATTGCAAGAATGTGAGCAGTCCCATCAGTGCTGCACCGCCGCCAAAAAATCCCATTCTTTGCCAGTCGGGACCAAAGGGATTGACAATTTTGCTGAGGATAACCGGATAGATTCGGTTGGTTCCCGATTTGAGCGGAATGTCGTTGAAATTGAAGGCCCCTCTTTCATAACCCAGTGGAATCACATAAAAAATAAATGTCAGACAGCCGACGAGCAACCCCAAAAAGACCGCGCTGAGGAGTTTGCGATGGTCGGTTTTGATCCATTCAGACAATTTGGCAATGTGGACCAACGCAGGCATAAACAGACCGCGGATGTAGTTGGTGAGCGCGTAGGAGAGGGCGAGCGATGTCATCGTGGGCACCGAAAGGGCGTATGAACCCAGAGAATAAATGGTGAAAACTTGTGCGCTGATCGGGGCCTGCACAAAAAGGATGCCGGTTTGCGCGACGACACGCGCTACGCCCATGTAAATGACAAAGGTAGCCGCAATGTAAAAGGCGATCGCTGAAAAGGCCATGCCGGATTGGTATAACCAGATCATAATAAAAAGCGTTCCGACAAACAGGCCCAAAATAGCGTTCCGATAAGACATGAGTTCCCCACTGTCGTCGATGGGGTATTTCGGATTGACGGCTTTGAGAAAGACGGCTTTGAGATGGTGGCGAGAGATGTACAATCCCCAAAAAACAAAAAAACACAGCGCGCCAAAACACAACCAGCCCGCGCCGGAAAAGTGAAGCGCGCCATAGGGATCGCCGCGGCCGGGCATATCAAATCCGATGCGATTTAATAGTCCGCCGGGAATCTGATAAAATAAGAGGTGAAAAAACCACATGCTGAATAGCACATCGAGGTTGGCAAAATAGGCAAATCCCATGATGTAGATATTGAAACGGGGGAAGATGGGGGGATAGCCTTTGGCAAAATAAAAGAAAGGAAGCGTCAGCTTAATATCGGGTACAATAGGCCAGAAGAAATGGAGAATATTCCATAAGAGGATGCCGGAGGACAGTGCGAATCCCGCCCAGTATAGACCTCTGTATTGAAGGGATTTATCGCGTGCGGTTTCTTCGGAAACGATATGCAGCGCCGGGCTTAACAGGGGAAATGTCAGGCGCTCGTTTTCAGACCACTGGCGGCGCAAGATGACGGCAATACAGGCCGAGACAAAGACAATGGCGACGATAAACACGAGCCACCAGAAAAGAGGGGCAATCCATATAGACCAGGGGATTGGCGTGCCGGGCAGTGCGCCTTCGTAAAAATCGCGCATTGCGCCGCCAGTATTGGGTGGTACCAAATAGGTGGGAAGGTGGGCGTGGAAGAATTCGGCCCAACGGTTTTCTGGCGTGGCAAAATAATACGGCGTGGCAATGGTTCCCAGGAGAAAACCGAGTACACCTGAGCCGGGCACTACGCCGCCTGCAAGCCCCATTGCGATAATGACCAGTTGTTCAGAGGGGGTTAAAGAGAAGGCGGGGTTCAGGGTTGACAGCAGGGGGTTGAGCAGGTAGCGGATGAGGAGGAAGAGGATGAATACAGCGACCGGAAAATGGCTGAGGTTCATGCGCGAAGCCCGCACGATATATTCTGAATAGGGTATCCAGAGGTTGATCAGAACAACGAGCGCGAGACCCAATACAACGGCGCGAAGACTGACGCCATTTGTCATGTACGCGGACAGGGATTCTGACCTGTATTGTGGGGCTGGCGTTTTTGCCATAGTCTGGTAGCTTCTCGCAGCTTATGGCGGAGAAAATGCCTCAGCTGGCAGCGATGTCGGATCGGTCTGGTCGCCGATAGCTTGTTGGTCTCGCCAGTTGGGATTATAGCGTTCTCCCGGCATGGTGGCGTGGATCATTTCATAAACACCGTCTCCAAGGCGATCCAGAAATACAAACTCGTAGTATTTGAGATGTTCGTAGGTCCAGATTTCAAAGGCTTTGCCCGTGGCACTGAATGGGTTGCGCTCGATGTCTGTCGGCAAGCCGTATTTGATGTGGATGCGCCCTTGATCGGTATCCGATCCCTTTTGTCCGGGACGCGCAGAGAAGTGTTCGTCTGCATAGCGAATGCGCCTGAAATGTTCTGTGGCAAATTCATTTTCGGGCGTTAGAGGCGTTGGATCGCGTTTTTTCCAGAAGGTGAGAATAAATTTTACTTTCTCTGTGGTGCTCAGGGTGGCATAAGTTTCGCGTTCGGTCTTTGTGGCGATATAGCGGATTTGTTCGTAATAGCGTTTTAAGGAGGCGGAGTCTGTTGCCAGTGCGGGTTTTTGTACAGAAAAAGCCTTCTGGCGCGTGGTCATTTTGCCAGTGCCATTATCGCGGGCAGTGATTTCCAGGACATATTGCCCCGAGGGAACACCTTTGAGATCGAGGGATTCGGTTTTAATAGCGGTTGTGCCGGGTTTGCGATAGCGCGCTGAGGGAAAGTTTTTGATCCGCTGGCCCGCGGTATCGAGGAGGGCATAGGCGAGGTCGAAAGTTGCAGCGCGTCCTTCGCCTTCGGCAAGGCCGTAGAGTTCAAAGTAGATGTTTGAGGTCGTCTCTGTTGACCTGCGCGTATTGGGGACGATTTTGAACCCGTTCTTGACCAGACTTCTGGTGGTCTGTGTGTTCGCGGCGTCGATCCGGTGGGCAAACTGGATGTCGCTCATGGTCAAGGCGGCGCTGTCAAATTCGGGCATTGTAAAGTCGAGTTCACAGGTGCCTTCGGCATTGGCGTGTAAATCTCGCAGGCGAATGTGAACTCTGTAGGTGCCAGGAGCTATTCTGAAGCGCAATGCTTCTGTAATCATTTGATCGCGCAGGTCGATTCCGGCGTCTGTGACGATCTGTTTTTCCCATTTGAAGGGCATGCTGTCGCGCTCGGCAAAAAAGGTGGCTTCTACGCGATAGGCAGCCCGCTGACGGTCATTCATTTCTCTGAATGTGAGGTGCCGACACAGGCACTGGAGATACAGTTCGCCGTAGTTCAGGCTGTCTGGCGTATAAAACCCGGCTCTGTCAGCCCAAAATGGGATGGCTCCCCGCGCCATAACGGGGATATCTTCTCCCGAAAGTGGCGCGAGGAGAGCCTGTGCGAGACACAGCGACAAAAGGATATGTTTCATATCGCAACTCAGAAGGAACCGCCGATATTTATCCGATAGGTGGGATCCAATAACTCGCCCATATCGCTATACGCAAAGTCCAGGGTGAAGGGGCGTTCATTGACCGAGTATTTGAGGCCAAAACCGAGTGCAAAACTCTCGGTATCGTTATTGAATTTCCAACCGCTGCGCAGTGCGAGAATATTGTGCAACCAGAGTTCGGCACCCGTGTGTATCCGGCCTTCAAAATCGACAAAGAAGGCATTTTCCGCAGATACGGTAAGCGAAACCGGGTCGCCCAGATTGCCGTAGAGTTCCATTGAAGCCGCGATGCTGTAGATGAGGGGGCGGAAGGCCGTATCGTCGATGATGACGATATCCTGTCCGAAATTCCTCAGCGTCATGGCCAAACGCAAAGACCGGAATCCGGTGTAAAAGAGCGTGCCTATGGAGATATCCAGACCGGTGTTGACATCGGTATAGAGCGTCTCTTGAATATACCGGCCCTGGGCGCCAAATGACAATCGATCGGTGAATTTGATGGCATAAGTCAGGCCAACGGCAAAGTCGCTGTCTTTAATGATATTGCCCGTGCCATTGGGTTGGAAAATGGTGGTTTCTTCAAATTCATCGGGTGTGAAAGACAAGACCGTGATGCCTATGGTCTGCGTGCCCAGGTTGTAGGCAAAAGCCCCCGAATAAAATTTGGAATTGACCATCCACTTGTTGTATCCCAGGCTAAAAGCGGCGCGATCGATTTGCGTGATGCCCGCTGGATTCCAGAACATGGCATCGATACCTGTGCCCACTGCGGTGTACGCATCGCCCATGGCAACTGCGCGCGCGCTTTGGGAGACTTTGAGAAAGGTGAATCCGGCATTGCCGAGTTTTTTGAGCCCAGCCTCTGCGCCTGTTGCCGATAGGGCAAAGGCAGTGAAGACCAGGACGAGTGTTGTTTGTAAGCGTTTCACGTGTTCCTCCTTTGCACTATTTGATGATCATAAACATCCCGGTCTGCTTTTTGCCCGTTTCGCCAGCAACCAGAGATTCTACCACGTAGTAGTAGCGTCCGGCGGCGACGCGCCCGGAAAATGTGCGCGTGCGTTGATCCCAGGTGGCTTCGCCCCTGTCGGGGTCGGTGGTGCGCTGCGGGTGGTTGATGACGGCGATCAAATCTCCGGAGATTGAAAAGATGGAGATTTTTGCTTTTCGGGGTATGTTGACAAAGCGAATATTGTTGCTGGCAGGCGGATACCGGTGGTCGGCATCTCCTGGATCGTCTCTAAAGGGATTGGGTACCACGCGCACCTGTTCGGCCAGTGCGTCTTTTTCAGGGGTTGCAATCACGATGGGACTTCTCGAAACATTCATGCGCTGTTCGGGTGCGCTGTGTCCAGATTCCAGAGATGGAATGGATTGTCCCGTGCCGTTCCAATCGCTGTGTCCAGAATCGTACGTGCGCACCGAGTACCAGTACCTGAAACCGGGCACTGATTCTACATCTCGATAGGTGTAGGTTCCCCCATCGGAATAGGAAATTGTGGGCGATGTCCAGGGGGTGCCGGGGTCATACTCCGTATTGGTCGGGGTCGTTCCTTTGGGGATATCGGCCACGAGTTCCCAGGGCCCCAGGTGGTTGTTCTGGGTGCGATAGACCCGGTAGCCCTGCAGATCCAGAGCTTCGTCGCCCGTGTAATCCGGATCGGGGGACTTTTCGGCTCGATCAGACCATGTGATGGCGTTGTTTCCATTTTCATCGCTATCTACGAATATGGCAACATCGGGCGGCGCGTCGGGCAGGTCGTAGCCATTGTCATAGGCAAACTGAGCCCGTTCCAGATGTTGTGCCATCGCGCGTTCGCCGTCGGCTACCTGGCTCTGGTTGCCCTGGCGCGCCCATTCGTAAACATCCATGGGACTGCCGCCGGGACCGGCAAATTCGGCACCCGATCCGGCGACCCAGGCGACCACGACTTTGGCTTTTTCACCAGGAGCCAGATCGTAAGGACCGTAGGTGTGTGCAAAGGTTACGCGGCTGACTTTGGAGGGATTGTCCTGGATGGCTGGAACCCTGCCTAAACCAATGAATTCATTGTAGAGATTCTCTTCGCTATTCAGATTGGTAATGTCTGGCGTATCCCAATCGAAGCGCCCGTAGATCTCCCACCAGTTGGCGAAGGCGGGCTGATCCATTGTTTTGGGGGCCACGTAGGTCTCGTTGTCGTTGGTGAACCCGTCGGTGGGATCGTAATCGAGGGGTGCCAGGCCGATGTACTGGAAAGCCATGAGTTCGCCGTGGTTGAGCTGGCCCCGGTTGACATAGGCTGACTTGGCGTTGTTTTTGTCGAAAGGCTGGCCCGTGTCGTCTCCGGCAGAAGAGAGCAGATCGCTGTCATAGACATAAGAGATTTTTTTTCCCCGAAGTGCGGGCAGGCCATCGAAGTTGGACGCTTCGCTGTATTTGTACCAATCGTCCAGGATGATCGGGTCGGAATACGCCCACGGTACGGTCTGGTTCTGCCATCGGTGTCCGGCCCACGATGGGGCCAGGTTGTTCACAAAGGCGAAATAGACATCCTGGTGATCAACGGGTAGCCCCGCATCGGGTGTGCCGTCTCCGTTGTTATCGCCGGTGTTTTCGATGATGACTTCGAGAATAATAAAGTCGTCGTAGTCCGGATAACTCCACGCTCTGGCTTTGCGGGTGATGGTCAGACCGCGTTCTGTCGTCCATTTGGAGATGATGATTTCTTCGGCCTCGTTGTCGTTGGGAATATAGCGCCCGTAATCGTAGTTGTGGATTTCGATGGGTTCGTCAGCGACCAGGGTCGGGGCACCGGGCCAGTAATTGGCCGTGGTATTGCCCGTGAGGGGTGATCGGGTTTCAACGCCCAGACCGCGCTCTGGTCCCGAAGCGGCATCGTAGATCATTTCAAAGATGTCGTCGGTATTGTAGCGCGGGTTAGAGATCGATACATTGTATGATCCCCCTTCTCTGGTAAAAACCCAAAAACCCTCGCCCTGGCTGGTGTGATAGCGGTGGTCGTTGTCCTGTCCTATAATCCAGTATTCGGTAAAATCGCGCTCGCCAATGCCCCAGCCGGGATACATCAAGCCGGCATCTGCACCCAGGCGACTGTCGTCGCGCAGGCCCTGAGTGCCGGTATTGCGAAAGGTGGCCCAGAGCTTGCCCCGGGTCAGGTGGCGTTGAAGTTCGGGTTGCTGGGCGCAAATTTCTGATGTAAATACCAGCACAGATAGAACCCCAATCCATCCGATGTATTTCAGTGGATACATGTTATTACTCCTTTAGGATAATAAAATTAAAATCCGAGTTGGAGACCTATGCTGATCTCTCGGGGGCGACCCGCCCAGCGGTGGTATTCTTTGGTATCGCCAAAGTTGATATAATTCTTGTCCGTGGGTTTGGGCATGTCCATGCCGTAGAGATACCAGAGTTCGGCCTGTGGGCCCTGATTGTGTCGGTCAAACCAGGGACCGCGCCAGAAATATTCGGTGGCCGGGTCGCGCTGGTTGAAGAAGTTGTACACGTTCATAAACAGAACGGCTTCTGTTCGACCTGTGCGGATGCGCTTTTCCAAAGACAGATGGGTCTTGGTTTCCATAGGTCCAAATCGCTCGACATTGCCCTGTGTGGGATGCGGGATGCTGATTCGGCGTCCCGTTTTCAGGGTGTTGATTACATTGAGCCTGAAACCGCCGAGGGCCGGACCGTAATGCATTGGCGTTTCATACGTAAATGCGATTTTCATGGTGCCGCGTCGGTCGCCAAAACCAGCGGTTTCTGCGCGCCCCCCGCGACCCGCACTGCGATCAGAGGTGGTGTTGCGGGTGAAGTAAAAGACACCCGGCAGATTTTCCACTTCTTGCATTTCACTGTCGGTCAGCGGATTCCAGTCGGGGTTGGTGCCCTCTCGAATGGTCTGGATATAGCGGTCTGCTTCGGCGCCGATATCCTGAATCTGCTGCGATGTGAGCGGTACTTTTGCTTCTGAGCCGTCGTCGTTGGCATCGACTACGCCATCGCCATTGGTGTCTTTGGTGTGCTGGATGAAATAGAGATCGGACGCGATAAATTGCGAGTTGGGGAAGTAAATAATCCGGTTGATTCCCGCATTGCCTCCCGACTGCCACTGGTGGTTGTAGGCCACCTGGAAGGAGAAGTTCTGGCTGAAGTCCTTTCGCAGGCTCATTTCAAATCCCCGATTGTCTGTAAAGACATAACCCAGCGGTGTGTTGCGTCCCACCTGGCTTTTGCGACTGGGATCTCGCCACAGGGCATTGCCGAATCGAACCTGACCATCTACACTTTGCTGATAAGTCGTAAAGCTCAGGATAAAGTCCTGGTAGAAGTTCCAGTCTGTGCCCACCTCGAAATTGGTGGAGCGTTTGTAGTCGAGATGGGGATTGCCCGTGGTGGCTCGCTGGTTGTTTTTATTGAGCCATTCGGTATCGTCGATTTGGCCGTTGTTGTTGAAGTCTTCGGGGGGCGCAACGCCGCGCCATTCGTAGGAATAGAGGTGCCAGAACCCGGGCATCTGGTGAAAGATGCCGTAGGAAAATCGAATGATGGCATTGGCCGTAATGGGGTGCGAAACGCCCAGGCGAGGACTCCAGGCCGATTTGGTGGATACAGTGGTGCGCGGCATAAATTTGCGCTGCCGGGACCACGAGTTGGTCATGGGTGCTCCACCCCAGGCATTGTTGGCAAGTGGGGAATAAAAATCGCCGTTGTGGTCGTGTCTGTCGTAGCGGATGCCCAGGTTGACGATGATGCCTTCAAATTCCATTTTGTCCTGGAGGTAAAAGGCGGATTGGATGGGGTTAATGGGTTCGCCCATTTCGTAGGGCACGCCCGCGAGTTGATAGCGCGATTTGCCCGCCTGCGGCCAGTTGATCTGGTTCCACCAGTAGGTGTGCCGCGTCAGATCAATACCGGTTTTGATAAAGTGGTTCTTGTTGATCTGGCTGGAATAATCGAGTTTGAAGTTGAGGCGGGCGCGATGGTCGTTGATCCAGATGGAGACCCGTCTGGGACCAATGGTGAATACCCCGTCCTGATCTTTTCTGAGCGGTTCCGTAATGCCGCCGCCAAATTGGCTGGTGACACCCGGCACATTGGTGGTATCTGTGGCATCGCGGTAATAGGATAGCCGGGCTTCGTAAAAGGTTTTGTTGCTCAGGGTGTGTGTGAGGGATATGTATGCCAGGTCGTGTTTGACGTTGGCGATGCCTGCACCGGCTTCGCCTGCGGGCAGGAAAATGTCAATGCCCTGAAGTTCTCGACCAACGGTGCGCTTGACGCCCTGTACCCAGCTTTCGCCCTCGCCGACCTGATAGGCTTCGTGGCGTGCATAGACTCCGCCGACTTTAACTTTTATGTTGGATTGCACATCCCAGGACAGTTTGTAGGTGCCTTTGATGTTGTAGGGCGATTCGATCCAGCGGGCGGTTTGTGGAGATGTCGAGACGGCCTGGTGGAAGATGCCGCGCTTGGTGGGAGAGGGAAAATGCGAGGCTTGCCCTTCGTGTTGTGCGGTAACAAAAAAGGAGGCATTTCCCAGCAATGGACCCGAGAGTGATCCATCGACTTCATAGCCGTGAATGCCCGTATAGTCTGTGCGTTCATGGGCCAGGCGGGTGATGTCGTCGCCGGTTCCCATCTGGCGGTCTGGGCCGGGATCTGTGTATGTTTCATTTTCCCAGGTCGCATCGCCCCATTTCATTCTGCCTTTGTGGATGGGGCTGTCATAGACATTGCCGCCCCAGTGTTTTTTGCCCGGTGGAATATAGGTGAAGCCGCCTTTGCCGTGAAAATTTTTGCCGCCTTCGCGGGTGATGATGTGAATGGCGCCAGATGTGGCATTGCCGTATTCGGCTTCCATCCCGCCAGTGATGACGGTAATTTCTTGCACCGCGTCGCTGTTGACTCCGACAAACTGGACATCGCCCCGGGCAGTGCCTGCATCCATGACAACGCCATCCACATAGACGAGTGTTTCCGTGTTGCCCCGGTTGCCCTGATAGCTGCCGCGGATAGCGGGTTCGTTGTTGTCGAGAGAGACGCCAGCCTGAAGGCTCATGAGTTCTGAGGTGTTTGCCGCTGTGGATAGCCGATCTATCGTATCACCACCCATGATGTATTTGCTCGTGGTTTTGTCTCTTTCCACGGGTGGGCGTTCGGCCACGACCGTGAGTTCGGCCAATTCGACGGTGGTTTCTTTGAGTTGAAAGTCAAGAGGCGTGGTGAAGTCCGTTTTGACCGATACGTCGCTCTGGGTTTGATTGGTATATCCGATGAGTGAAGCCGTGAGCGCGTGTCGCCCCGGCAGGATATTGATGATAAAATAGCTGCCATCGGCATCTGCCACAGCGCCGAGTCGCGTGCCTTCCACGATCACATTGGCGCCGGGAAGCGGATTGCCCTGGTCGTCTTTGATGACGCCGGCGATTTTACCCGTGGTGCCTGCATGGAGGTGGGAGGCAAAACACAGAAGGACGCATATCATAGCGATTCGTTTCATTTGCGGCTCTCCTTATTAATTGAGGTTGAATTTGATACCCGCACCGATATCGATGAGGTTAAAGGAGTATGTTTTTTCTATGCCCCAAATGAGAAAGGGACGCAATTCTCCCATTACGATATTGTAGCGCGCGCGCACATCTAATGCGGCTTTGTCTCCCAGGCCGATTTGAATCCCACCGCCAAAGCTGGCACTGAAAGATGTGCGCGTGTCGTTGATGGGTTCCATGAGGATGTTTGGATCGGGTGGCGCACCGGCACCTGAAGGCGTTTGACCGGCAAAGATCAGACCGCTGACTTTGCTGGCGTAATCGTGCAGGCCCGCGCCAAATGTGAGATAGGGCGTTGTGCCCTGACCGAATCCTTTTTCTTGCATTGCAAATAGCCAGTTGGCCTGGATGCTGTTAATGGTCATGTTGGCTTCGGCCTGTGGGCTGGTGTATTCTTTGCCGTCGCTGAAGCTGAAGGTGCGCGTTTCAAGGCTGCCGTCGTTAAAGCGGGCGTGGTGAAATTCCACCTCGACCATCTTGCGCTTGTGATAGATATAGTGCGCTGTGCCTCCAAATTTGGTACCGCTGTCGTACATATCTTTGAAGTTGAAGAGGGGAATGTAGAAGTCAAAAAAGCCGCCAGCGCCGAAAGCACCTTCTCCTGCGGTTGCCTGCGCATTTGGCAACAGGGCCGCAACGCATAAAATCAAGAGTAATTTTTTCAACAAAAGCTCCTTTCTCGACGATGTATTAATGTGTTAAAGAGATTTTCAAACGCGATAGCATCAGTTCTGGTGACCTCCTTTCGAGAAATGCGAAGCATTTATCAACTGGATAGTGCTTCAAAGGATAGCGTATCGGCCACTGATTTTATTACGGTGGCAATGCGGGCGATGTCTGCGATTTGTTGTGCGTCAATGCCCAGTTTGTTCAGTTGCGATGCGTGTGCGTTTACGCAGATACCACAGGCGTTTACCACGCTTGCCGCGAGACTCCACGCTTCGAACAAAGCGCGATCGACACCACCGTGGGTCAATACGGCATTCATGCGCAATTTGGGCGGCTGGTTCTTTATTTTGTTGTCCCGAATGAGGTCGGTAAATTTATACCATACATTGGTCATGCTCATCATGGCAGCGGCAGATTTCACGGCTTTGATGTGTTGCTCGTCCATGACGGCCTGTGCGTCTTCGGCGATATTCTGAATCACCTGTGCATTTTTTGATACCAGTGCTGCTGTGAGTGCCGATCCCCAGGCCATTGCCGGGTCGAGGCTCGATGCAGATATGACCGATCCCAGGTTCAACCGAATGTCCCGCGCATAGTCGGGCATTGCCGTTCGCAGATTATCTATACCCATAAAATCTCCTGTATGAAGAAAGCGCAGAGAACGGCATTGCTCTCTGCGCTTTGTAATATAACAAAATTCTGTACAACATTAACTATTCTTCACCGCCGCCACCATCACTGCTGTCTATGATGCGATTGTATATCAATCTTGCGAGTACGGCTATGACGCCGGCATACAGAGCAGTACTGATTGGATCGACGATGGCGTCCAGCTTCTCGCCTGCCGCTGGGATGTTGCTCAACACGTCCGCACCTGCAGCAGCACCGACAGCAAAGGCAATGACCAGGTAAGATGTCGCGTCCTCAGCATCAACCGCCAGCAACCCGTACACCAGACCCAGAACCACCAGCACGATCGGCAAAATCCCCTCGGGAATCGCGTCGGCCGCCAAACCCTGAAGAATCGCCAGAGCGACGATCAGGCCAACAATAATTCTGATTACCATTTCTACCTCCCAGAATAAGTTCGTGTGTTATCGCGTAGCCGTTTTAACCCTTGAGGTGATTTATTATTGCCTTCACGAGGATGGTTATGACGCCGGCATACAAAGCGGTACTGATTGGATCGACGATGGCGTCCAGGTGGGCACCGAGCTGTGGGATGCCGCTCAATGCATCCGCACCTGCAGCAGCACCGACAGCGAGCGCGACGACCAGATAGGATGTCTCGTCATCAGCGCTGACCGCCACTGCCGCGTAGGCCAGACCCAGAATCACCAGCGCGAGGGACACAAGTCCCGCAGGGATCGCGTCGGTCGTCAAGCCCTGAATAACCGCCAGAGCGGCGATCAGGCTAACAATAATCCTGCTTGCCATTTCTACCTCCCAAAATAAGTTAGTGTGTCACGGGTTGCGTTATCACGCAACCGTAAAGGACAGATCGCTGATCCGCCAGTCATGTCTAACCTTTGATGCGGTTGTACCCCCTCTCCACGAGGATGGCTATGACGCTGGCATACAAAGCGGTACTGATCGGATCGACGATGGCGTCCAGACTCTCGCCTACCGCCGGGATGTTGCTCAACACATCCGCACCTGCAGCAGCGCCGACAGCAATCGCAACGACCAGATAGGCTGTCGCGTCCTCAGCGTCGATCGCCACTATCGCGTAGAGTAAGCCCAGTATCACCAGCGCGAGTGGCACAAGTCCCCCAGGGATTGCGTCGGGCAACAAGCCCTGCACAATCGCGAGGATGGCGACCAAAATAACAATAGTTCTGCCTGCCATTTCTACCTCCCAGAATGTGGTTGTGTCACGAGTTGCGTTTCACGCAGCCGCAACGGTTACCGAAGGAATGCTACAAAATGCACCA
Source organism: Candidatus Latescibacterota bacterium (assembly GCA_022821275.1). Lineage (GTDB taxonomy): Bacteria > Latescibacterota > UBA2968 > UBA2968 > UBA2968 > VXRD01. The sequence continues at coordinate 480 of JAJEDY010000050.1, read as the reverse complement.
TCCCTGTTTAAGAAAGTGGAAATATTTTTCCTCTTTCTAATTGAAAAATGTAGAATCTCTTATGTTAAAAAATGTAAACAGAGTAGCAGTGTCAAGAGAATTCCCACTCGGTCAGTAAAAAATTTTCTCCCATACCTGTGGGTTCATGGACCCAGAGTCAAAAAAACACAGCTTGCAGGGTACACTATAGGGGGGAAAATAATTTTTTTGCACAGTATGTTGTATGAAATACAAAGCGCAGAGAACAGCATCGTTCTCTGCGCTTTATAAAGCATTGCTTCCTTGCAGCCTTAAATATTCTCCACCATCAATTGCCAGTCGTCGCAATGACTACAATAGTAATGCGAATAAAGAGTTGAAAAGATCGCGTTCTTGCCAGATGATTGAGTAGTCAAAGCAATCATCAACCCTTAAAAAGGAGCAAGAACGCGATGGATTGGCAAGATAGACTCATCGGTTTGTATCTGTATATATGCCAGC
>JAJEDY010000044.1 GCA_022821275.1 Candidatus Latescibacterota bacterium | reverse complement strand
GCTGGCATATATACAGATACAAACCGATGAGTCTATCTTGCCAATCCATCGCGTTCTTGCTCCTTTTTAAGGGTTGATGATTGCTTTGACTACTCAATCATCTGGCAAGAACGCGATCTTTTCAACTCTTTATTCGCATTAGGACATAATATCATGAACATACTCGTCGTCGGTGGCACGCGCTTTATCGGTGCACATGTCGTCGCCAGGTTGGCTGAAGCCGATCATACCGTCACCGTCTTCCACCGGGGCAAGCACAACGCCGACCTCGTTCCGGACAGCGTCGAGCATATTTACGGCAATCGACTGGATCTGGGCGCCTTCCGCGAAGAGTTCCTGTCGCTGAAGGCGGACGTCCTCCTTGACACAATTGCCATGAACGAGCAATCCGCACAGATATTCGTCGATACCATGCAGGATGTCGCACCCAGAGTTGTCATCCTCTCAAGCGGTGACGTCTATCGCGCCTATGACATCATGAGAGGATACGGAACAGGTCCGCTTCAGGAGGTCCCCATCCGAGAAAACGGAGACCTCCGAACGCGACTGTATCCCTACCGCGGCGAATCTCTTCGGTCTGACGACGCCCCGCACAAGCACATGGATTTCTACGACAAGATCCCCGTAGAGCGAATGCTTTCACAGGCGTTCGACACGACGATTCTCAGATTGCCGGCCGTTTATGGTCCCGGTGATCACCGTCCCTGGGGATACCTCAAGAAGATGCTCGACGGCCGGTCGGTGATTTTGCTGGGTGAAGAGAGCGCGCACTGGCGTTTCATCCGCGGATACATCGACGATGTCGCCGAGGCCATTGTCGCCGCGACAGTAAACGCCTTAGCTACAGGACGCATCTACAATGTAGGAGACGGAAATTACTGCACGGAGCGAGAATGGGTTGAATCGATTGCAAAGGCTGCGAACTGGAAGGGCGAAATCCGAACCCTCCCCGAGGACAAACTGCCCGACCATCTCGGACAACTGGCGAATCCCGCGCAAGACCTGATCTACGACGTCAGCAGGATCCGCGACGAACTCGGCTGGGAACACAGGACGGATTTAAATGTGGGCATGAAGCGTACGGTTGCCTGGGAACGCGAGAACCCTCCGGAGGAATACGACCAGTCCATCTTCGACTATGACGCAGAAGATCGGGCGCTGGCAAGCGCTGGTTGAATGGTAGATTGGCGATTCCGCTGGCCGAGAGAGACGATAAAGTAACCGGCGTTGACATTAGCAAAAAGGACAGTGAATGGACAAGCGCTTACCTGCCATTGAGGAGTGGCCTCTGTATCGTGCGGGTAGTCTCTCCAAAGTCTGGTCGGAATCAACGGCAAAGGCCCCCTTCAGCTATTCGGTTGTTCCCGAAGACTTCGCAAGCGGCCTTATACCGAATCTGGAAGACAGCGAGTCACTGGCAACAGATAAGGATCAGAAGTTGCTTGTTGCGTCTGTCGATGCCGAGCCAGTTGGGTTCGCGCACATTTGTGCTGGCCCGGTCGAAGTACGTGGCGAAGATACCGAATGCGGAATCATCCGTTGTTTGGCGTTTGCACCAGATTCTTCAGCGGTCGGACAGTTGTTGCTGGAGAGCGCAGAAGGCCTGCTTACGGACTATGGGTACATCGATGCGTTTCCGCTCTATCACGTATACTCGTTTCACAACTATAAGGTTGGTATCCTTTCTGATCGGCTCGTCCACGTCCGCCAACTTTTCAGTGATAATGGATATAGTCCCCACGATGCCCATCTGACCTTGAAGCGACGAATAAGAGGAGTGATTCCGGCTCCAATTGCAGCGCAGGTGAATGTCGAGAAAGTCCCGACACATGCAGAGCGGCCCAACATATTCGTGAGGGCATTCTCTGGTAATTCCAGAATCGGAACGTGCCGCGTGTTCAGTTGTCAAGCTTACGCCAACCGTGACGGGCTCGCCTCCTGCTGCTACTTGCGATGGCTTGGAGTAGATCAGGAGCACCGACGGCAAGGCATCGGGCGCCATCTGCTCAATCGCGCACTGTCTGAGGCACAAGAGGAAGGATATGAGCGCGTGATTCTGAACTGCCGCGAAAACAACATAGCTGCGGTCTCGCTCTATACCGAAGTTGGATTCCGCATCGGTGATGTCTCTTCGGCGTACGTAAAAAGGCTGTAGTTAAAGAGCATCCAACATTCGGTTCTTTGGAATCAACACATCATAGGGACCGGACTAACTACTTTTTCAAGGACAACGCAATGCAGCAGCGATACGACGAACGCGATCTGTACACAGGACTGGCGTCTGTCCATTGGGCCACAATATCGGTCACCGATCCCCGTAGAGACCAGGAATTCTATCGTTCTATAATCGTGAAGAATGCAGGCAAAGCGCTCGAATTAGGGTGTGGCGCGGGTCGCTTGTTGATCGCCTATCTGCAGGATGGACTTGACGTTGAGGGAGTAGATATATCAGCCGATCAACTGGCAGTGTGCCGCCAGGATGCAGAGCGTGTCGGAGTTAAACCGGTCCTTTATGAGCAATCTATGCAGGCGTTCGACGTGCCGCACAGCTACAGTACCATTTACATCCCCTGTGGGAGCTTTGAGTGTGTCATGGATCGCACCGAGGCATTGGAGACATTGCGCCGTTGTTTTGCCCACCTAAAACCGAAAGGACAACTCGTATTCGCCTGTTCTCCGGGAAATCGGAACTACTACGGCAGCCAAGAAGAAGAGAAGACCTACCCGGGAGAATGGGCATTGCGATCAAACAAGGAACTCCCAGATGGCCGACGATTGTTGGTCTATCTACGAGACACAGGGGAGGATCCAGTTGAACAGATCCAGATGCAGGAACGTCGGTACGAGGTCCATGACGGTGATCAGGTTACCCAGGAAGAGGTGCATGTAGGCCAGACGCGCTGGTATCATCGCAATGAGGTGCTTTGGATGCTACAGCTAACAGGATTCACCGACGTGGAGGTGAAGGGCAACTTTTCGGACGCGTCCCTGAACGCTGAACATACGGACATGATTTTCGTGGCCACGAAACCGGCTGGTTAGAACCCACATCCGGCTAACAGCAGCACCTGGCGGTTCGAGTTGAGAAAGGGAATTGAAAAGCTGATGGTCAGTCGAGTGTGTCAAGGAATTTGATATGGAGAAACTGACTGAACGCTTGCTTCTGCGGGAGTTCACCAAACAAGATGTGGACGCCATCACCGAGTTCAGGAGAGACCCGAGGTATCTGGAATACTACTACCGCCCCGCCTACACCAGAGAGGAATGCGTCCGATTTGTAGAACAGTGCATCGCATGGTCCAGAGAAAGTCCCAGATGCAAGTTCCAGTTGGCCATCACAAACCGCTCAAATGGGGTATTACTCGGTAACTGCGGAATACGCACAGAAAGCATTGAGAGCCGACGAGGTGACATAGGCTACGAATTGTCCCCCGTTTATTGGGGTCTGGGCTTTGCCTCAGAGGCTGGCCGGAGCATTCTGCAGATAGGTTTTGAAGATTTGGACCTGGACGAGATTGAAGCCAGATGCGTTGTTGCAAACAAACGGTCTGTCCGGCTACTCCGCCGGCTGGGTTTCGAGGAGGCAGAGCGTGTACCGCCCGGACCGGGCAGAGGCGAATTTGCCAACCGCATGTTGCCCGAGCGGTATGTATTTCTCTTGTGTCGGGACAAATGGATCTACAGCTTATTTCGATCTCAAGAGTCTTAGATTGAAATGTGACCTGAGACCTGTGACCAGGAGACACCATGGAAAATTGCATATTTTGTCAGATAGCGTCAGGGCAGGCGAAGTCGTGGAAGGTTTACGAAACCGACTATGCCTACGCCTTCCTCGACATCCATCCGGTTAACGAGTATCACACGCTCGTCATTCCCATCGCGGGTTCACAAACTGTAAGAGGGTATTTCGAATGCGTAGGGTATCTGAGGGGGGCTTCTTTCGGCTGGCGCGCTCCAATTCTGACTTCGCCAAGCTCTGGGGCGGCGTCACGATTTCGGACCTTGGCTCTTCTGTCACCAACCTCGCGCTCTCCCTTGTTGCAGTGATAACGCTTCAGGTTGGCGCGAAGGAAATGGGATTCCTCAATGCGGCAAGCCATCTTCCAGTACTTCTCTTCGCACTCATAGCTGGTGTTTGGATTGATCGCGCCAAACGAAAGCCCATATAGGTATTTATACTATAACACAGAATGAGGGCAGACTTTATCGATAATCAGGAGATGTTATATGCAGAACATAACTGACAGACAGAAATGGCCCCTCTGCACTAAGGCAATAATGGTCGCATTTGTCACGCTCTTGTGCCTCTCCTGCATCGTCCCGGTGGAATCTGAATCGAAAACAAAACTTCGCGTGCTCACGTACAATGTGTTGCGCGGATTTCAAAATGATGACAACAGGCATGAACAGGTGGTGGCGTGGATCGCAGCTCAGAAGCCGGATGTCGTGGCCCTTCAAGAGCTTAACAGATACACAGAAGAAAAACTTAAAGAAGATGCACATTCATGGGGTCACCCATATGTGCAGTTGTGCAAAGTAAAATCGGGATTTCATCTGGGGCTTACGTCGCGAAAACCAATCGAGAAGGTCCATCTCGTTGCCAAGAAAGGTCTGTGGCACGGTATCATTCACGGCCAAACCCACGGGATCGATTTCTTTGTGCTGCACCTGGCTCCAAAGCCGGAAGATGTTCGCCTTCCAGAGACAGAAATTGTGTTGAGCGAAATTCAAAGTATTCTGTCTGTTGACCGACCCGCTATTCTGTTGGGGGATTTCAATTCAGCTTCCCGCCTCGACAATGACTACTATCAACTCAAATCCAGCTATGAACCCAAGTACAAGGTCATGGATCAGTATCTAAACAGGGGCTGGATTGACCTGGTGTATCAGCATCAAGGCAAAATTACTGAGAAGCAGATGAGTGTGCCGTCTCTCATCAAAGAAAACCGATGGGGATTCTGGCGCATCGACTATATCCTGGCTTCTGCCCAACTGGCCAAGAAGTGCATATCAGCCAGGATCGTAAAGAATTCCGCGACAGACTATCTTTCAGACCACTATCCGGTGATAGCCGATTTTGACTGGCCTTAGGCAATCAGGCAGGACGACGGCAGATGGAACACACGGATTCGTACTTGATCTGGACGATTGCTGTGAAGCGAAAAATGGGTGGCAACGTCATTGGTGATCAGGGAAACTGAGGAAGTTTATTACAATAGCTTGACAGGTGTCTGTCGCCCCTATCAAGGAATGAAACATGTTAAAAAACAAGCTGCTCCACACCATTTCCATCGTGCTAACCTCGATTTCAGCAGCCGATACCGCCGAGTTCACCCTCGTCGATAAAAAAGCCGGGATCAAACCGGCACCGCTGATCCTCTTTCCAGATGCACCACCATTCACGCGCAAAGCCGCGATTGATCTTGCCGATTACATCGAGAAAATCTGTGGCACTCGGCCGGAATGGATCGACGGTCCCCCCCGCCAATTCCCAGATCGGGCCATCTGGGTGGGTTACCAACCGGCACTTGATTCGCTGTTTCCAAAGATCGACTTCGACTTCCAATACCCCGAGGAAATCGTCATCGCGGCGAGCGAAAAGCACCTCGTAATCGCGGGGCGAGACCATTGGGATCCCAACCACCTGATTGCACAGATCAACGGGAAACGGATCGAGGGAATCCAGCAAGAGTATGGGACTGTAAATGCGATCTATACGTTTCTGCACGATCAACTCGGCGTGCGTTGGCTCTGGCCCGGCGATCTCGGCGAAGATATCGTTCCGCAGGAATCCATCCGCTTCGCGACCTTCAGATATCGCTACCATCCCACTCTTCGTTTCCGGGCCGGACTGTTCAGTTACTCCAGGCTGGCGCCCAGGGGATCATACGGTCGATCCCAGACGTGGACACGTCGCCAACGGCTGCAGTTGGGTTCCCTCGAAATGGAAGGGGGGCATGGATTCCGCGACTGGTGGGCGCGATTTCACGAAACACACCCCGAATACTTCGCACTTCAGCCTGATGGAACGCGGATCGGATTTCCACAACCCAAAAACGCCAAGCTGTGCCAATCGAATCCGGAGGTGCCGCAGCAATGGCTCGCGGATGTCGAGGAAGCACTAAGACAAAACCCAAATCAACGCGTCTTCAATGCGTCGCCTAACGACGGCTGGGCTAGCGGGCATTGTGTTTGTGAACCCTGTCGCGCCTGGGACCATCCGGATGGCGAGATCCGTTCGTTTCACTGGAAAGGGACCACGCAGAAACTGCCCGCACTATCCGATCGGCACGTCCGGTTTGCCAACACATGTGCGCGGCTACTCAAGCAGCGCTATCCGGATCGAGACTACTATGTCATGATGCTGGCCTACGGGCATTCCCGGCCTGCTCCGATTCGCGAAGTTCCCGCGGAGAATGTCATTGTGGCGAGCGTGGCGAATTTCCTCAACCGGGACGGCCTGATTGACCGTGGTTCGACCAGGGGTTCCACACACAAAGAGCAATACATCGCGTGGTCGAAGGCCGCGAAACACATGATGTGGCGACCCAATGTCGGTGACCCCGCAGGCTGGCCTCAGGGACAGCCGGATGTGGCTCTCATACAAGCAACCGAGGACTTCAAACTGATCGGCGAAAAAGCGATGGGCATCTTTGTCGATATGGTATGGGAACACTGGGCAACGCACGGACCACAATACTATCTCATGGCGCATCTCTTATGGGATCCGTCGCAGGATGGGCAGGCGATTCTACAGAATTACTATCAACGTGCATTCGGCCCAGCAGCCCCGGAACTCGAGGCTTATTGGAATCTGATGGAGGAGACGCGCAACATCTTTTGGGCAAGTGAACGAGCATACCCGGATGTCTATGACAAGGCCTTCTTCGACCGCGCTTACGCGCTACTCGACCAGGCGTCACGCAAGGTTGCGGACGAACCGAAGCGATTCGGGGCGCGGATCGATTTCGTCCGCACAGGCCTGGATCACACCCGCCACATGATCGACATTCGCGCTGGCATGACCCGGTATTGGAACGGAGACAAAAGCGAACAGGCGAACGTACTCGCCGCCTGGGAAAAAATCGAGCAACTCTGTAAGGATCACCCCTATGCGATCAACTGGGGACCGATCCGTCCCCAGACGCCGCGAATGGCCGGGTTGCACCCAGATTATCCTCCAAGGAAGAGAGCGCCCGTCGTGAAACGAATAAAGTCGCCAGAGCAACGTTAAAGTCTGAGAATCAGAGTCCCTCCCCTGCCGGACGGTAAGGTGAAGAAGCGAATATGAAAACACAAGAATCAATTGCAAAAGTTATCGACCGTGATATATGTGACAATGGGGAAACCTATGATCGCTATAAACAAAGGGTGAAAGAAGGAAAACCAACGCGAGATGAAAATCCGGATACCCACTTTTGTGTCTATTTTCTGCCCTATGATTCCCAGAACAAACAGGTATTTGTCATCCACCATAAAAAATCTGGCCTTTGGCTTTCTCCTGGTGGTCACATAGATAAAGATGAGACGCTTTTGGCAGCTTTGAACCGTGAGATAGGTGAAGAATTGGGAATATGGAACTTTTTCAAATCCGAGCCACAACCGTTTTTGCTTACCATTACATCAATAGACAATCCTGTGCAACCCTGTCACTCTCATTATGACATCTGGTATTTGCTTCTTACAGATGGAAGTAATTTCAACATTGACCTTCAGGAATTTTATACCGCCAAATGGTTGACGATTGAAGCCGCAAGGGAAATAGTCACTGATCCATCAACTCTTAAAGCCTTTCAAAAGCTCCAAACGTAATTCAAAGCGGCCTTTCTATGCGTGTCCGCAAAAAAACAAAACCCGGATGCTCTATGATGTAAGGCCATCAGGGGGGAAACTGATCAAGAGTGGCCTTAAGAAGGGGACGCAGGAGGGAGCGCCACTGTGACTCTACAGCCTTCGGATCCGCTGCGACATGTAAGATATAGGAAGCCGTGCGAGAGGCCATGAAGGTCGGGAGGTACTCGATCCATTCGCGCTTGAGAGGTAGGACCTGGCGATAGCCTCGGAAAACAGCCTCACATCGGGCCATAAAGTTCTCGTAGGCAAAGGGACCTGTCAGTGCAACACCGAGATCGTAGGCATAAAAACCGAAGCCACACGCATCGAAATCAATCGGTAGTGCTTCCCCGCCATAGAACAGGATGTTGCTGAAACTGAGATCAAAGTGGATCAGGCCAAAATGCTCACAACCAGTACCCAACACCTTTTCGGCTTCTTGACGCCGTTCATAGACGGCTTCCATGTCCCTCAAGACGTACGCGGGCAGGTATCGAGGCCCTAACTCGGGCAAGGGTCGGACTGAGAGCTTTCCCAGTTGATGAATGGCATCATAGACAGGGCGTTCGAAATCGTCAGGAGGATCCCACTGTATCGCGTGTTTGTGCAGTGTGGCAACAAGGCGCCCGAGGCCTTCGTAATGCCTAATTGTCCGACGCACCTGAGGCACGATCCTTCCTTTGATCCAGGAAAGCACGGTGACGGGATAAGCTTGGGGCACACCGGCTGCTTCCGCCAAAACAACCATTCTGCCGTCTGGGGCGAGATAAGGCGTCTGGACTGTAACATCGGCTTCTTTGGATAGCGCCAGGAGCCACGCCAGTTCTGATTCGACCAGGTGAACAGTGTAATTTTTTTCCCGGTGTACGCGAACCAGAAATTCTCCTTCATCTGCTCGGAGTCTGAATGTCGTGTTGACCAGGTGCTTGATGAGTTCGAGGCGATGGACGCGAATGCCGAATTGACGCAGTGCGGACTTCGCGAGTTCCCGCAGACGCCGAGCCTGGCCTCTTTGGGTGAGGGAATCGTAACTCTTCAGGTTGGTCTTCGTCCGTTCAGATGTTTGCATACGCTGCCTGTTTATCGATAGAATTATGTTTGAAAGCCTTTCTATTCAACAAATATGGATGCACAAGGCATAAAAAAATGCCATAATTGTCAGCGGAATATAGCGAAGGGATAAGTGACAGCAAGCATAGTGTGTAAAAAACACAGAAAAAAACTGAGGCTAATCGCATTCGTTTAATAAAAAAAACAAACCTATCTTTGCATAGGGGTACTCATGCAAGAGACTGGAAAAAACTATGATACCCATTGGTGGGCACTAATCTATGACCAATGGAACGAGACTGGCGGTCGGTCTGAACTAAATGAACGGGAGTTACATTTTTACCGAAATCAATTGCAGAACACGCGTGGTGCGATATTGGAGGCTGCCTGTGGAACGGGTTGTAAAATGCTGCCTCTGCTGCTGGATGGGCTTGATATCTTTGGATTTGATATTTCGCTTCCCATGTTGGAAGTGCTCAGACACAAGGCAATAGATTCGGGAATTTCAGATATAGATGCTCGAATCTCACAACAGAATCTTGCCAATTTTATCTATGACCGCCAATTTGCAGCGGTTCTCATACCTGCCAGTTCCTTCATGATGCTGCCGACTCAGCAAAGCCAAATCGACTGCCTTCGACGTGTCTATGAGCATCTGCAGCCAGGAGGACGCCTGCTCCTGAACTTCTACATTCCCTCCTACACAGAAGACATACTCCTTCACCAGGACACCCCGCCAGCAGAGGAGGAATTCGGTGAGTGCATGCACCCCGAGACAGGAAGGCCGATTCAGGTTAATTACTCGAAAATATGTGACCTGACATCGCAGACGGAAACCTACACCTGGACCTTTGAGTATGACGGGGAGAAGGCCAAAGTGCCAATGCAGGCTCGATGGATTCACAAGGAGGAATTTCAGTTGCTACTACGGTTGAGTGGATTTGACCAGTGGGAATTATACGGGAGCCACGACGGTAAACCCTACGTGGGTTCACCACATATCACCAATACCTACTGGTCGGTAACCAGGTAGAGAAATGCCACTAATTCTCTCGCGGTCATCTGGCGAGGTTCTGGATTTCCCGTGGTGTGAGACCCCGACGATAGATACGGAGGTCCCGCAGAGCGCCTTTAAAATAGTCGTGGGCACCAAATCCGATTAAGAGGGGGCAGTTGGGATTGAGGTCGTAGCGTCTTGGATTGAAGCTGTCTGTTGTAGCGACGGGGGTTCCATCGACGTACAGGGTCAGAACACCGCCTTGCTTGACGGCGGCTACGTGTCGCCATCCTTCGGGAAATGCGTGGTCCCAGGTAGCGACTTTTCCGGCTTCGACCGAATAGACATGCCCGGACGGCAGGGTGCCGGCATAGAGGCGGCCCTGATAAACGGACATGGACCAGACCCGCCGCAGAGGCGCGGACGTTCGGTCCAGAGACGCCAGGAATGTAAACCGATTGCCGTCCATCCGCCAGACATTGGCCATTGGGAGCGAGCCGATATAGACTTTGCCGTTGTAAAGTCCCATGGCCATGATTTCACGTTCGTACCCGACCCGGCCCAGACACGTCCAGGTCGTATTGCCGTCATATCGATAGACTTCGCCCTGGGGCCAGGTGCCGACATAGAACTGGCCCTTAAAAGTGACCGCCGAGTAGGTCTGAGTAGAGGCTTCGGGGCAGCCGCAGTCGGTCCATTCGGCGTTGCCTTCGTAGCGAAGAACCGGGCCGCCGTTGACGAGGGTGTAGAGCCGGTCCCGATAGATGGTGAAACTCATCAGCCGCACGTCTGGACCTATGGGCGTCCAGGTGGTGCCGCCATCATAGACAAAGGCGCCTTCGCGATAGAGGCTGGTGGCGTAGAGCCGGCCCTGATAGACTGTGAGGGCGGTGGCGTTGTCGGCTTTGCCCGTGTTATGTCCCGTGGTAGGTGTTTCTTCGGGTGTGGCGTCTTCGATGCCAGGATGCCCGCAAAAAGTCCATTGGCCATCGGCATCGACCCGATAGACCTGACCGCCGGGTGTGGTATTCAGAGGATCGCCCAGGGCGGATCCGCTGGAATTATACCGACCAAGGGCGCAGTAGAGCGCACCTTGAAATTCGACAACGGCGTTGACGCTATTGCATCCGACTGGATTGCCCAGGTCGGTCCAGCGTTCTTCCCCCTCGTAGCACCACAGATGGCCGACCTCTTCTTCACCGTTCTCGAAAGTGCCCGCGTACAGGTGTCCACCTATTGTCGAAAGTGCAGATATCTTGACTGCCTGACCGGGACGACCACAATCGGTCCAGGACCCGAGATACCCGTTGTCGATGCCGAAATGGAGATTGCGGTAATTCGATTGCGCGGTGGAAGTCATGCCAGTTTGGGTGAGGACTGAGACCTGCCACCCCTGGCGGGTTTCCGGATCGAATTGGCTGAGGATGTCGCCGACCACTTCGGATTCATCCGTGTGGATCCATCCGGCGAATGAAAAATCGCCTGTCCCTATAGACAGGTTGCAGGGAACTTCCAGAAAGGTTTCCGCCCCGTTGAATTGGGCGCTTCTTTGTCCGCCTGATTCCCCGATCTCAACGCCGTGATTTTGGATGGACAGGCCGCTTTCGGAATGGTCTTCCAGGTCTTCCCGGAATGGCCAGTGGGCGATCAGGTCGGGGTCGCTGACTCGCAGCATGATTTTTCCTCGGTTTGGGCGGTTAAAAGCTGAGTGAGATCTATAATCAAAGATACGTCCCACAAGCCGAATTATCAAATGATTCGTCTATTCGTCCCCGGAGATTTACAATGACAAACGCAATCTTGACAGACCTCGATGGGGTGATTCGGATCTGGTCCCCTGAAATACATCGGAAGGCAGAGCGAGCAACCGGGCTTCCCGAAGGAGCCATCCCAGGGGCTGCGTTCTCCGATGACTTGCTCCCCCTGGTAATCACGGGAAAAATCTCTGACGATGAGTGGCGTAGGAGAATTGCGGACCTGCTCAGCCAAGACTTTCCAGAAGCCAACGCGGAGCGTGCGGTTGAACTCTGGTCCGCATCGCCAGGAGAGGTCAATTTGGAGGTCCTGGAGATCTTGCAGACTTGTCGAAAGAGGGCGAGGTTAGTCCTCATCAGCAATGCGACATCGAGGTTACTCTCAGACCTTCGGCGACTGGGCATCGCCGAGAATTTTGACTACATCATCAACTCCTCAGAAGTGGGATACGCAAAACCCGATCCCAACATCTACTTCGCAGCCCTAAATACCGTAGGCGCAGTTCCGGGTCAGGCTCTGTTCATAGACGACAACGCCGGGCATGTGGCAGCGGCGACCAGATTGGGTATAAGTGGGCACACCTATGTTGGAGCCGACGGTCTTCGGCAGAAGCTGAATCATCTGGATCTTCTTCAATAACGAGGATACTTTGCCAGAACCCATTTTCACACTCTTACGCCGAACCTACGCCTTCAAGAAGACGGCAGACTGCGACATCCATCTCGACGTGTATTCATCAGAAGCGATGACCGAAATATCCCCCGCCGTAGTGTGGATTCACGGTGGTGCACTCATAATGGGCAGTCGAGAAAACGGTCAGGGCCACGCGGCTCGCTACGTGGATGCGGGATACAAAGTCATCTCGATCGACTACCGGCTCGCCCCTGAGACCAAACTACCAGAGATCATAGCAGACGTCCGCGATGCGTTTGGGTGGATTCGGTCGAACGCAGATGAACTCGGTGTCGATCCTGCGCGAATTGGTGCTGTCGGACATTCCGCGGGCGGTTATCTGGCGTTGATGTCGGGCACGTTCGATTCGAAGCCTAGGGCTCTGGTATCCTTTTATGGATATGGAGACCTGATCGGTTCGTGGTATTCAAAACCATCCCCGTTCTACCTGGCGCAGCGGCACATCGGGCGCGAAGCGGCGATGGAGCAGATCGAGTCGAGAGCGATTTCGGAAGGCAGACGTCCAGGCACATTCTATCTGTACACGCGGCAGCAGGGCATCTGGCCGATCGAGGTCAGCGGCTTCGATCCCGCGAAGGACCCCGCGTTTTTTACCCGGTACTGTCCAGACCAGAATGTTGACGCGAACTATCCACCAACGCTACTGCTACACGGGACAGACGACACCGACGTTCCGTACGAACTGTCTGTGCGTATGCAGAACCGCCTGAAGGAGGCGGGCGTAGATCACGAGATGGTCACGCTTGAGGGAGGTGGCCACGGATTCGACGGACGCTGGTGGAATCCTCAAGTGAAAGCCGCCTTCGCGAGAGTATTGGAATTCCTGGACAACCACTTAGAGTGATTCAGTCCTGTTCTCCTTGACACCTATCACCAGCTTGACAAAAGACTTTGGCGTCTGCTATATTAGAACGGATTTTGGCGTAGAGATTCCAACTTATATAGAAGAGGATAAGACATGAACGTCATTTCTGAACTTTTGCAAGCAAGAGTTAATCGCAGACACTTTTTACAGGGCGCAGGCATAGCCCTATCTTTGCCCTTCTTAGAAAGCAACATGGTGTACGGTGCGACAAATCCGAGGCGTCTGGTCTGCGTGGGCAATCATCTGGGATTCTGGCCTGGTGGATTTTTCCCCGAGCAGTCCGGAAAGGACTATGAGACGAGCCTGAGCTTGAAATATATCGATTCACATCGGGATGATTTTACTATCTTTTCAAATCTCGATCACGGTACGGGCGGAGGGCACTCCGGCGTACATGTATTTCTGAGCAGCATACGCAAGGAAGAAGCCGCGGGTTTCCCCGAAAAAAATATGACGCTGGATCAGGTCGCGGCTGAGCATGTGGGCAGCACAACGCGCTTTCCCTCAATTACTGCAGGGCTGGGCGGAGGTACAGACATGGTATGGACGCGGTCGGGCGTAAATGTGGCACCGATTAACAATCCCGCCCGCATTTTCCAGGCTTTGTTTGTACAGAATGATGCAGCTACGCAAAGCGCAGAGCGTCGCACATTATCAAATCGGGGCAGCGTACTTGACGCCTTGCTCGCGTCGGCAAAGACACTCGATGGGCAGTTAAATGCGGCGGATCGCGGTAAGCTGGACCAATACCTGACTTCGGTGCGCGATGTCGAGCGTCGCCTGCAAATGTCGCGCGAATGGCTCGACAAACCCAAGCCAGAATCCCCAATTGAACCTGTGGAAGACCTCGAACGGATGCAAATTGAGGAAATGCCGCTTTTTTACGATCTGCTAACACTGGCATTACAGACAGACTCGACACGGGTTGTGACCTTTGAAATCCCCATGGGCTTTAAGACGTCCGAACTCAATCTTGGTGGATATCACGGCCTTTCGCATCACGGCCAGGAGGAGGGACGATTGAAAGACCTGCAGATTGTGGAAAAATATTTATTGACCCAGTTTAGTCGGTTTCTGGATCGTCTCAAAGAAGCCAAGGTGTTTGACGACACATTGGTCGTTCTGGGAAGTGGCATGGGCGATGGCTCAAGGCATTCCAATAGGAATTTGCCAGTAATTCTCGCGGGGGGCGGTTTAAAACATCAAGGACATCTCGTGTGTCCTGCTGAGGCACACAAACGGATTCCCCTGTCAAATCTCTGGCTTTCCGTCTTGCAGTGGTTTGGTGTAGAGCGGGATAGTTTTGGCAAAAGCACAAGGACCTTTTCTGCGATGGAGATTTCATGAAACGGATCTTGCTGATTATTATCTTCACGCTATGCACGCATTCTGTCTGGGCAGAACTGCCCAGGGCATTCCTCACACAATATTGCGTAAAGTGTCACGGTTCAAGTGTGCAAAAAGCCGATCGGCGCTTTGATCAGTTTTCCGAGACAATTGCCAACTTCAAAGAATTAGAACTCTGGCAGGATATTGTCGATCAGCTCAACCTGCAATCGATGCCACCAAAGCGCCAGATGCAGCCGGGTAAAGATGAGGTGCTCGCCACTGTTCAGGTAATTACAGCATCGATTGCCGAAGCGCGTATGCGATTGTCGGGCAAAAGACAGCACACACCTTTGAGGCGGCTCAACGCCTGGGAATATCGCCAGACACTCGGCGATTTACTCGGCCTGAATATGGAAGCCTGGGATCCTACGGAGGATTTTCCGCCCGAAGTGAAAGTCAAAGGCTTTGATAACAATGCTGCCGGGCTTGTCACGTCGGGCCTGTTGCTCGATCACTATTTGCGTGTCGCTGAAGAAGCCGTCACACGCGCCACGCATTTTGAAGCCAGACCCGAAGCCAAAAATTACGTGCAAAAATCGCCCTTCTATTTTACAAACAAACAGGCCAATTCCTTGTCCTTGCCCAAGGTTTTTAGAGAGGATCGCTTTCGGTTTGTGTCAGATACGGGATACGATGATCTCACTGGACGTCATTACCGCGGTGGTCATATTGGCTTTTATCCGCTGGCGAATGGTGGCGCCCCTGTCAGTGGTACCTACACCATAAGGGTGCGGGCGGCAGCAATTGATCGCAATCACCATTATGACAGAGAACTCAACGATTTTCCCAAAGGCGACCCGCTTGTGCTGGAACTGGCGGCTGTAGATCGCAAAGGCAGTGTGCAGAGTACGGGCAACATTTCTCGCGAATACACGCTTGCAACTGTTGAACTGACCCGTGAAGAGCCTCAGTGGTTTGAATGGGATGTTTATCTGGAAAAGGGATTTGAGCCAGAGGTTCGTTTCCGCAATGGAACGCTGGCAACCAAAGCCCTGGTTCGCAAACTTACTAAGGCAAAAGATCCAAAACCCGAAATCCTGCCCTTCGTGGACCAGAAAGCGGGAAATATAAGAAATCACGCGCTGCTCAAGGTTTACCGCGGGCCTAAGCTAAGGGTTTGGGAAATTCAGGTTAGCGGTCCTCAAGAAAAAGACTGGCCTCCACGCGGACATCAGTTGATGTATGGCGACCTAAAACCCGAGGATCTGGATCAAAAGCGTATTTCAGAGCGTTTGCGTGCATTTGCCACAGCCGCTTTTCGCAGGCCCTTGCGCCCGGGCGAACTCGCACCATTTGAGTCGCTTGTACATGAAAAACTCAGCAATGGCATGGCGCCGTTGTCCGCATTACAACTGGGCTTCCAGGCCATTCTCAATGCGCCAGCTTTTCTGTTTTTACACGAAGGCGAAGGCGCTCTGGACGACTATTCTCTATCTGCCCGGCTATCCTATTTTCTGTGGTCTGCAGCGCCAGATGATGAACTGATAGCACTGGCACAGCAAAAGAAACTCAGCGATCCTGCTACACTCGATAATCAGATCCATCGCATGCTCAAAGACGCAAAGTCGCAACGCTTTGTTAAAAATTTCATTCGCGTATGGCTCAACTATGACAACATTGGCGAGATGCCACCCTCCCCGGATTTTAGAGTCTATTTCCGCGACAATCTCGGCCCTGCTATGGTGACTGAAACAGAGACGTTTTTTCGGCACGTACTCGACAACAATCTCTCGCCCCGCGAATTTCTTTCTGCTGATTATTCCTTTCTCAATCGAGAACTCGCCCGGCATTATGGGATAGAAGGTATTGAAGGAGATCACTTTCGCCGGGTTCCGCTCACAGGAACACCACGCGGTGGTCTGCTGGGCCAGGGCAGTTTTCTCATGGCTTCGGCCAATGGCGTAGATACTTCGCCTGTGGTGCGCGGGATTTATGTGCTGGAAAATGTGCTGGGATACACACCGCCGCCACCGCCGGACGATGTACCTGAGATTGAGCCAGACACGCGCGGAGCAACAACCATCAGAGATCAACTGGTCAAGCACCGCGAGATGCCGACCTGCGCCCAATGTCATAGCAAAATTGATCCGCCTGGTTTTGCGCTGGAAAACTTTGATGCAATCGGCGGTTGGCGAACTCACTATACCAGAAGCGCAACGATTGATCCTTCGGGACAATTGCCGAGTGGCGAGACCTTTCAATCCTTCGTCGAATTTCGCGAGCTCATGACAAAGCGTCACGCAGAGTTCACGCGTTGTCTGACAGAAAAATTGCTGACCTACGCAATTGGTCGCGAGTTGGGCATTTCTGATCGACCGGCGATTGATGCAATAGTCCAGGATGTACAGGAAAAAAATAAAAGCCTGCGCGATCTTATCACCCTCGTCATTTTGAGCGACCCTTTCAAAAGCAACTAAAAAAAGGATTAATTGACCTCTCCCCTACCCCAAACACATGATACACAGACCAAATATCCTATTCATATTTCCCGATCAGCTTAGCGCCAGATGGTTGCCGTTCTACGGGAACCATATCGTTCACGCCCCCAACCTATCACAATTCGCCGCACAAAACGCGCAATTCAATCGCGCCTATACAAATGTACCGATATGCACCCCATACAGAGCTTGCCTGCTCACCGGACAATACCCGAGTCAGACCGGCGTTACGGGGAATGGTATGCGCCTCCCCGTGAATCAGCCGACCATTGCTCATCATCTGAACCAGGCGGGTTATGACACGCACTATATCGGGAAATGGCATTTGAGCGGTAAACAACAGAACGGATGGGTCCCGCCAGAACTGCGGGGAGGCTTTCAACACTTCATTGGGTGGGAAAGCCACCATGTAGATCACAATGCCGGACTGATCTGGCGCGACGATCCCGACACCCCCGTAAAGCTTCGTGGGCACGAAACTGATGGTCTAACAGATATTGTCTGCGATGAACTGGCATCTCTATCCTCCCCGGAGTCCCCATTCTTCATGGCAGTATCGTATCAAGCCCCCCACCCTCCCTGTTCCCCCCCTCTGGACGACCTGCAGCGATATGATAAGTCCGTAATGGATGGTCCCTCCAGCACGGACCGCGACGCCTGGTTCAAGAACACAGGCTGGAATGCGGACTACGGTGTTGAAGAATTCAGGAAGCGGTACTTCGGGGAAATCTCTCAGTTGGACACCGCGTTTGGCCGCATATTGAAAACACTGGAAAAGACTGGACTGGCAAATGATACTGTCGTCATCTTCACATCTGACCATGGCGATATGGCCGGTTGTCATGGCTTGTTCGGAAAGGGCGTTATGTTCGATGAGTCTGTTCGCGTGCCCCTGCTTATCCGCGTACCCGGAACAGCACAACGCGCTATTGAAAGCCCAGTATCTACAGTAGATCTATTCGCCACGATTCTCCATCTGGCCCATGCTGAAAATTCAGGAGAAACTGAAGGCCGCTCTCTGCTCCCCTGCCTGACCGGAGAGCCAGATATCTCAACCGATGTCTTCATTGAGCACAAAGATGATTGCATTATCAGGGGCGACGTAAAGCTGGTTACCAGGCAGAACGAGAATGACATTACGCATTGCTTTGATCTGGCGAACGATCCGTATGAACTCAATAATCTGGCTCAGAGCCTGGACGACAAAACCAGAGACAGCATGCTCATCGCGCTCAACCAATGGAGAAATCGAACGAGGAGTTGATTGAAAGGAGATTTATTGATGAATGTACTTGTCTTGATGAGTGATCATCACAGATTTGATGCGTTGGGGTGTCTGGGAAATCCACTGGCTCATACGCCCAATCTCGATCGTCTGGCCGAAATGAGTGTGCGATTTGACCAGTGTTATACACAGTCGCCAGTGTGTTCGCCAGCGCGGCACAGTTTGGCAACCGGCAAATATGTCCACGCACATGGCGTCTTTACCAATAACGCAATGCCTTATCCGGGGATGTACACAATTGCACATGCTGTACAACCCTTGAATTATCGTCGGTTCCACCTGGGCCATATGCACTGGAAAGATCCCGATATGGACAATGGCTATGAGCCAGAGATTACGCAACAGATGTGGCGCGAGACAATGCCTGAGGATATGCTGGCCCGATACGATTGGGAAAATGAGGGCGTATTGCGGCGGTCATCTGGGGGGCCAAGTCCGCGAAGTCGGGAGCAGTATTGGGGATATCATGTTGCGACAGAGTCAATTCGGCAGATTGAAGAAGCCGTCAGCAAAGGGGAGAAATTTCTATCCTGGACGAGTTTTACAGAGCCTCATCCCCCGTTTTATCCGCCCAAAGAAATTTATGAAAAGATCGACCAGTCAAAGATCGAATTACCAGAGCAAGCACCTGCTGATGCGCCCTTGCCCCACAGTGATATTTTGAGGAAACGAAAAGAATGGGCGCATTTGACACCTGTGGAACTGCGGCAGGTAATTGCGGGATATTATGGAATGATAGAGCTTGTGGATGGGTATTGTGGAATGGTTTTAGATGCGTTGGATCGGTTGGGGATCAGGGACGAGACCATTGTGATCTGGACGGCAGATCACGGCGACCAGATGTGGGAACACGAGATGTTTTTGAAGTTTAATATGCGAGAGGCTTCGGCGCATGTGCCGCTGTTGATTTCTGATCCAAGAATACGATCAGGAGTACGGGATGAACTGGTAGAACACATTGATTTGTTCCCGACGATTTGTGATTTGATTGGGGCTGAGGTCCCTGACTCTGTACACGGACGGTCGTTGAAACCGTTGTTAGATGGAGAGCCAGCCCCTGATGATTGGCGGGATGCGGTATTCAGCCAGATTGGTGATACTCAGATGGTTCGGACGGAGACGGAAAAATTGAATGTATATCAGGGTGAAGCAGGAGAGTATTTTGATTTGGCGGAGGATCCAAAGGAGTTTTATAACCGGATTGAGGATACAAGATATCAAGAACGCATAGGCGTGCTGTTTGAACGGGTGAAGGCGTGGGAAAGTGCGTATGACCGCGATGACGGTCAGGGATGATCACATACCGCAAAGGCCCTTCACCTCCTGCAGCACCGGATCTTCCGTCTTCTCGGCCATCTGTACGAGTAGCCCTGCTAACCGCTTCTTCTCACCCGAAATCTGCGGCGCGTTGATGAGATTTTCCATCTCCAGCGGATCGGATTCGTGGTCATACAGGACATTGTAAATCCCTGGTGAAAACACATAGCGACCATCCCATACGGCACGCCATCCACCGGGCTGGGTTGCCCCGCGGAGTCCCATATATACACAGTCGTTCTCCACGCCTTTTCCCTCCAGACACCAGCCCGCCATACTGTCGCCCTGCATCACATCGGGAACCTCCAATCCCGCCAGGTCCAGAATCGTGGGCGTAAGATCCACGCTACTCACCAGCGCGTCACACACCTGATTTGGCTTGATGCGATCGGGCCATCGCACGATGAACGGAATGCGAAACGCGGTCGCAAAGGGACTTCCTTTGCCTCGAAAGTTGCGCTCATCGGGTTCGCAGTGACTGCCCAGCTTGTCGCCGTGATCGCTTACATAGACCACGATCGTATTGTCTGCAATTCCCAGTTCCGCCAGGCCAGCCATCACACGTCCGATCTCCACATCCACCGCCGTTACCTGCCCGTAATACATCTGATAAAGCTCCCGAAGCTCGCGTTCCCGTTCTCCGAACCGTCCCTTCACATCATCTGGCAGTTCAAAGGTATTGGGATCGTACATATCCAGATACTTCTGCGGGCACTGTTCGGGCTTGTGCGGCGGACCATATCCCAAATAGTAGAGCCAGGGACGACCGGCGTCGCGATTTCGTTTTGCAAAGTCCAGAGCCATATCCGTATGCCACGCTGGCTCCCAGTCGTAACCTTCGATCCGCACCCTCTCGCGATTCTCGTTGTAGTCCCAGACATCGAAAAACTCGTGCCCTTTCTGGTATCCGTGCCATTCCTGCCATCCCGCTCGCCCTGGACCAGGCTCAATAAATCCACCCCATCCCCTGGGCTTGCCCCCATCTAAATGCCATTTCCCAATATAGCCTGTGGCGTATCCCGCGTCCGCAAACAGGTCGGCAAACGTGATCAGTTCGGGATTCAGCAGAATATTGTTCACATCCACACCGTGGGTATGGCAATACAATCCGGTCTGCATCGTCCCCCGAAATGGGGAACACACAGGGCTGGACGAGGCGCAGCGCGAAAACCGGATCCCCTCCGACGCAAGGCGGTCCAGATTCGGCGTTTTCACCTGCGAGTCACCTGCACAACCCATCACCGTTCCGCGGTGCTGATCGGGCTGAATCACCAGCACATTCGGCTTTTCATTCGACATCATCCGTACTCCATCAGTCGCTCCTGCAGTACAATTCGTGCTGAACCGATCACATCATTTAGTCCGTCACCGTGATCGTGGCCGTACCTGCAACGCTATTCGTCCCTGTGCTCCAGCGCCCCGTGATCGTGGCTGTACCGGTGTCCTTCGCAGTAACTTTAGCAGTGCCGCCCCTATTATCTGTCTCGCTTCTTTTAGCAGCACCATCAACCGTCGCCACCGCAGAGTTGTTCGTTTCCCAATACACCGCGAGACCACCTTTACCGTCGTTTTGATCCACCTTGATTTCGTGCCCGTTCGCGTCCTTGATCGCCGCACTCAACGTCGCCGTTCCGCCTACCGTCAGGGCCACCGAGCTCGGTGAAAGCGTCAAGGACGCCGGTTTTTGGTACACTCTTATGGGTAGAGTGGCACGTGCATCGCCCGAACTTATCTCAATACGTCCGCGTGATGTTGCATTTCCCGTGACCGTGAAGCCACCATCCACCCTCTTTATGACTATTTCACTGCCGGGGGAGAATAGGCCAACCAAAATAAACGACGCGTCAGTGTCCTCCACACCATTCTCATCCAGGACTCGGACCGTCACCGTAGCCGTGCTACCCAGTGCTTCAAAGGTCAACGAACGCGGTGAGATCTCCACTCGAGGTCCGGATACTGTTACCGTCACTGTGGCTGTCCCAGTTGCCGTTCCTCCTTGCCCACTTGCGCTTAGTGTTATCGTGGTCGTCCCGTCTCCAATAGCCGTCACCCGCGCTTTTAGTCGATTAGAAGTCTGCAGTGAACTTACTGCCGCCACTTCCTCATTGGCTGACGACCACCCCCAACTCGTGACCCGAGTCTCCTTGCCGTTTTTGTCAAGGATGCGTGCCGTTAAGATGTCAGAGTTGCCCACCTTCGTTAATTTTATCGAACTGGGACTGATCTCCACTGAAGCCACTGGCAGTGGATCATCATTGTTCAAAACGATCACACTCGCAGAAGAAGGACTGCCCACCGTGTAGCCTGTACCACCCTGCACTTCAGCGGTTACCCTGTAATCGTACTCAACCACATCATCATCATCCGTTGCTACTGTCAGCGTAGCGGTGGTCTTAGTCGCATCAATAGTGACACTCGAAGGCGGTGTCCCATTGATGACGGGGCCAGTCTCGGTCACATTCACACTCACAGTCAGGGCTGTTGAAGGGGCAGGATTCGCGGTAATCGTAAACGTCGCTGATGTGCCCTCAGTCACAGGCGTAGTACCCGCAGATATACTCACCTTTGGCGTCACCGGCGGTGGCGCAGGATCATCGTTATCCTCAACTGTCACACTCGCAGAAGAAGGACTGCCCACCGTATAGCCTGTACCACCCTGCACTTCAGCAGTTATCACGCTATTGGACTCATCTACCTCATCATTTACCGTAGTAACCGTCAGCGTAGCAGTGGTCTTAGTCGCATCAATAGTGACACTCGAAGACGGTGTCCCCTTAACATTGCCAGTCTCGCTCACGCTCACACGCACTGTCAATGCTGTTGTAGGTGCAGGATTCGCGGTAATCGTAAACGTCGCTGATGTGCCCTCAGTCACAGGCGTAGTACCCGCAGATATACTCACCTTTGGCGTCTGCGGTGGTGGCGGTGGTGGCGGCGGTGGTGGTGGCGCAGGCTCATCATTGTCCTCAACCGTCACACTCGCAGAAGAAGGACTGCCCACCGTGTAGCCTGTCCCACCCTGCACTTCGGCAGTTATTACGCTATTGGACTCATCTACCTCATCATTTACCGTAGTAACCGTCAACGTAGCAGTGGTATTATTGGCATTGATGGTCACACTCGAAGACGATGTCCCCTTAACATTGCCAGTCTCGCTCACGCTCACACGCACTGTCAGGGCTGTTGAAGGGGCAGGATTTGCTGTGATCGTAAACGTCGCTGACGTGCCCTCAGTCACAGGCGTAGTACCCGCTGAGATACGCACCTTTGGCGTCTGCGGTGGTGGTGGCGGTGGTGGTGGTGGCGGCGCAGGCTCATCGTTATCCTCAACCGTCACACTCGCAGAAGAAGGACTACCCACCGTGTAGCCTGTCCCACCCTGCACTTCAGCAGTTATCACGCTATTGGACTCATCTACCTCATCATTTACCGTAGTAACCGTCAACGTAGCGGTGGTATTATTGGCGTTGATGGTCACACTTGAAGACGATGTCCCCTTAACATTGCCAGTCTCGCTCACACGCACACGCACTGTCAGGGCTGTTGAAGGGGCAGGATTCGCTGTGATCGTAAACGTCGCTGACGTGCCCTCAGTCACAGGCGTAGTACCCGCAGATATACTCACCTTTGGCGTCTGCGGTGGTGGTGGCGGTGGTGGCGGTGGTGGCGGCGCAGGCTCATCGTTATCCTCAACTGTCACACTCGCAGAAGAAGGACTACCCACCGTGTAGCCTGTCCCACCCTGCACTTTGGCAGTTATCACGCTATTGGACTCATCTACATCATCATTTACCGTAGTAACTGTCAACGTAGCGGTGGTCTCGGTAGCCTTGATGGTCACACTTGAAGACGATGTCCCCTTAACATTGCCAGTCTCGCTCACGCTCACACGCACTGTCAATGCTGTTGTAGGTGCAGGATTCGCGGTAATCGTAAACGTCGCTGACGTGCCCTCAGTCACAGGCGTAGTGCCCGCAGATATACTCACCTTTGGGATCACAGTGCCAAAATTATCCCCAAAAATCAGAAAATCACTAATCCCTATCTCGCCATTTCCATCCAGATCGTATTTTGACTCATACTTCTCATCACCTTCCTTTGATCCAAACACATCGAGAAAAAGTAAAAAATCAGAGACCCCGACAGTTCCATTGCCATCAAAGTCCGAAGAGGGCGGGCTACTATCCTGGGAAAAAAGGAACAAAGGGGAAATCAAGAGCAGAAGGCTCAGCAAACCGGTGATACTGAGCGTGGATAGACGAAATTTCGGATATTGGTCTAGACCAATCATTATCAATAACCCGAGTTGTGACGTAAAAGATTGTAAAATGTCCAAGACATTCTTTCAATTTAATATAGCGACTTGGCTTTTGTAAATCAATCCCCATCAAAGTGAATCATAGAGCGTTTTCTAACACTCTATCGAAATCTCTACCAGATGGTACTTGCACTTCCCTTCAGTATGTCGTAGAATCTGAATGCCCTTCATTGAGAGACTTCCTCAGAAAGGAGCGTGAAAATGGCTGAGCCATGGGAATATATCCACACAAAGAGGGTATTGAACAAATACGGTTTGCCTGCCGGAGCCTTTGATCCGGAGGCACCGGGAGAGCAGACATACGACATCTACTGGATGAACATTCGGACGAGGCGAGGGAGCAGGTCTCACGAACCTGAAGCTACACTCAGGATTTCCGCCAGAAATGAGGGTGAAGACCGCCATTTGGGAATTACCTGCTCGGACCTGAAGTTCGACAACACGACAGAGATCGATGCACAATGCGAGAACAACGCACTCACATCTCCAAAGACCTGGACGCTAAAGTATTCCAACGGGAGCCAGGCGGGAAAAGGACTGGTTGAATACACCCAGAAAGGGGAAATCCGAAATAGCCGACTTTTGATGGATGGCAAAGAGCCTGCGCATTCAAAGACGCTTGGACCCTATACCGCCGACTGGTGTCTTTTTGACGCCGTCCAGCGACTAAGTGCCGAAAAGGACACGACAAAGCACACATTTGACCTGATAGAAGAGTTCTCAATGATCCGGGAAAATCAGTTTCTAATTTATCGCGGGACATCGGAAATAACAACAGATCAGAGTGCTATAATTGCAGATGTGTATTGCCATTACGGAGAATCCGTTATCCCCACCTGTTATTATGTAGATGGGAATGGGCGATTATTTCTGGTGGTGAGTACGCGCAGGACGGTGATTCTCAAGAAGGAGGTGTCATAAGCGATGGAACAAAGACCGAATATACTTCTGATTACGACCGACCAGCATAGCGCGGAAGCCCTTGGACATCTGGGGTGTAATGACGTAAAGACACCCGGTATGGACCGACTTGCAGCAAGGGGAATCAGCTTTGCAAACTCCTATAGCGCGAATCCAGTCTGCTGTCCAGCGCGGGCGAGCTGGTTTACCGGGCGCCATACACCCGAAAACGGCGTCGTGGCCAATGGTGCCAACATGGTTCCGTCCATGCCGGACCTGGGACAATGGCTGAACAAAAATGGTTACAACGCCTACTACAGCGGAAAATGGCATATTCCCGGTAGAGATGTTGCACAGAGTTTCCACCATATCTGTCCCGATCCGCGGAATACGGCTGAGACCGGAGACATTGCTTCGACCCGCAGTACAATCGGGTTTCTCCAGAACTACAAAGAGAAAGACCCCTTCTTCCTGTCAGTCGGACTCTTGAATCCGCACGATATCTGCTCCTTTGTCCTGACGCATACGATGCACGATGGAAAGATGCCGTTCCCCGAGATTGACGACCTGCCTCCACTGCCGCCCAATTTCGAGACAGACATGGCGGAGCCGGAAAGAGTCAGAAGCTCCCGGAATCAGAAAATGGCAGACCGAGGTGAAGAATCAGGTATGGAAAAGTGGGAAGAGAAACTCTACCGGTACTATATCTGGACCTACTACCGCTACATTGAAAAGGTGGATGGGCAGATCGGCTTGATCATAGACGCACTCGAGAACTCAGCATTTAAGGACAATACGGTCGTAATCCTTACGTCCGACCATGGAGACGGACATCTTCGACACAAAATGGTCTTTAAGAGCTTTCTATACGATGAAGCCGCACGGGTGCCCTTTATCATGAGTTGGCCCGGTCACATCGAGGAACAGGTAATAGACCGGGAGCATCTCGTATCGGGCGTGGATATTTTTCCGACAGTTTGTGACTATGCCGGGATCTCGCCGCCCCCTATGATGCGCGGATACAGCCTGCGTGCGATTGCTGAGGGTAAAAATCCAGCTTGGCGGGATTTTATGGTAGCACACGCCACCGGAGGCGGTAAAATGCTCCGCACCAACACACATAAGCTCATTACCTATGAGGGTGATCCAGTAATCCAGCTCTTTGATATGGAAGCGGATCCCTGGGAGACCAGGAACCTGGCGGAATCGTCCGACTCAAGGGCACTGACAAGTGAAATGCAGACATCTCTGACTGCGTTTGAGAGTGAGTTCGAGTTGGCGGAGGTCTGAATAATCCTGATTAAATTCGAGAAATGTCGCCTTGACCCTCACCGCCGTCATCCTCATCCTCATCTCCGCCTTCACTCATGTGGGCTGGAACCTGTTGTGTAAACGAGAACATCCGTCCTCTGCCTTCTTCCTCCTGGTCAACACACTGGGGACTCTGTGTCTGATTCCCGCACTCATCCTGTTCGGCTCGGCAATTCCCACTTTCCCTACCTCCGTATGGATCTTGCTTGTCGTGACAGGTATTTTTCAGACCATCTACATCCTCGGGTTGGCCAACGCCTACCAGAGAGGCGACCTGTCCATCCTCTACCCCATCGCGAGGTCATCCCCGGTCATCGTGGTCATTATCGTGACGCTTTTTTTTGATCGCGCCGATCAGGTCACCTCACAGTGCATTTGGGGCATTGCCCTGGTTGCCGTTGGAATGTTTATCCTGCCCATGAAGCATTTGAGTGATTTCCATATTGACAACTACCTGAATTCATCGGTATTGTTTGCCTTGATGGCCGCCTTTGCCTCAGCCGGTTATTCGATTATCGACGACGAGGCTTTGCGTCTCCTCAGAGATTCTCCCGCCCTCCCCATTGCGGGCTGGCAGGCTACGATGATCTACGCCTTTTTCGAAGGCCTCATTACCTCTCTCTGGCTGGGCATTTGGGTTCTATTTCAAAAACGCGGCCGCATTCTTATGCGGGAAATTCTGAAAACGCGAGCACCTCGCGCCCTGCTGGCAGGCGCTGGCATGGCCACCGCTTATACTCTGGTCCTGATCAGCCTGGCCTTTGTCTCAAACGTCAGCTATGTCGTTACTTTTCGCCAGATCAGCATTCCCCTGGGCACTGTTTTCGGCATCCTCCTGCTCAAAGAACCCGGCTACACACCCAAATACCTTGGGGTCGCCGTCATCTTCACAGGGCTTGTTCTTGTCGGAACTGGATAGCGGTAGTTCAATTTGTATGGGAGATGGTCACGAAATGAAGAGGTGAGCGATCTTATCCTGGATGGTTGTCGCAGTCTTGACGACTTGAAGAGCGAGGTTCTGGCCTGGATGAGTTTCGGGTCAAAAACTGGAAATCGACCATGACGGATGACTTTATAGATGCAAGGACGTTCATCGGGAAAACTGTCGATGTTACTATAGATCGACCTCTTGGCTCTATGCATCCTGAAGCAGGCTTCATCTATCCAGTCAATTACGGATTTCTCTCGAATGTACCGGCACCTGATGGCGAAGACCTCGATGCCTATATCCTCGGCGTCTTCAAACCGATAGAGACGTTCACAGGCAGGTGTATCGCCGTCATTCAACGATCTGACGACGATGATGATAAACTCATTGTAGTTCCTGCCGGCCAGGATTACTCCGATGAACAGATTCTCGCCTTGACGGAATTCCAAGAGCGGTTTTTCGAATCGTCCGTAACACGTGAAGCGATCATCCCATGAAGACCGCTGAGCAAGTTCGGCAATCGGCCATCTGAAAACGTTAGAGGAAACGCATAACTCAGATCAGAAAGGAGACCTATGCCATTCAAAATCGCTGACGATCCAGAAACCAATTATCGGGAACTGGTAAGGACCGCCTATAATCGGTGTGCGAGGGATTACGCTGGGCAAAGGCGTACCACACCTGAACCAGAACTCAACTTGATAACTGAACATCTGGCACCTGGTTCAAAGGTCCTTGACGTTGGATGCGGTGCTGGTATCCCGGTCGCACAACACCTTGCAGGGATGTTCAACCTTACTGGGATCGACATCTCCTCCAATATGATAGCTCTCGCTAAGAAAAACGTCCCCACAGCCGAATTCATCATCGCTAATGTAATGGAGACCGAATTCCCCGCAGGCAGATTCGATGCAATTGTCAGTTTTTACGCCATTTTCCATATCCCGAGACAGGAGCACCAAGCCCTCTTTCGTAGATTTGCACAATGGCTTCGGCCCGGCGGCCTCCTTCTGTTTACGGTTGCAAGGTACGACGATGGACCTGGATATACTGAAGATGACTTCTTCGGCGAGACCATGTACTGGAGCAATTTTGGTCCCTCGACCTACAAGAAGTTTCTTACCGAGACTGGGTTTCAGATTGAAAAGGATGGTATTGTAGGAGGGGGATCCGGAAGCATTGATGCACCGGAGGAAGTTCACCCATTTTTCTTCGCCATCAAAAGAGAGGAATTGTAGATGAGCCTTGGGCTAATAGCGTGGTTCCAGCTACGGCACGCATGAATCAGGTGCAAGTAAAAAAACATCAATCCTACTCACGTTTGTCATCGCGAAACCGAAATGCTTTGCCTCCTACTATCTGATCACTTGTAACGGTTGGACACCAGTACTTTTCGATGTGTTCGAGCGTGAGGTCCGTGCCCTGGAAATGACCTCCGTGATCACAGTGATGGGAGTCGGTCAGATCGCGACACAGCAATGGTTTCTTACCCAGATAGACGAGTTGACGAATACCAAATGGACGACCGAGTACGCAGATGTTCGCAGCAACACCCATCACGATTACGTTCTCAATGCGTTGAAGCAGATTATATACTTCCTGACCATCATCGCTGATCGCATCCTCCTCAGCAATATCAATCGTCTCAATCTGGCGAACCCAAAGAGCAACCCCCTCCTTACAACAAGGCTCTGGGGTATGGCATGAGCACGGTCCTGGATTGGTGATTCCAATCGGTAATGGTGATTCTTCGAGTTGACAAATCTCGCGGGGTTGGTCCCACCCGTTCCATCTGAATTCAACAGAAGCCTCTACAAAGGGTGCTTCCTGGGCGCGTTTGCGTTGCGGTGTCTCGTCGTAGAATCCCATACAGCCGCTGGGAGCGTGTATGATCAACGCACCTTCTTTTCGAATGCCTGCTATGACTTCATTCATGCGAGGTGCCATTTCAGCGACCCGTTCGGCAGTCGAAATGCAGTGATGGGTATCCCACATATCACAGATGATAACAGCGGCTTTCGCAGGAACCCATTCTACTGTTTCTATCGCGATTTCGAATGTGTCCGTGCTATCGTCAGCTTTCGCACGTATGCGTGTATTCAAAGTAAATCCAGCCATAGCTCTCTCCACATGATATATTAATGGTATCTTTAGAAAAAAGATAAACTCTATAACAAGTAAAGAGTCAAGGAAAAACCTCTAAAAACCCATCTATCATTCCAAAAATTATGACGCTTTGGACGATTCAATCTATTGCTGCCTGGAAAATCTTGCAGCGGGAACAAGTGCTCTTCGCCGATCAGAGATATTCAGAGGATCTGTTTCTCGATGCTTACAGGTGGATGACAAAGCAAATGAAGCACCGAATAGTATCTAAATCTGAGATTATGTCTTTGCCTTTATGGGCCTGGTATCAATGGGATGGTATTGAAAGACGTAAACCCGATTTACGCAGCAGTGGTCATTTACCCAAAGGTCAACGCGGTGTAAGGATCGAATTCGAGCAATTAGACAAAGGAGTTTTGTTATCCGATTTTGATC
This sequence comes from Candidatus Latescibacterota bacterium, assembly GCA_022821275.1. Classification (GTDB taxonomy): domain Bacteria; phylum Latescibacterota; class UBA2968; order UBA2968; family UBA2968; genus VXRD01. The sequence goes on along the minus strand of JAJEDY010000044.1, from coordinate 18,716 downwards.
TATGGCATTATGTCCTCAATTACTGGTATCTGCCTCAAACCGTGGCTGATGGAGAAGCATTCGAGGCCGAGTTATCTGATCACAATCTGTCTTTTTACAAGATGAAGCCTATACCAGTTCGTGCATATCATCAACGCATAGAAGATAGTTGGAATCGTATATTTGACCTTGATTGGGTTGATGAGGAGATTTCAGAACCCTACGCTAAAAAGCAAATCCAAGCCACGTTCTGGAAGTTGCATTTTGATCAGATAAAAGATGTGCAGATATTCACTGCACGGTAGCATTATTCTAAAGAACGAAAATGGAGTTATTTTATGAATGGTGATATCAAGATTATGTTCATGCGTCACGGACGCTCTCGCGCAGATGATGAGAATGTCATTGAGGGCCGATATGATGCACCTCTTACAGACGTGGGGCGTGAACAAGCTACAGTCCGAGCAAAGGAACTGAAGGCGAGAAAGATCAAATTTGACAGGCTTATTGCAAGCCCATTAAAGCGTGCCCGCGAGACAGCCCAAATTGCAGGTAACATCCTGAGTGTAGGTGTCGAGTTCGATGATGACTGGATGGAAAAGGATAATGGTCCAATTGCAGGTTTGCCACATCAGGTCGCCAGATCCAGGTATCCATTACCTGCTTTTCACAATCCCTTTCAACCCCATGTTGTAAGTGCAGATGCAGGAGAAAGTGCCTGGGCATTTCACTGTCGAGCCGCACAGGCGCTGGAGAAAGTGATCAGACGGGGAAGCGGGCACTATCTGGTGGTCGCACACGGAGGTATTTTAAATGCCGCGTTGCGATGCATAGTTGGTGCACAACCAGCGGTCAGTGGCCAGGGGATTGAATTTTCCTTTGGAGATACAGGATACATTCAAACGCTTTATAAACCAGATCAACATCTTTGGGTGATTCGTGAATTCGTTAGTGGTTTTCGAGTTGAGGAGCGGTAAAGACTGGCCGCTACTGATTGGATTGAAGGAGGCAATGGATGAGGACCTTTAGAAAACACCTGAATAAAAAGCTCAAGAATGATCAATTTAGAAGACTTTATGAAGAAGAGAGACAAATTGCAGAGCTGTCTTTGAAGATTTTTGAGACTCGGGAAAACGAGAGCCGATCCCAGAAGAAAATTGGCCAAAAGTGAGGAAGAAATGACTACAGATAGCCATGGACCGCGAAAGCCACGTCGGTTATCTCGGGAGGTAATCTACGAGAGTTCGTGGATGAATCTTTATGCCGATAAGGTAGAGTTTCCTCAAGGCAGGATAATTGATCGCCATTACTTCCTGGATTTTAAGAAGGAGGCAGTGGCTGTACTCGTTGAAAACGATGATGGACAGATCCTGATGATCGAATCTTACCGATACACAACCGACTCTATCGAGTGGGAGATTCCAGCAGGAGGGATTGAAAAGGGAGAGTCTGTTCTGGAAGCAGCCAGGCGCGAAGTCATCGAAGAGACAGGGTATGATTCGAGTAATATGGAAGTGCTCTACACTTTTCATCCTTCCAATGGTATTTCAAACCAGGTGTTCCACATTGCGAAGTGTTTGGCAACAGGGTCCCAGGGGGAGTTTGACAGGAATGAAGTGAGAAGTGTGAGGTGGTTTACGCGTGATGAAGTCAGTCAACTGATCAAGGAAAGAAAACTCAGGGATGGATTCTCACTAACCGTCCTTTTGCTCAAACTGTCGCCCGATGTCCTGACTCAAGAATAGTAGAGATTCCACATGTTGAAGCCAGCCTTAATCCTATTCCTATGGTTCTTTTGCCTTCCCAGCGTCGTAATGGCGGAAGAAACCAGAGAATCTACCCTACTCGATGACTGGCCCTTATCAACACTTGAGTCTGAGGGAATCGATCCAGAACCGATTGTCCAGGTTGCACATCAGATACGCAGCCAGGAGTATGAGAACATCCACGGCTTTCTGATCGTCAGAAATGGCAAGCTGGTATTCGAAGCGTATTACACCGGCACAGATGGTTCGAGGGGCGTGGTCGAGTTCGGCGAGCAAACCCTGCATGATACACGGTCCGTTACCAAGAGCATCACAGCTACACTAATCGGCATCGCCATTGATCGTGGATATATCGACTCTGTAGATGTGCCTATGGCTCGTTTTTTCCCTGAGTATGCCCACCACCTGAAGGAGGGGGAAGGGCAAATTACCCTGAAGCATCTACTGACGATGACCGCTGGATTCAACTGGGATCAATCTGGCGCACATAACTCCGAGCCGGGTTCCCTCAATTCTGAAGCGCAAATGGAGAACGCCAGCGACTTCATAGCGTATGTGCTTTCCAGAGAACTGTCGGACGAACCAGGTTCACGGTTCAATTACAACAGCGGTTGCTACATCTTGCTCGCTGGCGTAATCAAGCGGGCATCGGGTATGCATGTGGACAAATTCGCAGATAGCCACCTCTTTGCTCCGCTCGGAATCAATCATTCTGAATGGTGGTACACCAAAAGTGGTTTGCCCCAAACGCATGCTGGCTTGCGACTCAGGCCGCGCGATATGGCCAGGATCGGCCAACTCTATGTAGATAACGGGCGTTTTCAAGGCAAACAGGTTGTATCGGCAGCCTGGATCAGCGAATCTGCGAAGGGGCATTACAGCAACGACCGATATGGTTTCGGCTGGTGGCTTGACCATTTTCCATACCGCGGGCGATCTGTTGACGTTCTTGCTGCAGAAGGAAACGGCGGTCAGTTCATCTTCGCCATCCCAGAGTTGTCTCTGGTCATCGTCTTCACAGGTGGCAACTACGGTTCGTCTGTGGCCAATCAGGCGTTCCGGATCGCGATTGATCATGTGTTACCTGCGGTCAACGAGACAGATGGCGAATAGAATAACAACTAAAAGGATAAACTATGAGCACTTCAGAATGGCCAGAGCTAACGTCTGAAACATGTGAGATTTGGGATCAGAATGCTGCCTTTTGGGATGAGTATATGAGGGAAGGCAACCACTTCCACTATCAGCTTATTCGGCCGACCGTCGAAAGGCTGCTTGCCATAAAGCCAGGGGAAGTGGTTCTGGATGTTGCTTGTGGAAACGGCAATTTTTCTCGACGACTTGCCACATTAGGTGCAGAAGTTGTGGCAATTGATTTTAGCAAGACATTTGTTACTCAGGCTAAGAAGCGAACGACCAATCAGGCTGACAGAATCACATATCGAATCATTGATGCAACTGATAGGACCCAATTACTCGGTCTCGGTGAAGGTCATTTTGACGCTGTGGTATGCAACCAGGCTTTTATGGATATGGCCACCCTCCAGCCTCTATTTGCCGCCCTGAGTTCCATATTGAAATTGCAGGGACGTTTCGTCTTCACATTGGCACATCCTTGTTTTCAATCACCAGGAGCAATCAAAATGGTTGAGGAAGAAGACTGTGACGGTGAAATCGCGGTTCGTCACTCAATCAAAATTTCAACTTATATCACACCCACCACGTATCGTGGTATTGGTATAAAAGGTCAGCCGGTACCCACACGCTATTTTCACAGACCATTGAGTCAGCTTTTTCAAAGTTGCTTTGACGCTGGATTTGTAATCGATGGCATAGAAGAACCGGTATTTGAATCAAAACCCAATGAAAAACGATCACTCTCCTGGACAAATTTTGGCGAAATTCCACCGATTCTTGTCGCAAGAACGCGTCGTATGAATTAAAAAAATGGAGAATTCATGCCAGACGTAACCATTCAAGATCAGATTGATGCGATAATAGAAAATGCGATAAATGAGACCCAATTGGTGGGAGCATCAGTGGGTGTTATGCGCCACAATGAGGTCATTTTTGCACGGGGATATGGCTATGCAGATTTAGATAACAAAGTAGAAGCTACTGAACATACGGTTTACCAGGTTGGCTCAATAACGAAACAGTTTACGGCCCTCGCCATCATGATTCTCGTTGAACAGGACAAGGTGAACTTGAATGATATTATGCTGGACTATCTGCCCAATTATCTCCAAAGAGATCATAAAGTCACGATTGATCAGCTTCTCAACCATACATCGGGCATCAAGAGCTATACAGATATCGAAAAATTTTGGGAAATATCTGAACGCGATCTTTCTCGAGAGGAGATCGTTGATCTATTCTCATCAGAACCCGTTGAATTTTCACCAGGTGAAAATTACCAGTACAATAACTCAGGGTATTACCTCCTGGGCATGATAATCGAAAATGTATCTGGCATGAGCTATGCTGACTTTCTCAAAGCGAACGTATGGCAACCTCTGGAAATGTTTGACACCCACTATTTGGGGAAAACCAAAAACGTCAAAAATATTGCAACGGGTTATGACCATAAGGATAATGAATTTGTTCTGGCGCGCCCCCTCGGTATGGATAATCCATTCTCTGGCGGCTCATTGGGTTCCAGTGTATTAGACCTGCTGAAATGGCAGACTGCATTAAACGAGAATCAACTCATATCACGACAAAGCTATAATAAGATGATTGAGCCAGGACTTTTGACAGGAGGAAAACATACGACATACGGATATGGTTTTTTCATGAGCAACCTCAATGGACATCGCAAAATTGAGCATGGCGGAACCATAAACGGATTTCGTGCCCAATTATCTACTTACCCTGACGAAGGTCTTACAGTCACTGTATTGTGCAACCACAACTCTGCCCCACAGGCACAGCTTGAAAGTCAGATTTCTCGCCTGATGCTGGGGATTCCTGAAATCGTAATTGATGAAATCTATGTGTCAGAAGATAACCTCGCAATCTATACGGGAACTTACAAGTGGAGGTCAACCATGGCACCCGTACCATTCCCAGTATCAGTTGCAGAAGGTACACTCAGAGTAAGTGGTCGTCCACTTCGAGCCATAGGAAATCACACCTTTGTTTTTTCTACCGATCCGTATTACACGGTGACTTTCACAGTTAAATATGGTAAATCTATAAGCTTTCGAGCTGAGAGAGAGGGGCAAATAACGGACGCCCTTCGAGTCGAAGACACAAGGAGTCAACAATGAAGTATCCGGGTGTAAAAGCGCTTACATTCAGGGGGTTTCCGACTGATGAGCCTACCCTGCCCCTTGAGACCTTTGATGTAAACGCATCTGACTTCGATGATCTGGTCGAAAAACTGACCTGAGTGATTTCAATGGCACACATCGTCGCGCAACTGAATCCAGAGGATTTTGCCGAACTCGCGGATACACTGGGTGATACTCCCGAGACCGTAGTGTCAGTACACCTTCTAAAAAAGAAACTGTGCAAGGCTTTTGTCGCGGGAAGTCCCACCTCCTTCAGCGCAGCTATCGTCCAGGGCCACTTCGATTCAGAAGAACCCATGGGATTTGGGACCGAGGCGCGAGCACTGTGGGAATTACTTCAGTTGGTGGAGGGTTGGGATTGTATAAGTGTGAACCGACAATGCGCCAAATCGCTTGGTGATCTGATAGAAAATTCCAACGGAGCAAAAGTACGCTACTATGACGACGTTTATCATTCGTTGACGAGGCCAGTCCAACTGTTCACCAATGGCCATGTCCGCGAATTGACCACTCAGGACCAATCCTTGATTGCCTCTGCCCCCACTGAAATACAGGGTGGTGGTTACGAGGATATGGAAACAATGCTCTCAGAGGGAATTGTGGCGGGCGCTATTGATGCGGGGCGACTGGTGTCCATATCTCACACAAGCGGCGTCACTGATCTTCATGGCGAGATTGGTGTCGGCACTCTCGAACCCTGGCGCAAAAGAGGCCTGTGTAGTGCCGCTGCATCGATAGTATCGAATCGGCTTCAGAAACAAGGACGAGTTCCGGTTTGGAGCACGGGAGAGGACAACTTTGCCTCATTGCGAGTTGCGGCAAAACTCGGCTTTCGAGAGGTCTCCCGCAGGACCTACGTGATTTTGATCAAAAGTTGAACAATCTTTAATAATCACAAGACGTGCTTCCCCGTCTCAAAGAGAGATCCTTCAATTATACAACTGGAGAGTCTGAATGAATACATGGCGCGAATTGACATTCCCGACCAACGCCTTAAATGAGACGGTAATCGTTATTGAGGATGATCGTGCGAACATACTTGCCGATCCACTTCGCTGGCTCATCCTCGAAACCCTTGGAGACGGAAAGTCGGTTGCAGAAATTTCACAGACATTGGAAATTACCGATGCCCGGGTGCTATACCACTTGAAAAAGCTGGCAGAAACAGGTGTCGTACAATTGGAAAAAGATGGAACTGGCCTCCATGAATGGCGTTGTTCGCCAGTAGCGGATAAGATTCGCGTTCAGGAGGACCTCCTGGCTAACAACCAGATTGTAGAGGCCCTGCCGACTGATGTTGTCAACCAGTTCAATCAAGCATTCCGCGAAGCTGCCGAAGGCTTGTACGGTTCGACATTCCAGACATCAGTCAATCACAACCGCACGCGGCTATCTGAAGAACAGGCATCCGAATTTGGTCGTCAATTATTGGCACTTATAGAAGAATACTTTCCGCCCGGAAAAGGAGATCGGTCAGGCATCAAATACGGATTTTACGGGATCCTCACACCGATTGATCTCCATCCTCTTGAGGACTCTGAAACTAAAGAGCGCCTGGCATCGGAGTAATCAGCATGGCGAAAACTGATTTGCCGGTAATTACACGCAGCAGGCTGATATCTGACTTATCAAAACTGGGACTTGTCCCGGGCGACACCCTGATGCTGCACGCTTCTGTCAAGGCAGTCGGCTGGATCGGCGGCGGACCTGATATGGTAATCCAGGCAATTTTGGACGTGATTGGACCTGCAGGCACCTTGATGATGTACATAAAATGTGAGGAGCCTCTGAACGAAATTGAAGATTGGCCGGAGAACTGGCAAAAAGCATATCTGGCAGAATGTCCACCGTTTGATCCCAAACGGACACGCGCCTTCCGCAAGTGGGGTATCCTCACCGAGTACCTGCGAACATGGCCCGATGCGTATTGCAGCAACCATCCCGAGGCAAGAATGGCGGCAGTTGGCGCAAAAGCGAAGTGGATAACATCAGATCATCCCCTCCAATTTGGTTATGGCGCAGGCTCCCCTCTCGCAAAGTTGTGCAAAGTCAGGGGGCGAATACTACTGCTTGGACCGCTTTTTGATAGCCTGACAATTCTACATCACGCAGAGCATATTGCCGACGTGCCCAACAAAAAAACCGAGCGTTATCGGTGGCCCATCTTACGTGATGGCAAGTGCGAATGGATAGAATTCGAGCAGTTTGACACTTCTGATGGCATTGTCGATTGGCCCGATGGCGACTATTTCCTTCGTATTGTAGAGGAGTATATGACCCAGGCAAGCTATGCAACGGGGCAGGTTGGAGCCGCAGACTCTTATTTGTTCGACGCCAGGAATCTGACCGATTTTGCCGTTGCATGGTTAGAGGAGCATTTCGGTTAGCTGGTCACGTTGTAGCGACCAGCAGGGCAATGGAGGTCTTATCGTGGAAGAGTTGAGCATTGGGTCAGCGTGCATGACACGCATTCTCGCTGATGCTGCGGGAAAGGCTGTGAACCTGCAAGTACTAAAGATCAACATCCGCGGCATCGCCTTCTATCAGAGACTGGGATTTTCAATCGTCGATGAAGATTCTACACATGTTCAGATGAAAAAACTGCCAGCACTTACAGCCCCGGTGCTTCAATAAAATGCGTCAACTCACAGATTTTACCGTCCAAACAGATCGGTGGTCGATCTGGATTCATTCCCCAGGGATCGGACATTTGCCGTATCGTCTCTTCATCGGCCTTGGACATATAAACACTCGCTTTGCCAATCCGCGGACGATCCGAGAAATTAGCGGAAGATCGGTGGATCAAATCTTGATGCCACACAATCACATCGCCAGGATCTGTCTCAATACGCACCACATCATTCTCGGTAAATCCGTGCGAAAACGGATCCATCTCCCGCAAAATCTTACCCGTATGCTCGTGCTCCAAACGCCCCAGAGTATGAGATCCAGGAATCAGTTCCATACATCCATTTTCAACATCTGCCGCATCCAGCCCCAGCCAGAAATCAAAAAGCACAGGCACAGGTATATCCTCTGAACCATCGAAAGGACTCGCATCCTGGTGCCACGGTACCTCACCGCCACAACTGGGAGGCTTCATAAAGAACCCGCCGCCATTAAGTGGATAAATATCGGGACCCAACACTTGCATAGCCAATGCGATAAGCCTGGGGTGTGCAGCAGAATATTTCCACAATACCCGATCTCGAAACGAAATCTCATTGATCCAATCAAATCGCAACAGAGGATCGGGATGGTTCTGGTATGCCTCATCCTGCACATCTATAATTGCCCGAATCTTATCGCGGTAAAAATCAATACGGCGCGCAATCTCTCGCAATCGATCCTTACAAATCTCAATATCCGAATCGCTCAGGATACCCTTTTCTACAAAATATCCGGTATCGAGCAAAACCTCCCGTTTCGACCTCACACCTGCATTTGCCATCTCCTGCTCCATGTACTAAAACGCAATCTCTCACAGAGAATTGCATTATATTTATTTTTTGCGGATATTAAAGAATACACTCTTTGCTTTTACTCATCCTCAACTCGAATATATCCCTTAAAATGGGGAAAGTCGAGTCTAAAGGAATCTCAGATATCATAAATACCAGAGTTTGATAACAAAGCACTACAAGGCAGTTTTCGACTTCCGATTGATCATTAGGGAGACAAAACCGTGAACATACATCGTATCACTGCAATGATTCCAATAACCGATTTGGATCAGGCCATAACCTTCTACTCACAAGGCCTGGGTCTCAAAGTTATCCAACGTAAAGACGAATGGGGCCACGCCCTGCTGGAAGGTGAACACGGTTGCCAGGTGATGATAGACCGATCCATTCGCACGGAATCGAACGCCTCAACCGTCGTTTACTACTATACATCCGATATTGAAAAGTTAAGAGACCGCGTGATCGCGGCTGGTTTCGACCCCGATCCTATCCGTGTAACCTTTTATGGCATGACAGAATTTCGAGTTCGCGATCCCGATGGCAATCAGGTCTGGACCGGCGCGCGTGAGGCTCCCGATACCTCTTTAAACTCAGGAGACCGTATATGGGAAACCCATCAAAAATAAATACCAATCGCATGACACCCGACGAAATTCAGCACTGGGAACGCAATGGATATTTTGTACGCGAAAACGTCTTTTCATATAAAGAAAACGACGACCTGCGACAGGTCGCCGAAGACATTGTCGCTGGAAAACGTAAAATGCCAATGGCTCACATTGATCGCAATGCCCTTGTCCGGGACGGCAAACACAAACAATCGGGTATCTACGCCATGCACAAGATTCACCACCCCAGTTGCTACATCCCGGAATTCCTCTCCCGAGTGCGCGATCCACGCCTGACAGACCCGGTTGCCGATATACTCGGTCCAGATATTCTGGGCATCAACAACCTCTTCATCTGGAAAGCCCCGAAAATCGGATTGGGATTCCCCTGGCATCAGGACAAATTTTACTTTGGCAGGCGGTTCAAAACAGCGACAACTGTCGGCACCTGGACGGCAATCGACCCAGCAGATCGCGAAAACGGCTGCCTCTACGTAATCCCCGGTAGTCACAAACAGGCAATCTCCGAACACGACGACATTGAGGGATCACAGCAAAATGAATTCAAACTCGCGCGCAATGCCCGCGATGAGGACGGCATTCCCGTGGAAGCGCCCCCTGGAGCGGTCATCTGGTTTCACTCCCACCTGTTGCACAAAAGCACAAATAACCACAGCCAGCGATTTAGACGCAGCTATGTATCGCATTACCTGAGCGCGCAAGCAGAATGGATGAATCCTGAAAATGCCGGCAAGGGTCAGCCCATCATGTGGATAAGAGGGCAAACCTTCCCCGGCAAAGTTCAAGAGGTTACACGAGAAGTTGTTCCCGCTGAGTAAAACACTCTGATAACTATTCAAAGGTACCCAAATGAACAGACATAAATCTCACCGGGACACCGCCGAACGCGATCAATACGGGGGCTGGACGGGCAAAAAATTTGAGGCAACTGGCTTTTTTCGCGTAGAAAAAGACGAAAGATGGTGGCTTGTAACGCCCGAGGGGAATGCGTTTCTGAGCTTCGGAATAAACCACCTGCATCCCCATCTGTGGAAGCAGGACTACAATCGCGAAGCCTGGAAAAAGCGATTGGGCATAGACAATCTGGACAGCCGCGAATTCACACCTGCCCTCAAAACCTGGTTCCTGCAAACATGTCGTCAATACGGCTTCAACACAGTAGGCGTACACACAGAGCTCTCAGCCGTCAATCGCCCACAGCCATCTCTCCCCTATATGCAGTCGATTCACTTTGTCGATATCCCGCATTGGCAGCAAGAAATACCCGACAGCAATTTTTTGGATGTCTTTTCAGAAGCGTTTGCCTCACACTGCGATCAGATGGCAAAGGAGTTTGCCGCGCCTGCAAAAGATGATCCCTTCCTGCTCGGTTATGCCATGACCGACTGTCCTCTGTTTACAGAAGAAGATTGCCGGGAACGCCCCGATGTAATCGGCGGCGCACGACGGGAAGCGCGAATCGGCTGGCCGAGACGATTGCGCAATTTGGGGACCAATGCACCGGGCAAAAAGGCTTATGTTCAGATCATGCGCGATATCTATCGCGGACAAATCAGCGATTTCAACGCCACTTATGGCACGCAATTCGATTCGTTTGACGCGCTCCAAACAGCTGAGAACTGGCGACCACACACCGATCTTTCCAATGGAAACGAAACCCGCGACAATATTGAATTCCTTCAAAAAGTCGTCGCAAAATACTACCAGACAACGCGGGACGCAATCCGCCGATACGATCCAAACCATCTGTTCGTCGGCGACAAAATCAACGCCAACACAGATGCGCTGGATACCCTATTGCCCATTACAAGCCAGTTTACCGACATCGTGTTCTATCAGATGTATGCGCGATACGAGGTGCAAAAACCCGGTTTAGATCGCTGGTACAGGATCGCCGACAAACCGCTGATCAATGGCGATTCTGCTTTCACGATGATTACAGACACTATGCCGCGTCCCTACGGTCCTGTGGCCGACAACATCGAACAGCGAGCCGAATGGACCGATGAGTTCTTCCGAAACGCCTTTGCGCGTCCAGAATTTGTCGGTTGGCACTATTGCGGCCTGATCGACGCTTCTAACCTGATCGCCCAAAAACAGGACCGCCAGCATTCCGGATTGCTCACCGGCTACGGCGAACCATATCCCGAACTCTTGAAAGTCCTCCAGACCTGCACAGACGAAATGTACGAAATCGCTACACACAAACTCTGAGGATTACTTGAGGACATAACGGATCTTGTAGCTAAGGAAGTAGCTCTCTCAGCATAGGTTCCATCAATTAGAGAGAAGTACAAAAATACTGTAAAAATGAAAGATAATGGTACCTGCAAAACGTGTGAATTAACGACGCAAAGAAGACTGGGTAAGGTGCCACTTTGGGACTGCATTTACCAGACCGATTACTGGGATGTGGCACATGCATATAACACCGCTTTACCCGGGTGGCTAGTGTTGGTTCTGAAACGACATATCGAATCTCTTGATGAGCTTACTGAGCAGGAAGCTGCTGAGTTAGGGACCCTGATTCGCCGTGTTTCCTTGTCCCTCAAAAGTGTAATCGGATCCGTGAAAACATACGTAATTCAGTTTGCCGAACACGAGGATCACCCGCATGTGCATTTCCATATTGTGCCACGAATGGCTAATCAACCAGCCGACCGGCGAAGTGCCCAAGTATTTGGCTATTTGGGAGTCCCTCCAGAAGAAAGAGTAAGTGAAGATCAAATGAATGAAATTTGCACAAAAATTAGGGATGATCTACTGTTCAGAGATTCAGCCTGATTCTTTAGGAAGGAGAAAAACAAATGACCCCACTTCTTCAAAAGGCTTTTGAGAGAGCCACCGAACTCCCGCAAGAGGAACAAGATAAATTCGCGCGTTTCCTGCTGACCGAACTCGAGTCGGACCAGCGATGGGCTGAGTTGTTTAGCCGCCCTGAGTCCGAGGATTTACTGGAGCGGTGGGCCGATGAGGCCATTGTAGCACACAAAGCAGGACGGACAAAACCTCTTAATATAGAAGAATTATAAGCGTGCGTTCGTTTACACAGCCGAGCTTCTGGGATGCATATCACCGCCTCCCAGAACATATACAGCGGCAAGCACGCGAATCCTATCGGTTCTTCGTGTCAGATTCTCGCCACCCAAGTTTGGATTTCAAGCGCGTGAGTCAGCGTCGCCTGGTGTACTCGGTGCGCGTAAGCATTGACTATCGTGCCCTCGGCGTACTGGATGGAGACGACATCGTGTGGTTCTGGATTGGTCCACACCATGAATACGATCAACTTCTCAAACGAATATAATGACCAAATACGAATTTACCTTAATCCTCAAAGGACAATTCGAACTAACAGAAGAAATTGCAGATGAATTGTTCGAAGCCGGTTGTGACGATGGAACACCAGGGATATGCAACGGTGTCTTTTCGATTGATTTTCACCGAGAGGAAGATTCCCTGGAAGCTGCTATTTGTTCAGCCATAGCAAATGTAAAATCGGCAGGTTACGAAGTAGCGCGCGCGGAAATTGAAACTGAAGCCATGTCGCAGCCTGTATAAAAAAGGAGACATAAGCAAAATGGCAACGCACTACACTTCTATAACGGCTGAGCAGGCCGCCCTCATCAGGAACGCTCCCCTATTCTTTGTAGCGACAGCCGATCCAAATTTGAAAAATGGACCTGATGGGACAGGTGCTTTAAATTTGTCGCCAAAGGGAGGAACGCCCTTGCATATTCTCACACCAAATCGCGTTGCTTATCTCGACTATCCCGGCAGCGGGAACGAGACAGCGCGTCATGCGATCTCTGGAGGTCCTATCACGATCATGGTGTGCTCCTTCGAGGAAGGTGATGCGGGCATTGTTCGACTCTATGGACATGCGCGGATCGCTGAGCTTGACGACTCACCTCTCGCGCGCCAGATGCTCGAAACACCTGCTCAAGAATTGAAGAAACCTCGGCAAGTGATTGAAGTGAACATAGAAAAAACGCAAACGAGTTGTGGCTACGGGGTTCCAATCATGGCGCTGGTCAGAGAGCGCCGTGTAGCTGATCGCGGACGCAAATACAAAGGACCGAGATAGCATTTAAAAGGAGACATCTATGGACTTCAAAGACGGCCTGATAGACTACGAGGCTTTCGGTGCAAAGGGCGACGGTGTCACGGATGACATGCCGGCGATCTGCGAGGCACACGCCTACGCCAACGCACACGGCCTGAGTGTCAGGACAAAGCCGGATGCGACCTACCATCTCGGCGGCCAGGCGCTGACCGCCGTAATCGCAACCAATACCGACTGGAACACCTCCCGTTTCACGGTCGATGACACACAGGTTGAAGACCACAAGGCACACCTCTTTGAGGTACGCTCGCTGTTGGAGCCGGAAGAGTTGCAGATCGATCGGCTCACGAGAGACCAGAGACAGGTGGATGCACGGCCGGAACGCGACTGCCACGTCCTCGTGGAAAACGCGCACAAGAGGCTGTATATCCGGCGGGGACTCAACCAGAACGACGGCGCTCCCCAGCACGACTGCTTCGTTCTGCGTCGAGACGGCTCAGTGGAGGCCGACATCGATTGGGAATACGATCAGGTCACCAGGGTGGAGGCGCGGCCGATTGACGATCAGACGCTATACTTGCGCGGCGGCATCTTTACCACATTTGCCAACCGCGAACACCACCCGAACGGTTACAACTACTGGAATCGAAACATTGTGATCTCCCGCTCAAACACAGAAGTCGAAGGTCTAACCCACTATGTCGTCGGCGAGACAGCCGTGGGCTGTCCCTATTCCGGATTCATTAGCGTGCAACAGTGTGCCCACATCACGCTGCGCAACTGCTTCGCCACCGGGCACAAAATCTATTCGACCATCGGCGCGGCGGGTAAGCCGGTCAGCATGGGCACCTACGACTACAATGCGAACAACGTCGTGGGATTCACAATGATTGGATGTCGGATGAACCACATCACCGACCGCACGCGCTGGGGCGTGATCGGCTCCAACTTCTGCAAGGACATCCTGCTCGAGGACTGCCATCTCTCCAGAATGGACACGCACATGGGCGTTTCTGGCACCTACGTTATCCGTCGCTGCACCCTGGGCCATATGGGGCTAAACGCGATCGGCCGAGGCCAGCTAACACTCGAGGATTCTACGTTGTACGGAAGTAGCCTGGTCTCCTTTCGGCGCGACTATGGCAGCACCTGGGAGGGAGCACTCAATATCCGCAACTGCCAATGGATTCCGGCCTGTGGAGACATCTGCCAACCTCACCTGATCAATGTTGCCAACGACGGTATGCACGATTTTGGATATCCCTGCTCTATGCCCGAAGAAGTCGTTATTGACGGACTATTCGTAGATGATTCCAATACGTCCGAGAATTACCAGGGCATGTACTTCTTCACCAATCCGGACGACTTCCACGATGGCGTCGAACAGGCCTCCGCGTCTGAGGAACGCCCTTTCCCATACACCCCTTGCCGGCAAGTAAGGCTCCGGGGTCTGACGACTGCCAGCGGCCTGAGGCCGCGACTTTCGTCCAGTGCGACGATGACTGCTCACACGGCCGTGATCGAAGAGGAATGAGGGAAGGGGAACTTAAATTTATTATAGGCTTTATAATGCTGACCGCACGATCAATAAAACCTCTCGAAATATGGGGTAAACCAATGATATATCGAAGTCTATTTTTTCTCGCTGTATGCGCCACTTATCTGGGCCTGACATCTGCGGCCTTTGCCGGTGCCTGGACTCAGAAAAAGGGGGGCTATTATTTTAAGGTCGGAGCCAGCTATTTGAACTCGACCATAGATATTGATGCCAACGGTAAGCAGATTCAGAAGGCAAATATGGGAGAACTGAGAGATCTCAATTATTCGACCTACCTGGAATACGGCTTGCTGGATCGGCTCACATTTGTATCGTCCGTCCCCTACAAACAGCTAAAGGATACCCGCACCTGGAGGGATCTCAATGAAGTTATTACGGGAACAACACTGGAGCGCCGATGGGGTTTTGGCGACATGGAAATGCGTTTGCGCTGGCTTTTGGCCAACAAGCCCGTGGTCGCATCGATTGCAGTAGGAGGCAAAATTCCGCTGTGGTACGAAGAAGACCCCAGCACGCTGGTTCCCCTGAGTTCCAAAAAGGTAGATGCAGATGTTCGGATACTACTGGGTCAGTCTCTGTATCCCGCTCCGGTTTATGTGACTGGAGAGGCGGGTTACCGGATCCGTGGAGGAGATTTTAGTAATGAAGGGTTTTATGCTCTGGAGGTTGGGATTACGGTGGACCGATTCCTGTTCAAAGGGTATCTTTCGGGTATTCGTACCTTCGGAACTTGTAACCCGGTTGAAGAAGTTGAACTGATCGGTGATCAGAGTGTCTTAAAGCTCTCCCCTGGAGTGATCTACCGTTTAACCAACTGGATGGAACTGAGTGTGGAAATGATTCGCATCGCAGCGGGTTGCAACACCTCTGCGGGAAATACATTTTTGTTTGGAATAGCATTTAAAAGATGAGCCGGAACCTCATCAAGGAGGTTGATATGCCAAAACGAGGTTGGGAAATACCTGAAAGAGAAGCAACGCCAGAAGATGTTTATATGAACCGGCGAAAGTTTATGGTAGCCGCAGGAGGTGCCCTGGGAGCGTTAGCAGGCTGCGGACATGAGAAGATTTTTACCCCTGCTGAAAGAGCACCCACTACGCCGACTGAAGAGCCGCCGCCTCAGCAGCCAACCACGGATACTACGCAGCCACAGCCACCGCAGCAACCGACTACGGATACTACGCAGCCACAGCCGCCACAGCCACCACAACCACCGCAGCCGCCGCAGCCACTTTATCCGGCCCAACTCAATGAGGAATTCAAGGAACTGGATCGGCCTTTAACCGAGGAGTCAATAGCCGGATCGTACAATAATTTTTATGAATTCAGCACGGGAAAGACCCAGGTAAAACCTTTATCCGAAAACTTCATGACAGATCCCTGGACAGTGGTAATCAAGGGAGAGGTTCCGCAAGAGCAGACGTACGACTTTGGCGACCTGGTCCGCGCTATTCCGCTGGAAGAACGGCTTTACCGCTTGCGGTGTGTGGAGGCCTGGTCTATGGCGATACCGTGGACCGGTTTTCCAATGAAAGCCCTCATAGACCTGGTACAACCGCTTTCTACGGCAAGATTCGTCAAGATGACCACCTTTCTGGACCCGAATCAGGCTCCCGGTCAGCTCAACGCCCCCCACTATCCCTGGCCCTATGTCGAAGGGTTGACAATGGAAGAAGCGACAAATGAACTCGCTTTTATTGCCACGGGGATTTACGGTCAC
The DNA here is from genome assembly GCA_022821275.1 of Candidatus Latescibacterota bacterium. GTDB lineage: Bacteria > Latescibacterota > UBA2968 > UBA2968 > UBA2968 > VXRD01. Next base: position 2,241 of record JAJEDY010000044.1, on the reverse strand, counting down.
GAAATGCCCAACCAGCACGGCGCGCCCATCCGCCTGGTCGCGCCCTGGAAATACGGCTTTAAGAGCATAAAGTCACTCGTGAGCATTGAATTTGTCCGCGAGCAACCGAGAACTTTCTGGAACACACTCGTTCCAAGGGAATATGGCTTCTTTGCCAATGTCAATCCCAAGGTCGCCCATCCCCGGTGGTCCCAAGCCCAGGAACGGTTTATCACCACCAATGCTTCGAACCCCGAAATACGTCCGACCCTGCTGTTCAACGGATATGACAAATATGTAGGGGATTTATATCCCAATGAGCCGAGGTAAAAAAAGTCCCACAGAGATATAGAGAAATCTTCTGACATGATGGACGACCTGACTGACATACGCGAATTTTACAATGCTGCCTGGGATGCAGAGGAAAACAGATTGGAACGCCACCAACTCGAAGCGGATATCACCTGGCGTTATTTAAATCTATACCTCCCACCTCGCGGCAGGCTTCTCGAAATTGGTTTCGGCACGGGATTTTACACCTTTCCTCTGGCAAAACGAGGCTACCAGATCACGGCTATTGACCTCGCCGACGAGTACGTCATCCGATGCAAGGCGAAAGCCGAAGAGCTTGGGATCTCTGATCAAATCGATTTCCGCACTGGCGATGCACGCAAACTAAATGAAATTCCGCGAGACGAGTTCGAAGCCGTTCTCCTCATGGGGCCTCTCTATCACCTGCTACTTGATACAGACCGAACAGCAGCCCTGCGATCAGCCTACGCCTGCCTGAAACCAGGGGGCGTGATCTTTTCTGCAATGATCTCCAGATTCGGTATTCTTGGAGGCCTCATCAAGGACAACCCTTCGTGGATTGAGAATCAGGAAGAGGTTTGGTCGGTCGTTAGACATGGCCACCGCCCTGCCAATGCCCCAAGAGGTGGCTTTCGCGGCTATTATGTTCGGCTGGAAGAAATCGCCCCCATGCATGAGCGCGTGGGATTCCGCACCCTCAAAATTGCAGGTATCGAGCCAGCTATCTCCGCAGACGACGAAAGCTATAACACACTTGAAGGAAAGCAGCGAGATCTCTGGTTGGATCTCTTACTCGAAATCAGCGCAGAACAAAGCATGGTGGCTTCATCCAGACACATACTCTACATAGGAAAAAAATCAGACGATTGAAAAAGAGGGGGCGATCAAATACAATGGCGACTGTTCACCTACTCTGTGGCCGACCGGGTTCGGGTAAGACCACTTTTGCTCGGGAACTTGAGAAGACTCACAGGGCTGTGCGATATACCTATGACGAGTGGATTATTCAACTCTATGGAAGATCGCCCGAGCAGTTTGAAACACTTTTCAACCGCGTTTCCAAACTGATCTGGCGCATCGCCACGCGCAATCTCGCCCTCGGCACAGATGTCATACTCGATAAGGGGTTTTGGTACAAAAAAGATCGGGAAAATACCAGGCAAGCGGCTGCCGCCATAGGAGCGGAAACAAAACTTTATTTTCTCGACGCTCCCATTGACGTACTTCGGAAGCGGATTCTAACTCGTTCGAAAGGCGACCAGAACTATCTTTGGATTAACGACCAGGCATTTACAGAATTCATCAACCGCTTTGAGCCACCGAACGATGATGAAGATTTTGTGCTTATCCAGACCGGGTAGATTTTCTATATTCAGAGAAAACCAGACTCACCTACAGACCAAGGCAATATCGAACAACCGCCTCTACCTTTTTTAAAGTTGTTCTTGAAACTCGGCCTGTTGCACGGTCTGGAAAGCGTTTTGAATCCAATGATCGAATCTGAAACCCAAGAAAAACTGTTTCCGAATCTAAACCTGTTTCTGCTGGCTGTAGTCGAATATTTGTAGGATAATCCCGTGTGATATTAGCACCACTGGTACCTACAACAACAGTTACGACGAGAGGCAAGCGATTAATTGCATCTATGGATAGAACCAATACTGGACGTTGACCTGCTTGCTCGCGCCCTTTCACCGGGTTGAGATCCACAAAGTATATTTCACCACGCTCAATAGCCATTAATCGTCTAGACCATCTTGCTCTGTGGCTGAGAACTCATGCTCAATTTCCTGAAGTTCCTTTTGGATTTCAGGATCTGCGGCCATTTTACTCAATTGAGCATCTATATCAGTTTTACCAGAAATATCAGTTCGTATCCGGTGGCTCACTCGCTCAATAAGCAGCAATTGCTCATCTAAAGACAAACGATGGATGTTTTTTTCTAATTCA
>JAJEDY010000096.1 GCA_022821275.1 Candidatus Latescibacterota bacterium | reverse complement strand
GCGCGGCAATTTTAATATCTTTGGGGTAGGTCATCGTAGCCTCCAAGTTAGGGTTTATACTACTTTGTCACCCCTATCTTAAGACTTTTCTCGGAGCTACGGTGACTTTTTCAATTTTACAGAAATATAAGGACGCTATCGGTATAGATTAATTTTGTAGGTAAGTATGCAAAATTATTCTCTGAAAAATTAATCGTAAGAAAGTAACTCTGATACGTAATAAGCAGATCAGGATTCCATCCTGATGCTGGATATTGAAACTCGCCAGAAGTATTAGGTTCCTCTGAGAAAGAAAACCAAAGATTAGAAACAGACTCTGCACCCATGATCTCCACAGGTTCGGGGTAGAGAACGATACGGTCATCTATACTCGGATGTTCTGTCAAAATTAAAATCGGAGAAAATTTCTCGGCAAGCTCTTTCGAATAAACACTCATCTTGAAACTGCGCTCCGCAGTACTGCCGTGATCATCGGTAACAGTCACAGTAATTGGGAAAGTCCCATCCTGTGAGGGGCTGCCTGTGATGATATTATCACTTGATAAGGAGATACCCATCGGTGCGCCAGAGAGGGCATACGTATAGGGGGACCAACCACCAGATGCTGATAAATGAATAGGAGTAATCATGCTGTCTTTTTCGACAGTTTTGTACGCTATTGATGAGATATTCAGCGGTGGAGAAATCGTTATGTCCAGGGTATCACTTACACTCTGACTTGCGGCATCTCGTACTACGACTCTTACTTCGAAAGCCCCACTCTCTGTGGGTGTGCCTGTGATGGTTCCGGATGAATCAATAGATAGACCATTGGGTGCTCCATCTTTGGCTATTTCATAAGTATAGGATGGTCGGCCTCCAGACACACTTATCTGAGGTGGCGTAGATGTTAATGAGGTCCATAAGGAACTGTCCTCCGTCCCCTTTATGTCTTCAGGCCATGTCACTGTCAATGGAGGTAGTGTCGGCTTGGCACTCACGCTAACAGCCGCACCATTGCCAGTCGCATTCACCGCACGTATCTCGAAGGTGTACACGGTATCATTGGTCAGGCTCTCCACTGTGTGACTGGTTGTGTTCTCATCACTGGCGGTGATATTTGTCCAGTCCGGGGACCAGGTTTTGCCGCTATCCGTACTCTGTCGATACTGATACTTCGTGATGTTCGTATTGTTCGGATTATCCCAACTCAGTGTCACTTGTTGATCTCCTGCCATCGCAACGAGGTTCTTCACCGCAGCAGGAGCAGGTGGGGATTGGGCAGAAACACGTCCAGAGATGAGGATGACACTTATGGCGATGGCAAACAATACGGATTGTATATTCATTTTAAATTTACCTCTTTCTTGAGAAGTTGAATGGTGAATGTGGTGCTTTGTTTTTCAGACTTTTGCTTGCATTTCTATTTTCATTTTCATCTATACTTTGTGATCCTCCCGTAGTAATGGTTTTCGCTCTTAATCTGCGGATGAACACCAATTGTCATTGATAAGGAAATAGAATGAGAATTATCAATTGACTTGATGTGCTGAGGTTGTTACATTTATTATGTTGCGGGGTAGAAATATCCCGTGATTCGGTGGCCGAAGGGGGGCTTGTCTTGTCGGACTCCCCTCTTCGGCGTTTTATTTTTTTGAAGTTGCTTGATTGTTCAATTTGCAAACCAGAATAGTATTAGAAAAATTGAATATATAGGAATTGGAATATTAAACAAAGTAAATAATGAAAATCGGGTCAAATCCAGATAGCCCTGACCCGATTCATACACTGAACATTTCTCAACTTCTTGTATTTTAAAAGCGGGCGAAAGATTTTTCGCTCCTACTTTTTCCCTCTCCCCTAAAACCATCTCTTGTAATAAAACGGACTATTCTCATCTTCATTCAACTGCTTCACCACCTCGTAAAACCACAGATCCAGCGGCATCTCATGCGCGTCCAATCGCGGAAAGGGATTAAAATCATCGGACGCCAGCGTCTTGCCAATAACATCTATCATCCCCAAACCCAACTCCGGCACATCCACGCGCTGGATACCCGCCCTCTCCATCAATTTATCATACACATAAGACATCGTCGTACCGCCAGGAATAAACGGCAAAGCGCGCGTCCGCATCACCGGAAAAAACACATCTATCACCTTCCGGTCTGTACCATAAGCCGCCGAAGTCGCCGCGTGAAGCGCGTCCTTGGGCAAATACAAACTCGTCGAATACGCGCCATTGCGCCCGTATTCCACCGCATCTGGATCGCGGCTCGGCTTGTCCAAACTACCGCGCCAATCGCAAAAAGCCGTCACAGCCACAGAAACTCCCGAATCCATCAGCGCATCTGTAAACTGCACAGCCATATCGCCCATCAAAAATTTGGTCGCCTCAACAGCCCGTTCACTCAACGGGGTCAACTGCCACTGGAACAAACCCTCTGCATCCACATCCTTCACAAATGTCGGTGGATAACCCGGCAACATCCCCGAACTCGCTGCCGCCATAGAATTGATATAAATCACATCCTCCGCACCGACTACCTTGAGCGCATCTACAATTTTATCCAACGCCCTTCCCTCCAACGCATACCCATCATTAATCCAGTGAAACCGATCGCCAAAACCCGCCGCATCTGCGCGCATCTGCATCTCTTCGCCCGTCGCATATCCCAGCGACCTCGACAAATCGCGTGCCACCACCGTCAGACTTCCACTTTCGGCAACCAGATCGAGCAAAGCCGCTGCCACCGAACAGCCAATGCCCAACCCCGTCCCACCAATAATCACAAAATGTCGTCCCTTTACCCAATCGAGCGCGTACCGATCCACAGCGGCACGCTGTGCCGACCCTCGCTGATCCAGCAACTTCACCGCCTCTGCCGGAAACGCCTCAACCTCTTCTTTGCTCGGCCGCGAAAGTGCTGGCGCGCCTTCCACGACACGCACCCCTAACATCGGACTTGCAAACGGACTTGGAAAATCACTCATATTATTTCTCCTGAAAAACGTAAAATGCAACCACAGATGAACACTGATAAACACCGATAGTAAGGTAAAATACAAGACGTGGGAGGCCACCTATCCCAACTCTTCCCACTCAATTGTAAAACCCGTACTTTCTTCAAATACAATCGCGCGTGTACCAGCATCCTCTGGCAATATCGCCACCGGCACCACCACGCGATTTTCATTCAGATAAATTTTCGCCGCGCCGCGCACCACACACCCTTCTGGCGTAATTGCCCGCGCTTCTCGGGCAATCTCATCTTGATTGGCAGACGGACGCACCCGAATCTCCCACCCGATCCTCTCGCCCACCACGTCTAACACCTCCCGATAGCGTTCGCCCACCTGAGAGGAAATAAAAGCCACCTCAATATACGAACCGCTCTTCAGACCCATCTTTGACGGCGCGTGGAGTTGATCCCCAAACGCCTTTCGGATCTCGCTATATGCTTTATTGATCTCCCATGCATCTGTCCTCTTCTCTGGCATTGCGACTTCTGTCTTTACACCCCCCGGCCAATCCAGTATCAAAACAAAACCCGTCTTTGCCTTAAAACCCGCCGTCGCCTCATCGCTCACCCGCTCCCAATCACCCGCCCCATCCTTTGAGATATCAACAGCTAACACCACCGCCTTTTGATCCAGATGCAGCGCAGGCGCCTTCAAAACCCTTGCACCTGTAGGCACGGCATCCTGCGCCTCTTCAAAAAGCCGACCCTGATGCGGCGTCTCCCGCAACCTGAGCGACCAGCCCGTCTCATCCTCTAATTTGGCAAGCATCTCTCCATACTGCTCTCGGACCACATCGGGAAAATAAAAAGCCAGTTCATACACACCCTCATCTACATACGCGCTACACTTAAACAACCCCGCCTCGGGCGGAAAAACCGACATAATATACGCGCGGGCCTCATTCATCTCCATCGGCCCGACGGCTTCTGACACCTCTTTGGAATGGAACAAAAACGCGCGCCGATAATCCGGCTCAAAAAATTCCCTCGAATCCGCCAACAACAACCGAAAAGCCTCCACCTCTGACGGCGTCGTCATCTCCGTACCGAACCACATCTCCGCCAATTCCTGTGCGCGGAACGGCCCCTTCGCACCCGTTTCCAACACATAATTGTGTACCTCGGAAAGCGTATCATCGCTCAGCGGTCTTCCTCCTGCAACACCTGCCCGTGAAACGCGCCGACCATAGCCGCGTTGTCTCATCGCTCGCATTGCCTCCACGGAATACGCACCGCCATTTTCCGGCAACTGCACGCCCTCTGGCAAATAAACATCCACCATCGAAGACAATGCGCCGCGCGCCTCTGCATCGCCGTGAACGAGAAAACAGGTACGCGGTTTCAACCTCTGAACCAACCCCGTCAATTCACCCCCATCAGCATGCGCCGAAAGCGAATACGGCTCCACCTGACACGATACGCGCACACGCTGACCATTCAGCATCAACACGCGCGCCTCGGGATCCTTCGCCTGCATCAGATCCAACAGCGCACGCCCGGGAGACTCTTCATCCTGATACCCCGTTATGGCAATCAAATTCGCCGCATCGCCAGCTAAACGCTCGGCATAAAAACTCGACGCACCTCCGATCAACATCCCCGAAGACGCCACAATACAACACGGCGGCCCCGACAAAATTTGGCGGCGATCAGCCAGTGACGACACCGCCCCCACGGTATCCGAATAAAAAATATCCTCATCGCGCTCTGCCCGGCGCCGCATCGATGGCGCAAGATCATCGCCAAAAGCCGAATACACCGCATTCACCGCCCGCACCATCCCATCGACAAACACGGGAAACTCGGGAATCTGCTTGCGCCGCATAGCCCGTGCCAAAATCAGAATAACCTCCTGAGAACGCCCCACGGCAAAAGCCGGAACCAGCACCTTGCCACCCGCTTCAATCACCTCGGCCACGCGCAATGCAAGCGCGGCCTCTTGCTGGGCGCGGTCTGCATGCTGGCGATTGCCATACGTCGATTCCATCACCATCACATCGGGTCGGCACTGCGGCACAACCATGCCCGGAACAGTCAACTGATTGGCAACCGACACATCGCCCGTCATCAAAACACTTTCACTCTCACCCTCAATATAAATCAATGCCGCACCCAGAATATGCCCCGCGGGAATCCACGTCGCGGTCAAAGCACCATCGCAAATCGGCACCGTTGCAAGCCACGGCACATCCACCATACGCCCCAATGCCGCATCGGCCGCCTCCGGTGGATAAAGCGGCAACTCGCCATCCCGATCTTGTGCCATCAATTTCACGGCATCTGACAACAACACCCGTGTAATCGCCTGTGTTGCAGGCGTACAAAACACCTTCACACCCGCTGGCAAACTATTCACCAGCACCGGCAACGCACCCGTATGATCGGTATGCGCGTGTGTAATCAGCACCTCATCGGGTAGCCCCACATCGTCCAACACCGAAAAATTGGGCAACTGCGACCCCTGTGCAGCACCCATTCGAATACCAGCATCCACCAGAATGCGTCGCCCTTCAATCTCAATCAATGTGCAGGAAGCACCGACCTCGTCGGCACCGCCCAAAAAGTGGAGTTTCATGAAATAGCTCTCAGCGATCAGCAGTCAGCGGGCGACCACAGGGGGTCGCCCCTACAAAAATGAACTAATAATATTATCGTAGGGGACGGCCCCTGTGCCGTCCCATTTTAAGTTGTCCAAAAAACTAAAATACGCTATTTTTCCCAAACAGGAGGTAATCGTTTTGATCGACATTCAAGTCCAAAAAGAAAAAACGCTTCCCGAAAAAATCCTTTCAATTGAGCAATTTTTGGAATGGCGTGAAGAAGACATTTGGGCAGAATGGGTGGATGGGGAAATCATTATCATGTCGCCAGCATCGCGCAAACACCAACAAATTGCAGATTTTTTGTCCGCCATTCTTCGGATCTTTTCAGAAACCAAAAATTTGGGACTCGCCATCAGTGCGCCCTTCTCCATGCGCCTCGATGAAACCTTCGCAGTTCGAGAACCCGACCTTCTATTTATAAGCACAGCAAATTTGCACCGTCTCAAAGAAAGCTATCTCGATGGCCCGGCAGATATCGCAATCGAAATCGTCTCTCCTGAAAGCATTGAACGCGACCGAGAGGCCAAATTTGCCGAATATGAACAGGCTGGTATCCCCGAATACTGGCTCATTGATCCCGTTCACGAACAAGCCGAATTTTATATTCTGAAACAGGGAAGATATCATCTCGCCGACATCTCCAACGGCATCTTCCGATCCCAAATCTTACCCAAGTTCGATCTTCAAACCGCATGGCTCTGGCAAAATCCCCTGCCCAACACATTGCGCGTCTTGCGCGAAATCGGCATTTTGTAATATCTTTGATCTATGCTCAAATTATTCGCCTTCATATTTGCTTCCCTACCTTACCTACCTGTGCGGAACCCCCGTACCCAGACAAATAGACTACGCCCATCCCACAGTCGCCTTTTGCGTCGCCCTTCACACTTCACACTTCACACTTCTTACTTCTTATTGATCCTGCTCATCGGCTGTACTGAACGCCAGGTCCGCATCCACTTTGAACAGGCGGAAAAATATCGGCACGAAGGCAAAATCGACCTCGCAATCGAAGAATACAAAGCCATCCTCGGGCTTCGTCCCGATGCGTTTGACGCCCACAACAACCTCGGTTATCTCTACGTTGGAAAAGGCCAATATGCCAATGCCATTGCACAATATCAAAAAGCCATCGCCGTCAAACCCGACTTTGCCGAAGCCCACTTCAACCTGGGCGTCGCCTATGTCGCGCATAGCCAAATCGACAGCGCCATAGCCGCGTACCAGCGCGCCCTGCAATACGACCCCGAAAACCACGAAATCCACAACAACCTGGGCGCTGCCCACACCATGGCTAACAATTACCGGGAAGCCGAAGCGAGCTACCAGCAGGCACTCAAACTCAAACCCGACTACGCCGACGTGTACCACAACCTCGGACTACTCTACACTTATGCAGGCAGATACCGGGACGCCATCCCGCAATACGAAAAAGCCATCCGCTACAAACCCAATTTCGCCGACGCGTACAATAACATGGGCAGTGCGCACCTCGAATTGGGCCAGTATGAAGACGCCATCCAGCACTTTCAAACCGCCGTCCGTCTCCAACCCAATCACGCACTCGCCCAGGAAAACCTTCGAGAAACCAAAACGCGCATGGACGCGCGCGAAGCCGGAGAAATGCGCGCCCAACACATCCTCGTCAAAACCGAAGCCGACGCCCGTAAATTGCTCGAACAACTCGACTCAGGTGCTGAATTTGGCGCACTGGCGCGACTCTATTCCACCGACACGGCATCGGGACGACAAGGAGGCGACCTCGGCGCATTCCTCCCCGGCACCCTCTTGCCTAGATTTGAACAGGCCGTAAAGAAAATCGAACCTGGAAAAATTGGTGGACCAGTTAGAACTCCAGCCGGATATCATATCATTAAACGCATATATTGAGTCATCAACATACGCTATCCATAGCCACAGGCCTGTCATTCTAAGCCGTAACGCAGTGGAGGCGAAGAATCTCATACCAACACAGGTGGTAAAGATGCTTCGGCTACGCTCAGCATGACAAAACACCGCTCACCAACTCTGGTGGTAAAGATGCTTCGGCTACGCTCAGCATGACAAAGACGCGAACATGAGACGATAAAAAGACGCGAACATGAGACGATAAATGAATGAATACTTCATCTATATCATGACAAATCGCTCTGGAACCCTCTATATAGGTGTTACCAACAATCTGACAAGAAGGGTTTATGAGCATAAATGCAAGCTTATTCCTGGTTTCACAAGCAAATACAATATCAATAGACTGATATACTTTGAAACGACATCCGATATCCACGAAGCTATATCAAGAGAGAAACAGTTAAAGGGGTGGACGCGAAAGAAAAAACTGAATCTGATAAGAACCACCAATCCAGTCTTCGCTGACCTATCCGAGGATTGGTACTCGCACTGATATTATTGGTTCATCATCGAGAAGCACTCTCATAAGCGTAACTCTCCAAAGCCTCTTTTGCCATATCGAGTGCCTTCACCGCCTGTTCACGGCTTACCGATGGGAAAGCATCTAAGAACTCGTCCAGGTTATCTCCTGCTGCGAGATAGTCGAATAGGTTTTTTACCATTACACGGGTACCCTTGAATACGGGCGTTCCACTCACGATTTCGGGATCACTATGAATAACGCTATCCTCAATTGTGGTGGGTACGTTTTTGCTTGTTTGCATCATGGCAAGTCTCCTTTTGATCGCGCCTATCAGTCACCCAGCACAAACCGCGCCTGCTTGCTCACGTTGGGTGTATTCGGTCTGTTCAAATCCGTCACCACCACCTCGATCTCCAACTGCTCCTTGCTATTCTCGGGTACATCCAGCGCAATATAAAGCGGCTCCGATGTCGCGGTCCCCGTATGCTCATAAGAAATCTGCACCCCATCTGTCTGCGGAGTCTGGCTCAACAGCCGTCCCAATCCCCGAATCAGCCCCGTACCCTGTACCCCCTTAAGCCTGTACTCCACGCGATAGCGAGTCTGCCCAAACGCATCCCGGCTCAAATTGTAAACCTCGTAATAGAGATAAACCGGTTGCCCCTTCGCAAAAGTCTTAGACGGCAGAGGCACCACCTGCAAATCCCCTTTTTGGAACTTCCCTGCCCGATCGCCCACCTCGACAATCTGCCCAGCCAGTTCCAGATCGCTCAGAGATAGAGCCTCACCGCGAAAAGAAGAAACCGCGACATACGTCTTATGCACCTGAATTTTTCGGCTTATCGGATCGCGCACCTGAGCCGCCAATAAATACTGCCCAGGAGACAGTGCCGCACGCGTCTGATCCACCATCAGCGTCCCCTTCTCCGCCTGCTCACTTATCGCCTCAGCCACCCGCACGCTATCCCGAAAAACCGGCCTCAGAGAACGATCATAGACCACGACCTCTCGATCCAGCATCAGACGCGAATCTCCCGACGGCGTCAAAGCAGCCATCGGCACCCCCATATACGCCTCCATAGCCGTCTCTCGCTCCGACGCGCGGAAATTTGCCGTGTACATATAAAGATCCAGAGGATCGCCCCCGTAATCGTGCACATAAATCGAAGGCGTTTGAGACACAACCTGTGCCACAACCGTCTCGGGTGCCATCCGCGACCACAGCGCGTGATTGGGCGAATTGGGCGGAACAGGCGCAAAATCGAAAAATCCACTACCCGTCGGATCCAGAAACGTAATCTCGATCCCCCCGCCGACCTCGGCATAAATCCACGATTCCCACCTGTACCCCAGTTCGGACCCATCGAGCATCACACTGCGCCTGCGCGGTATCGGAAAAGTCGGCACACCCCGCAACTCAGACGTCTCAGACTCCACTCCAAATCCATAAGACGACCGCGACTGCCCGTGTATATGTTTGCTCGGCGACACTTCTTCCAGAGCATTTGCAGCCATCATATTCAGGCGATTCTTCACCTTTGCGACTTTTTCATCCGTCTCAAACACCAGATAATCCGACCAACTCTGATGATCTGGATGCCCCAGCCGGATGTACACATCACCCCGCCGATCCCACCCCTGGCCGTGCCACTCTTCCAGACCCTCGGCAAAATTTGACCGCGCGAAATGCACCCGCCGATAATGCTCAACGCGGCGCTCGTTCACCCGTGTCGTCGGCGTGGGATCCTGTTCCAGCCAGAAAACCTCTCGAAGCTGTGTTAGCGACCGCCCAAAAGCACCCTGAATTTTGGAAAGCACTTCCGCAGAAGCCACCAGAGACAAATCATGATAGTATTCCCGCTCTGTCGGATCCAAAAACTGAAAATAGCGCTCAAAAGCCGCCTGAGCCTGGACAAAATCCCCCCGCTCAACATGCATCTCGGCCAAAAGCGGCAGATACTCTTTCGGCTTTGTCTGCACCATCTCCTCCAACTCATCCAGACTATAGGTTTTCTTCCCCGCACTCTTCAACCGCATCGCCACATGCGCCAGACGCGCAGGCGTAATGGGATGGTTGGGATTTACCGCTATCTGCCGCGAATACGCTTTCATCGCCTTATCGTAATAGTGCAGCGACTCGTAAAAAACACCCAGCTTGAAATACGCGTCATAGTGATCGGGAAAAAGCTCCACCACATTCCCAAAATAATAATCCAGATCCACCCGATCCATCCCCACCATCGCCAGATGGCACATCCCCAGATTGTAGTATGCCGCCGTATATGCTTTATCCATCGCGCAGGTCTCGCGGAACAACCTCAGCGCCCGAGACTTCTGCCCCGGCATCTTCAACGCCGCCAGCGCCCGCCCATTGCGCGCCTCCACAAACTTCCTCTGCTTCTTAATCGCCTCTAAGAACAACGCCTCTGCTTCTTTTACCTCGTCCTGCTCCAGGCGAAGATAGCCCAACGCGCACATCGCCACCACATCCTTCGGGTGTAAAATCAGCATCCGATCACAAATACGGGCAGCCTCCGCCACCAGCTTTTCATCCGGAGCCTGTGCCCGAGTGATATACTTATTCGGAATCAGCCCCCCCCGCTCAAAATACGCATCTGACACCGTCACATAGCGGCGCCCAAAGTGGTAATCGTAATAATACTTCAACATCAGCGGATTGCGCCCCTGCCAGAACCGCGCCAAAAATACGCCCTTCGCCTTCCGATCCAGAGCCTTGTAAAAAGCCGCCGTATCCGCACTTGCTACCTCTCCCAAAATCAAACCCGCCACCTGATCTTCAAACGCGCCAAAACTCGCCTGCAATTCCGCCCCGGCAACCACCTGATCCGCCTCCCCTGTTTTATCCTCTCGCTCCAAAATTTTGATATGTACCCGCGCCACTCGAAGCTCGCCCAGCAAAGACTTGATCACCACCTCTGTCTCAGATTCCGACACAAGCTCACCCTTCAGCACCGTGCCATCCTCAAGCAGCACCGTTGCACTATAAACTGACGTAACCGCCAAAAAGAGACAGAGCGCGATTAGAAAAGTCTTCATATTACACCCTCTCCTGAAGAACCCCGGCAAAAGTCAGGGCAGATACAATACCCCTTCCCCGCATACCTGTCAAGCCATGAAAAAACGGCGGAAGGACATAGCGTCCATCCGCCGTTGTGATACTGTTCACAGGGCAGTCAGCGAACCACCCCGATCACTGGATTAGAAGGTAACAGCAGCGCTGAGGATATGCACCGCAGAGAAGAAAGCACTATCAAACTGCTTAAATGCATAATCCACCTTTACGCCCTGCCCACCTTCGGTCTTAAACTGCAACCCACCACCTGCAGAAATACCCTCTGTATCGTGGTTGGTTTTATACCCACCTCGCAGCGTAAAGCCGACCGAGGACCCCGCTGCGCGATACGTATATTCGGCACCGACGTGAATGCGCTCATCAAAATCGATGGGATTGTTCACATCCAGAGCCAGATCCAGATGGTGTGGCACAGGCGTATTGCCCATCATCGAAATCACATCGATGAGCAAGCCCAGGCGGATATTCCGCGGCAACTCAAACTGCTCCCGCTGATAAACCACCTCTGTGCTAAAATTCTGCACACTCATCGCCATCACCGTATTCCGGAACCCCGTATTGAAATACGTGCCCAGGTCAAAGGCAAAGGCATTCTTGGAATTATCCACCGTCTGCCTGGAGGCTCCCAAAAAGATATTTCCGGTACCCAGGTTCTGATGGGCGAGCCTGAGGGTCGCTCCTGCGGAAAAACGGTCGGTAATTTTAAGACCATAAGCCGCGGAAATGGCATAATTGCTGGTGGTAATCTCGCCCTCGTCTTTGAATCCGGCGCCGGCGGGATTTGGATCAATGGATGTACCGTTGACAGTACCCGCATCGAAAGTCACAACCGAAAGCCCGAACGTCCCTCTGCCCGGCACATTCACTGCAACGCCAGCGACCATACTCCTGGTATCGACAAGCCAATCCACATAAGTGATATGCGCTTCTTTGCCTTCCATAAAAGCCAGCGCACCCGGATTGAAAAGAATCGCCGACCCGCTCCCGATCAACCCCACCCCGGCACCACCGAGAGCGGCGGTGCGAGCATCGGCGGGAATAGATAGGAAAGCAAAACCAGCCTGCCCGGTCTTGATAAACGTCGGCGAGGCTTCTTCAAAGCCCGGAACAACGGGATCCAGTTCTCGAACGCGACCGTCAAAGTTGTCGGTCACGCCGGTCGCAACACTCCCCTGGGCAAACACATCGCTCGGCATCAGCCCCGCGCACAATAGTGCGATCAGAATATATTTTTTCACGATCATCCTCCTTGTTTAGCGAACCACAATGAATTTCTCGATATGAGTGCCCGGAACCTGCGGGTCCCTGCTCTCAATATGTGCGAAGTAGATACCGGACACCAGGAACTGGTTGTTGTCGTTGATCATCAGATCCCACGACAGATCGCCAGAACCCGCGGTGTGCTCAAACTCCTGAATCAGATCGCCGGTTATCGAGAAAATACGGATGATCGCGCTCGCAGGCAGATTTACGAATAGTAGTTTATTAGACTGACCCGTAAAATTGAATCCACCTTGCTCTAAATCGCCGCCCTGAATCTGGAATGGATTTGGCACAATCCGCACACTCGTAATATCCCGTCCGGGCGCGCGGAATGGACTTACGCCATCCCCCAGGGTGCGGGTGGCAAAATAGCTGCTCTCCAGACCATTGGCATCAACGGCTGTAACCGCGTAATAATACCGCGTACCGCGGATCACAGTATCGTCATTGTAGGATGTGCCATTGACCGTGAAAACATCTCGGAGACCGAGCGGTTTTGTCTCAAAACCCGCCATGCGATAAACCCGGTATGAAGCCGCACCGGGAACCGCATCCCAGGAAAGTTCGTTTTGATCCGGACCAGATGTTATTTCCACCCGTGAGGGCCATTCCGGCGTGGGCGGCAAAACGGGCTGCAAACCAACCACCGAGTTTACCTCGCGGTTGTTCCACGCCTTGTGCGCCACAGCTACCGCCGCCTTCATGGAATCCAGGCCGCTATTGAGAAAAGCTTCTTTCTCGTCAAAAGAAATAGAACCTTCCGACCACTTTTTGCCCATCTCTTTATTCGCAGCAATGGATGGACCCGTAACAATCCAGGCCGACACAATGTGAATGCTCTCACCGGGATTCAGTTCGGGCCAGGGACCAAATGTCACCATCCATTCCCAGTACCCTTGCTGAGACTCCACGGACGTCGCCACATTTCTAACGCGCTCGACACGCGTCGTATTCGACTGCACGTAAAAGTCGTGTACAGCCCCCATATCCGCACTCTCTGTGGTAATCCAACTGGCGTCTGGCACCCAGCGGGCAACGCGCGGCTGCCGCATCTCGTGGTCAGGCTCATTCATATCGTCCAGCCAGTTGTCGGAAAGCGTATTGGGATCGCTCACCGGCGTCTTATCCACGTGCAAGAACACGCGACCTTTGTATTCGGACTCGAGAAACTCACCAGCGTCAACCAGTGCCTCGCGGATCTCGTCTAACTTCGGAACGCCAGACGCAGGTGCCGGTTCGCCGCGATCATCGCCATCGGGCCGGGTACCTGTGCGGTCTGAGGCATTGCCATCGTAGGCATACATCAGCTTGAGGTCGTCGTCCCAATTGTTCACCTCATCGAGAATCCCGTGCTCAATCCCCGCCTCAAACGGACGCGAACCATTTCCGAAAGTCGGCGTGATGTGGGAGCCACCAGAGGGACCGCGATTGGCCGCCTGCATAAACCAGTGCATACCGAGATAGAAATTCTGCAGCATCGGGTTCTTATCGCGGGTTTCCGGACTCAGGTCTGTACCGCGCTCACCGGTGCGCACATCGGGCACCCGGGGCGTTTCGGGATACGTATAAGTCTGAATCTGAAAAATAATATCCTGGGCTTCTGCATTTGCCCACCGCCACGACTGGATTCTCTCGTGGATACCGCCAGTGTGGACGCGCTGCGCCTCGTGATACACATCCGAACCCAGCCCGGGAATCACAGCCTCAAACTGGTCGGCAGGCAAGCCATCAAAGCGGGTATCAAAAACCGTCCACGCCTCCCGCTTGATCTCCGCGCCATCCTGAATCAGCAGAGGTGGTGCAATGCGAAATGCCTTGGGAGATCCTTTACCCACCGCATTGAAGAAAGAACTCGAAATATCGGCAAGGTCATCTGTACCGTCATTGACGAACTTGGGAATGGCGGTATTGGCGAGTTCTGGAAAATGCGGGGAGTAGCTGGGCATATTGAAATTATCCATAAGAATCGCAGGCCTCAGTCCCCAGTTTTGTGCCACAAGGTAACCGATATCCGGGTTGGTGCGCCCCTCGTTCAGGCCGCCCGGCCAGGTCGAGCCCCAGTTCCGTCCCGGATTTTGTGCAAAGGCACTTCCCGAAGAGACCAGCAATCCCAGAACCATCAGAAGGGGTACATATCGTCTCATCATAACAGATTATCTCCTGAAAATAGATTGCAAACCTCCCCAGTTCCCTCTCAAATGCAGAAGGAACCGGAAGAGGTCTCAAAATTAGAAGGACCAGCGCACGCCGAGGTGAATATCTCGCGGATTGATATAGAACAAATACGACCGCTGCGACATCACGCTCTCATCCAGTTCTTTGCCCGGTTTGTCGCCTTCTTGCAAATTTCCGCTCGCATCCACGGTCCAGCCCAATGCTTCCATATACCTGTTAAAGTTATTGCCCGCACTGGTACCGAGATGGGATCGCGTATCCCAGATTCGGGACGTAGAAGTCGTGGTAACATTCTTGAAGTTGAGCGGATTGCGAATCTCCAGATAAACCGTTGGTGCCATCTTTACGTCAAACATCTTGGCAAAACGCAAATCCAGAAGCTGGGTCGCCTGCCACTGTGCGTTATCCACAGCGCGCAGTGCCACGTCGTTGGACGGGTTGTAGTTGAACCACGAACCTGCCTGATGGCGGTAATAAAGGTTGGCTTCCCAACCCCCCTTCAACATGCGCTGCTCGCCTCCATAATCCAGCGGCGTGCGGAAATTCAGGCCAAATTTCAAAATCGGTCGCGCCTTAAAGCGCGGATTCGCACCAGCGGGACTGCTCTCGATCAAGCGGAAGGACGCTGTCGATACGGTCTGCGCGTCGTAGATGCGCTCCCAGCGCACGATGCGCCTGCGCTCGGCGCGAAACTCATAGGATAAAAAGCCCGTCACAAACTGCCCGCGCGCCTTGCGCACAGACAACTCGAACCCGCGAGTATCCTTCACATTTCCATTCATGTGGAAGCGCGTGCTGCGTCCCGTGGTATTCTGGATATACACCCTTCCTCGTTCCGTATCCTTCTCAATATCCTTGAAGAACACCGTGCCGTTGAACAGATACTGATTGGCGAAATTCCGCTCGTAACCCAGTTCATAAGCTATTGTCACGGGCATGTCCAGCCACGGATTGCCAAACTGCTCTAACGGCTCGCCCAGACCGCTCTGCGTCTGATACAAATCCACAGAGGTCGGAATCTGTGAAAAGTGACCGTAGTTGAAAAACAGCTTGCTCTCCGCCGTAATCGGATGCGATATACCAACCCGAGGACTCAGCTTCCACTTTGTGGGCGGGCGTATAGCCTCTGCCTTGGAATACAGCAACACGGCATTGGAACCCATCCACTCGGCGTGTACCTCATTGGGAATGTCGAAGTACTTGTCCGGACGGTGGAAGTCCAGGCGCAGACCAGCATTCACCACAATCTGCCGATACTCCATGCGATCCTGCACGAACACGCCGCCGTAAAGCGGGGTGCGGACCCAGTAATTGTGGAAGTCCGCCGTATCCGTCACGTCTATATTGGGCGGATCATCGACATTGCCCGGCAGGAAATTGACGTCTTCCAGGGTCGGATCCTGTACTGAAGAAGCAAAACCGCGGACCTCGCGCAGGAAGAAGTGATGCACCTGCACACCGGCTTTGATCTGGTGATTCGGCGTTACTTGAGACGTAATATCAAACGTGTAATCGTCTTCCCAGGTATGAGACCAGTCGCCCGAACGCGCCGGGTTGCCGTCGCCACCGCGCATGCGATAAGCACCTAAGAGGTCGAAGGTTCCAGGTCTATATAAAAAGCCCTTGGGGCCTTCATCCAGGATCACGGCACCCGAGGCCTGAGCCGCCTGATAACTGCTCTCGGTAACTTCCTCAACGCGGCCATCCGGATACACCGCCGCTACGGGCACACCGCCCTGCTGCAGGGGTTGCCACGAAGCCTCAAAGTCGGCCTTACCCACGCGCACCGACAGATTGTAAAACGTCCTGGGAGACAGCGTGTGCGTCCACGTCAAAGTGCCATACCGGCGGTCGATCGTTTCGATATTGCTGCCCGACCCCATAGCAAAAATATTCCGCGTACGCAAATTGCTCACTTCAAAAGCAGGCGTGCGGGCAAATGTGCCCAAAAAGTTCCCGTACTTCGCACCCTGAGACCAGCCCTTCAGGAAGCCCAAAGACAGCTTGGTCGTCGCTGTGGGCGTGAAGATCGCCTTGGCCTGCCAGGTATCATCGCGATAATTGGGAACGGCCATCGTCCACGTATAAGCCGACTTTTCCCGGCGCGTGGAAAGCAAGAACGACACCTTGTCTTGCACGAGCGGACCACCAACAGTCACATCGTAGGTATAATCCGCATCGCGTTCCGAAGCGTCGAAATTCTGCTGATACGGATGATCCGCATCGTGCTCAAAAGGACCTATGCCACTGGCTTCGGTCATAATTCCGAGCTTCCGATGCTGGAAATCCCATATACCCTTGGCTTGCTGAGGCGTCGAAATCACGTCTTCGAACACACCGAAGGTCCATTCGCCAGCAGGTCCACCCCTGTCCGCAAATATATTATTCCAGCCGGCGAAATCCGGATTGCCGTCGCCATCTCTATCGGCAGTCGGCGACATGCTCTGGAACCGACCCACATCCCACCAGTTATCGGTGCTGTACAGCGTGGGACCAAAATACTTATTCGCTGCGGGGCTCCACCGCAGGTCGCCAGCCGTCGTCCATGCGCGAGGCTCGCGGTTGACCACATTGATCACGCCACTGCGCACATCGCCGTACTCGGCATTGAACCCGCCCTTCAGAATCTGAACCTCTTGAAGCGCAGTCTTGGAAAACGACGAATATGGACGGCTGTCCCGGCTGTCTTTCATGCTCACGCCGTCAACCATATAAACGATCTCGGTCTCGTTGCCACCGCGGATATTCAAACCCCAGCTATCCGTATCCACACCCACCTGCGTGGCAAACGCATCGCGCAACCGGGGTCCCACTGGCGGGGACTCGATCTCTTTGGCAGACATAATCACCTGCGTGTACGACACATCCATCTCAACCGGTGGACGCTCTGCCGTCACCGTGATCTCTGCCAACTCTGCCGTCGTCTCGCCAAGCGAGAAATCCAAGGGCGTCGTGCGGTCAATCGAAACCGCCACATCGCGCTGCGTCACAGCGCGATAACCCACCAGCGATGCCGTGACCTCATACACGCCCGGGTTGACGCGAATGATAAAGTATTCACCATTGACATCTGCTGTGGCACCCATTCTTGTGCCCACAATCACCACGTTGGCACCCGGCAGAGGTTCGCCGGTACCGGAATCGGTAATGCGACCCGAAATTTTACCCGTGGTGGTCTGCGCGTCGGCCTGATACGTCAGCCCAAACCCCAGCGCAATGGCAAGCAAGGTTATAAACCCAGCTCTTAAAAAATACATAAACTCCTCCTTTGGTTTCTTTACCCCGGCTTTGGGAAAGACATGGGAAAAGCCACCCTGACTCATCCCGCGAAACTTCTCCTGTAACGAAGAAACTACCCACTACAAAACACTATCGACAAGCCCTTACACATCACCTCCTTATAATCCCCTCCCTGTAGATTTAAAAGCGGGCTTGAATGCCCCACCCCCTTTCGGTCTATGATATTGATTCTCATTATAAACGTCTAAGAAGCTGTTTTAAAATTATAGGGATCTGAAAAAAGAGTTGAAAAAGCGTATTCATCAGTCCAAATTTAGGGTATCCAAAAACCTTAAAAAGAAAGGACATGCGATGAATACGCCAAGACAATATCCGACAAATGTAA
>JAJEDY010000092.1 GCA_022821275.1 Candidatus Latescibacterota bacterium | reverse complement strand
GAAAACGTCTTTGAGTGCCTCGGCAACCTCCCGTTGGTGCTTAGGCGGTGTGATGCCTTTGATGTTTCGGTGAAAATGGGTTTGACAATGCTGCCAAGCGGCGCCTTGAAAGTGTCGTTTGATCGCGTTTTGTAAGCCTTCGTGGTGGTCTGATATGACGAGTTGTACGCCCTTTAACCCACGCTTTTTAAGGTCTTTAAACAGATCAGCATACGTGGCTTCTGTTTCAGTGTGCGCCACATCTATGGATAGGATGTCTCGATGTCCACTCTCTGCGATCCCAGAAACGATTAAGACACCCTCACACGCGACCTGGCCCCCAGAACGGATGTGGAGATAGGTCGCATCAATAAGAAGATAAGGGTATGCCTGGTCAAGAGATCGCTCGCGCCATGCGTTTATGTCCTCATCCAGGTCTTGACAAAGCTGTGAGACCTGAGACATTGAAAAGGAGGTCACACACAAGGCTTCTGTGATCTTTGTGACTTTGCGTGTGGAGACCCCTTGTAAGTATGCTTCTTGAAGCGCAAGTATGAGCGCTTTTTCACGGCGCTGAAAGCGTGAGAATAACTCACTGCGAAATCGCCCTTCCCGATCTTGAGGCACGCTCAATTCGATACGGCCTACGCGCGTTTTGACGATACGAGGTTTATATCCGTTACGGTAGCCTGTCCGATCGCCCGTTCGCTCATAAGGGTCTGCTTGTAAAAACGATGTGATCTCCGCTTCGAGGAACTGCTGGAGGAAGCGGGTCACAGCCTGATTGAGAAAATCAGGGTCATTTAAAAGTGCAAATTGCTCTGGCGCGGCAATTTTAATATCTTTGGGGTAAGTCATCGTAGCCTCCAAGTTGGGGTTAGAATACGTGTCACCCCTATTTTAACATTTTTCTCGGAGCTACGGTGACTTTTTACATTTTACAGAAATATAAGGACGCTATCAATTCTTGAGCGTTCACTATGGGATTATTAAGCCATTTATTGAGGTCTTCTACACTATCCACTAAAGCGATGCTGATGCCGAATTCCGTATCTGTCTCATGCTACTAAACATAGGGTTTGTTTACAGAACCTAAATTCAGGCCAAGCAAACAGCCGTTTTTTAGGAAATGTAAGGGTTAGCGTACCATAACTGAACAGACTGGGGAGATCATAATGCTTTTTGGCACTATTCTACATAACCCCCTTTTATATGATTGAGGCACCCTTTAGCCACACAAACCCAAAAAAAGGAGATTACACAATGTCTAACAGTGAATCTCAAATAGTGTATCAGCTTGATGACATCTCTGCACAAATCGAGACAGAACCAGAAGTAAAAATTCGTTTTGAGCTGACTACGCTTGAATTGCCTGCATTCAAGAATCATACTCAGGTTCACGTATTGACTATTGAGCAGGCACGCGAGATTGGTCAAATGCTTCGGGATGGCGCTGTTGGATACGGCGAATTCGTCGTGTCCAAACAGTTTGCTCCTCCAGGGTCGGCTGGTCCTGGTCCGGTTCTTGTTCCTCGGGAAAGAGCAATGGAATACGCACAGAAGGTATTAGATGCGGTCGCTTCTGCTGTTGCTCTTTCAGGTTCTGACTAACTATTTCTGCCTCCATATCCAGTGTGGTCACTATTCTACATAATCCTCAAGAAAAAGGTCGATCCTATGGGAAGGAGAACAAATGATTCAGGAACTGAAGACTTACTATTACGCCAATGGCATTTCTGCTTTTGGTTTTCGTTGCCATTTCGCCAATTCTTGCCGTCTTTTTTGCCATAATTTTGTCGAGGCCAAAGAAGCCTATGTGGGGTCAGAGTATGAGAAAAAGTATGACAAAAAGAAAAGCACACTACCCCGTATATTATTTTTTTCTTCTGACCCAGGTGGTGGAGATCCAAATCCTCAAACCCGCACTATAGAAGCAACAAGACATTATGAAGAAAACGACTGTAACCCCGAAAGTTTGCCAAGAAACGGACATTGGTATCACACACACCATTTGGCTTGGATTTTTTTAAAAAAATTTGACCCAAATTTACGGTTTAAGGATATATGTCCCTATTTTGCACATACCAACAGTGCCAAATGTTGTGAGGACTATAATCAACGCCGTCAATCAGCTGCCCGGTTGTTTGAAAATTGTCGTGGATATATCCCTGGAGAAATACAAATCCTTGATCCCGATATTATGATTACTCAGGGTGCTTACGCAAAGTGGGCTATCGAGTATGGATTTTCTCAATCTACTACGCCTATTGAGATTGATCCAGCCTGTGACCACTGTAATTATCATCTCATCCAAATGAATGGGAAAGAAGTGCTGTGGTTCGCTCCCTATCACCCCAACCAACAGAGTGGTCTTTATAATAGTAGAAGTGTACCCTGTTTTGATACATGGGCAGAAGAAGCATATCGACGATTGGGTTAAGCCGTAACCAAATCGCAGTATTTGGTCTTTTTTCTTTGAAAGAAACAGGACACACGCTTAGAGTCAATAGTGCATAAACTGGCGATTAAAACAAAAAAATATGGCTGAGGTTACGTGGTTACAGTTTCATCCCCTCGTCATTGACTGTATGAAATTCCTCAATGGAGAACTCAAGATAAATGACGATTATATTCTGGAGCTTCGGAAATGAGCGATACAAACGACAGAGCTGAAAAAGGCAAGCTGGATTCAGTAAAGGGATTTGCTAACGAGAGTCGGTTGTTAGCAGCACTACTTGAACGTGGGTATAACGCTTCTCGCGTCGACCTGCCACATTCTACTTATGATATTGTGGTAGAAATTGCAACTCGTGATGTAATTCGGATTCAGGTAAAAACAGTATCTCCGTCAAAGTCAATATCCTTTACAAGTGGAGGACGCGGTGGTGTAGATAGAACGTACAAATCTGGCGTGAAAACCTATGTCCACAACACCGAAACCTGTGATATTATTGTCGGGGTAGAAAGTCTTGCATCTAACGGAGATCGGGAAATCAATTTCTATTTTGTACCGACCTTATTTATTGAAAAACTCGGTCAACAAAGCATAACTATTAGAAAAATTCCACAAACGAAAAATAATTGGGAGATTTTACGCAGATGTAGGGAAATGAGATTTATATATGAGATATTTGACAGGCTTTTTATATAATTCCTTAATTTTTTTGAAGTTCCCTTTGGATTTCGGGATCAGCGGCCATTTTGCTTAACTGTGCATCATCATCTGTTTTGTCAGAGATATTTTCTCGTATTCGGTGGCTCACGCGCTCAATAAGGAGCAATTGATAGTCCAGGGACAACCGACTGATATTTTCTTCTAATTCAGAAAGAAGGGATGGGGCAGACATGGTTGTTCTCCTTAAATCATCCCGCTCAAAATGGGCGCGGGTGATTTTTCTTTTACAACTTCAAATTGTCTATTAACTTCCTGATCTACACGGCGACATGAAGTATAGAAAGAATTTTGAAAAAAACAAGACCAGATGTCCTTTCAAATTGGAGACCTCTAATGAGTAGTGCTGCTTCTATTGATTTGCGCGATGTTCGCAAGCAGGATTTGAATCACGTATGGCATCCTTTGATGCAATATGAGGGCAGGAGCGAAGACGATTTACTCGTTATTGTATCGGCAGATGGGTGTGAAATCACGGATTCGGACGGGAAAACGTATCTCGATGCGTATGGCGGGATATGGAATGTCAATGTGGGGTATGGCCGGGATGAGATTGTCGAAGCTGTTTACGAACAGATGAAGACACTTCCGTTTTATCCCATGACGCAGATCAATGTGCCCGCGGCGCGACTCGCTGCACGGTTGGCGGAATTGTCACCGGGCGATCTCAACCATTTCTATTTTGTCAATAGCGGTTCAGAGGCAAATGAAACCGCGATTAAAGTTGCGCGACAATACGGCAGGGCGACGCATTCGGGTGAAAGTCGCTTTAAAATTATCTGTCGGTATAAGGGCTATCACGGCTTTACGATGGGGGCGATGTCTGCGACCGGGCAGGTGAGGCGGCGAGCGCCGTTTGAACCTCTGGCACCGGGATTTATTCACGTTGAGTTGCCCACTGCCGATGCCCACGGAGCGGATGATATCGCGCGGGTTATCGAACGCGAGGGGCCCGATACGGTCGCGGCTGTTCTTGCGGAACCCGTTGTTGGCGGCGGTGGCGTGCATGTCCCGCCCGACGATTATTTTCCCGCTCTGCGCGAGGTGTGCGACCACTATGGTTGTTTGCTGATGTTTGATGAGGTGATTACTGGGTTTGGGCGGACCGGGAAATTGTTTGCTGCCGAACACTGGGATGTTGTGCCCGATGTGATGACGATTGCCAAGGGCGTGTCGAGCGGGTACCTGCCGCTGGGGGCATGCGCTGTGACCGAAAAGGTATGGTCGGCATTTTTGGGAGGGGCGGATGAGGGAAAGGAATTTGCTCAGGTTTCCACGTATGGCGGGCATCCCGCATGTTGTGCTGCTGCGCTGGCAAATATCGAGATTTTGACCCGGGAACGGCTGTGGGAAAATTCGGAGGCTGTGGGGGCTTACTTGTTGGCACGACTCAAAGACCTGTCATCGCCTCTCGTCAAAGAAGTTAGAGGCCTGGGGCTTATGCTCGCGGTTGAGCTTCAAAATGAAGATGGGACGGAACTGGATGGTGAGAGGACGAAAAAGTTTGGCGGCGCGCTTCGAGACGCGGGTGTGATTACCGGGAAGATGAGCCATGTTATGGTCGGGTCGGAGCCTGTTTTTACACTGGCGTCACCACTGATTTTAACAGAAGAACAGGCTGACCGAATAGCAGGTGCTTTTGTGACTGCGTTGCGGGCTATAAGCTAAGTTGTTCAATTTGTAGGCTGTTTGGATTTCCCTCTGCGATTATCACAGGAGCACGCATGCACCTGAGTTGGATTGACTATGCCATCGTTCTCGTCTATGTGGGCGGCACCATCGTCGCTGGCACGTTGGCGCGAGGTGCTATCAAGGGCATCTCCGACTTCCTCGTCGCTGGCCGCGGTCTCAAAATTCACATGGCCGTCGCCACGATGGTCTCAACCGGTCTCGGGCTGGTTACGGTCATGTACATGGCCGAGGAAGGCTTTAAGTACGGCTTTGTGCCCTTTGTCTTTGGCCTAATGGCATTGATTACCACCGTGATCATCGGCCGCACGGGCTTTATCGTCAGCCGCCTGCGCCATTTGCAGGTCATGACCGTGCCCGAATTCTACGAACTCAAGTACACGCGCGGCGTGCGCCTGCTCGGCGGCATCATCCTCACCCTCGCCGGCACCCTCAACATGGGGCTTTTTCCCATCCTCGGCAGCAAATTCGTCGTTGGCTTCACTGGCCTCGACAAGGAATACGTCAACTACGTCATGATCGGCATGTTGCTCATTGTCGTTTTCTATACGCTGATGGGCGGCATGGTCTCGGTGGTGCTGACGGACTTCGCGCAGTTCGTGCTGCTGGCACTGGGGTTTTTCTTCGGTACATTCGTCATTCTCAATCATCCGCAACTCGGTTGGGACAATCTCGTCCAGGCCGTGCAAGTCCACAAAGGCGATGTCGGCTTTGACCCCATAGCCAATCCCGGCTACGGCATCTCAATGATCTTATTTTTATTCTGCGTCGGTTTGGTCGGCGTGGTCTGGCAACCCGAAATGATGCGGCCGCTGAGTGCCGAAAGCCCCAAGGTGGCACGCCGCGTGTTCTGGATTTCCTCTGCCACAGTCATGGGGCGGGCGATGGTGCCGATGTTTTGGGGCATCGCGGCGCTGGCCTATTTTGGCAACCCCGAACTCGATCCCCACTACGCTATGCCCGAGATGCTCGGCAAAATCCTGCCCATTGGCATCGCTGGTCTGCTCATGGCCGGGATGTTCGCGGCCTTCATGTCCACCCACGACAGCTATCTGCTGGCCTGGAGTGGCGTCATCGTCCGTGACGTGGTCTCGCCGATCAAGGCCATGTTCGCCAAATCGAGCGGCGAGCGCGAGGCGGACGGCACCTGGGGCGGGCTGTCGAGTGAGCGCGAGATCTACTGGACCCGGGCCATCGTCGTCATCCTCGCTGCCTTCTTGGCGATTTTCGGCGCGCTCTACCAGCTTCCCGAGACGGCCTTCCGCTTTATGTACGTCACCGGCACCATCTATTTCGCTGGCTGCGTCGGCACTGTGGTCTTGGGGTTGTATTGGAGAAAGGCCAATACCCCGGGCGCTTATTGCGCCCTGATCCTGGGCGCGCTGGTGCCGCTCAACTTCCTGATTATGACCGAAAACCAGCACCTGGTGCCCGAGTTTTTGTTGCCGTTGGTCGAAAACTCCAACCTCGTCGGCATTACCAGCCTGGTCTTGGGCGGCCTCGCCATGCTGGTCGTCGCCTCGCTCACGCAGCGCTCGCACCCGCCGCGTCCTTTAGACTTTAGCAACATGGAGTAGTGCAATGGACGTCGAAACATGGAAAGTCTTCTGGCAATACGTCTTTATCGCCGCTAGCGTCCTCTTTTACGGCATTGTCATCGCCGTCGCCTACAAAGGCTTTGGCGATGTGGCCCAGATGATCCGCAACATGGCCGCTGGCCGCGGAGCCAGCGAATCCGCTGCAGATTCCCAGCAGGAGTGACGCAGGGCACCTTCTCAGGAACTGCGCTAATTTAATCAAGGAAACCGCGATGATCAATGCGACCCTGTGCTATGTCAAAAATGGCAATAAAACGCTGATGCTGCACCGAGTGAAAAAGGAAAATGACATACACGAAGGCAAATGGAATGGCCTGGGTGGCAAGATGGAAGCGGGCGAGACGCCTGAGGAATGCGTGATTCGAGAGGTGCGCGAAGAGAGTGGCCTGCAGATTCAAAATCCCGCTTTGAGAGGGGTGCTCACGTTTCCAAAATTTGATGGGGTCAATGATTGGTTGGCTTTTGTGTTTATCGCGGAGAGGTTCACGGGTGAGTTGATCGATTCGAGTGAAGGGGTCCTGAAATGGATTGATGACTCAGAACTTCTCGATCTCAATCTTTGGGAAGGCGATAAAATTTTTCTGAAGTGGTTGCACCAGGATGCGTTTTTTTCGGGTAAATTTACGTATGAAAACAAGCGGTTGATCGATCACGATGTCGTGTTTCACACATTTATTTAACTTTTTCTAAAATCCGCCGCAGATAATCCGCGTCTTCTTTTGCCCATGCCTCCAAATTTGGAGGCGATGTTTGCGCGTAACCGACTTGACGGATGATGGTTTCGTCAAATTTGTATTCGGTGTGGACGGATAGAGGACCGTCAAATCCCATCTCGTGCAATAGCCCCAGGCAGCGATGCCAATCTACGCATCCTTCTCCTGCTTTTGTGAAGCAGGGGCGATAGCGCGGCGTTTGACCTTCCGGTTGCGGTAGATAATACGCATCCTTAATTCCCGCGACTGAGATATAATCCCGAATCATCGCCAATCCCATTGCCCAGTCTTCTCCATCCAGTAGGAGATGTCCGAAATCGGGGTACGCGCCCACGTATTGTGGGTCAAAGTCTTTGATGAGGTGCATCAATCCCGCGCAGTTGCTTCCCAGGCAAGGCCCGCTGTGAATCTGATAGCATGTCTGCACGCCGTACCTTTCACTCAGGCGTACAATTTTTTTTAAATCTCTTCGCGCTGTATCCACAACCTGCCAGTAATCATCGCCGGACTGATATTTCCAGAATCCGATTTTGAGACGGGGAATTTCGGCTTCGGCGCAAGCGGTATAGTAATTTTCTATTTCTGGTGATTCTGGATCTACGAGTGTCACGGGCGCGGTTATCATGGGGCAGATCAGGCCCTGACTGCGCCAGATTTCGGCTGCTTTGGGCAATGCCTCAATTACATTGTCTGCGTGAATGGGATGGCCCGGACGCACGCACAGGTCAATGCCGTCATAGCCCAATTCTATCGCTTTTTCACCGAGTTCGGGCACGGAATACTGGGCGAAAAATTTGGAGTTGATAATGAGTTCCATCCGAATGATTCCTTATTCTCTATGGGAAATGGAAATTTGATCTCAGAACCGGTTTGATTTCTGACCACTGACCCATTATACTGCTTATAAGGTGTATTCGGTAGTTAAAACGACATGGAGAAAATAAAATGAAGACCCTGAACGCAAAAGAAATCGGAGCATTTAGAGAGCGGGGATACTACGTTGCGCGGGGCGTGTTTGATGGGGATGAGATTGCGCGTTTGCGTGAGGGATACGACTATATTCTCGAACTGGCTGCGCGGACAGACCTTCCCGATGCAATTCTTCAGGGTAAAGACCGCGAAGTGCATATTCACTTGCAGACACCCGGACCGATGGTTGGTCCAGAGGCTGTTCAGTATCTGCGAAAAGTTCAGTGGCCTTCTCTCATTCATCCTGCGTTTGAGGAGATTCGGAACAGTGCGAAGTTTCCCGCGCTGTTAGAGCCGTTGATCGGTACGTCGTTGAAGCAGTATATCAACCAGATTAATTTCAAGATGCCGGGGGGGGATATTCAGTTCCCGTGGCATCAGGATATCCGCCCTACACCTGCTTTTCGCGATCAGGTGAATAATTATGTGCAGACTATTATTGTGGTGGATGAGGCGACTGTTGCCAATGGGTGTTTGCACATTGTTCCCGGCAGTCACAGATTGGGAAATTTGAAGGTGGCGCGGTATGCAAAGGGAGAAATTGAGGAACAGATAGATGTGTCGTCGGCTGTGCCCTGTGAGGCAATGCCGGGTGATGTGGTGATGTTCACGTCTTATACGGTTCACGGCTCGGTACCAAATACGACAGATAAGCCGCGGCGTTCGTATATCAATGGATTTGTTCGCGCTTCGGCGTGCGATGTGGAAAAGTGGGCATTTCTGGAGGGGAAACCCGTTCCGGTTACGAGTGATAGCGATTATCACGAGATTCGCTATGGGGCTGTCGGTTAATAAAGAGAGGTTCACAATGCGTACAGCAAAAGCCGGTTGGGCGCAGTTTGATTCAACGCCGCCGCTGGGGCTGCCAATGGGGGGGAGAGGTCCGCGGTTTTCACCCGGGTCTGAGGTGCTCGATCCTCTGGTCGCGCAGGCGGTTGTTATTGAGGATCAAAAAGGTTATCGCACGGTCTGGATTTCGATTGATATGATCGGGATGACATGGCATGTGACGAGTCGCTTGCGCGGCGAGTTGGCTGCGATAGTGGGTGTTCCTTTTGAAGCGATTATTGTCAATTTTTCACATACGCACAGCGGGCCGATGTCCGGGTTTGAGGGGTATGCGACGACTGTGGCTAAACCAGCAGAACTCGAGGCTTATGAAGCTGATTTGTTGTCTCGCACGGTGAAGATGGTGGTCGAGGCCATTGAGAATATGCGAGAAGTTTCTGTTTGCGTGCATCGCGGCACGTCTGAGATTGGGATTAACAGACGCGGGCGGGGTGCCGATGGCAGTATGGGGATGAGGCCAAATCCAGATGGATATATGAATCGGGATCTCTGGGTGCTGGATCTGTCCGCAGAAGACGGTCGTTGTGTGCTGTTTAACTATGGATGCCATCCGGTGATGGTTTACGGTTTTGCCTGGGATGGCATTTCTGCTGATTTTCCCGGGGTGTGTCGCAATCGGTTGGTCGAATCCCTCGGACCGAATACCCACGCGCAGTTTATTCAGGGGCTTGCCGGCAATATTCGACCGCGCCGCCTCGCGGGGGCAGACGCATTTCGCAAATCCACGCCAGAGGATGTTGTTGCGACGGGTACTCAGCTTGCGGATGATGTTCTCTCGGCTATGGATGTGGGCGGTGAATTGTTGGAATTGGATCTCAATTGCGTTTCGGGATTTGCGCTGGCGCCACGCGATATGGATGCGATTCCGCCTCTTGCTCATTGGGAAGCGCTTGCCAATGGCGAGGCAGAGCTGGAACAAAATCTGGGTGCGTACTGGGTTGCGCGTTTGGGTTCTGGCATTCCGCCAGCGCGTTTTTTGCCCTGGGCGGTTGGTCTTATTCGCCTGACGGGGGAACACACCATCGCGTGGCTTGGCAACGAGGTTGTTGCCGAATGGCTCCCCTTGCTGAGAACTTATCTCAATGATCCGAATCTCATAGCCTGGGGATATTGTCAGGATGGGCGCAATTACATGCCGACGGACGGGCTTATTCCCGAAGGTGGGTATGAGGTTGATAGCGCGAATGCGTACACCAAAGCTGGTCCTGGTCCGTTTCGGGTCGGTATTAATGAAGTGACCGAGAAGACATTTCTCGAACTGGCCGGACGGCTGTGATGGTTAGTTTTGATTAGATCGTCTGCCTCGTCCGCGGCGACGCTGTTCACGCCACCGTTGGTATGCTTCTTCGTCAAATGTGATAACGGGGACCTGTCCTTGCCAGGCCTCGGCAATGATGGGCATAATGCGCGATGTCGCCAATTGGAAATCCCGTCCAAAAGGTCTCGGGTTTGGGAACCATTTCCACAGGAGAGCGCCTGCGATACGCGGTTCGTTTTCAATGGCTTCGAGCGCGACGCGCCAGCACATTTCCTGTAAGGGGCGCGCGCCATCGTCATCCACGCGATATGTCCACGGTTCTGATGCTGCTTTATAAGATTGGTTGTATCCCAATTCGGTAAATACGATGTTGCGATTCATTTTTTTAGCATAAGCTCGCAATTCTTTTACCAGACGATTCCATCCACTGCGGAGGTCGGCCTCCGTGGGCTTCTGGTTTTTCGCTATCGGGAAATAGCCCTGAATACCGATCGCGTCCAGGGCATCCCAGAATGGCACGCGCGTGTAATCCGTCCAATTCGCCGCATAGGTGATCCGCCCTTTATACACTTTTCGCACGTCTGCTATCAGAGCGCGCCATTCGGCTTCGTGATTCAAGGTCTTGTCCAATTCTGTCCCTACGACAAATGCATCGGCATCTTTGCAGGCTTCGGCCACGGCCAAAATCCAGGCGCGATAATCTGCCCAGAAGCGCGTCCATTCTTCCTCAGAGCGAAACGCAATTTCGCCCCGCCACTCAAATCCCGACCGCCAGTATGCCAGATGGGGCTTGATGCAAATTTTCAATCCCCGTTTGTGGGCTTCAACAATCGGTCGCGTCCAGTGTGCGGGAGCCGGGTCACTGGCACCTTCAAACCGCCTCACCCTGACCGATCCATCCTGCGAAATGCCCGCGTAGGGATGGGTCGCCACCCAGTTTGCCCCCAGAATTTTAATATCTCGCAATGTTGAAACCATTTCGTCACTCGCCCAGTCTCGCCCACCCCCGTGTGTTG
Source organism: Candidatus Latescibacterota bacterium (assembly GCA_022821275.1). GTDB lineage: Bacteria > Latescibacterota > UBA2968 > UBA2968 > UBA2968 > VXRD01. The sequence continues at coordinate 39,769 of JAJEDY010000092.1, read as the reverse complement.
AAATGGTAATTCCCTGCATTGGCATTTTATCGTCAAATGCATGGGATTCAAATGCGGTAAATAAGCTGAAAAATAGAATGATGCAATAACGGGACATGGTGGTGTCCTTTACGCAAAAAAGGCGCAGTGCAAACTGCGCCCTCCCGTGGTCTGATTCGTTTTTATCACTGGATAGAATCATTCCAGTGCAGGCTCTGCTCATTCTTAAATCACTGGATAGAATCTCTCCAGTGCAGGCTCTGAAAATCCTGATCCTTTTTTACGGCAGGTCGGTCGATCCCATGAGGTAGCGATCTGCTTCGCGGGCAGCGCCGCGACCTTCTGCGAAGGCGAAGACAACGAGGCTCATGCCCCGACGCACATCACCTGCGACAAAGAGGCCGGGGATTCTGGTGGTGAACTCGCCTTCGACAGCTTTGGCATTGGAGCGTTCGTCGCGTTCGAGTTCGAGTTCGTCGAGAATGGTATCTTCGGGACCGAGCCAGCCCATGGATAGGAAAACGAGATCGGCAGGCCATTCTCTTTCTGTGCCGGGCACTTCGCGGAATGGCGCGCCGTTTTCTGCGGGTACCCATTCCACTTGCATGGTTTTTAATGCTTTGAGTGCGCCGTTTTCATCTCCGATAAATTCCGTGGTGCTGATGAGATATTCACGTGGGTCTCTGCCAAAAATGGCGGCGGCTTCCTCCTGTCCATAGTCCGTTTTAAAAATGAGCGGCATTTGAGGCCAGGGGTTGCTGTCGGTGCGCGTTTTGGGCGGTTCGGGAATAATATCGAATTGGTGCAGGCTTTTACAACCGTGGCGCATCGCCGTGCCCACGCAGTCGGTTCCCGTATCCCCGCCGCCGAGCACGATCACATGTTTGTCTTTGGCGTTTATATAATTGCCGTCTTCAAGATTGGAATCGAGCAGGCTTTTGGTGTTTTTGTGCAAATACTCAATGGCCTGATGTATGCCGTTGAGTTCGCGGCCTTTGATGGGCAGGTCGCGGGGTTTGAGTGCGCCAATGCAGAGCACGACCGCGTCGTATTCATTGAGGAGATCTTTTGCCGGAAGGTCTGTGCCAATTTCGGTATTGGTGATAAACTCGATACCCGATTCGATCATGAGGTCAATGCGGCGTTGGACAACTTCTTTTTTGTCGAGCTTCATGTTAGGGATACCGTACATGAGCAGTCCCCCAATGCGGTCAGAGCGCTCGTACACGGTGACTTTGTGCCCGGCTTTGTTGAGTTGTGCGGCGCAAGAGAGTCCTGCGGGACCTGAACCCACGACAGCGACGCGCTTGCCCGTGCGCTTGTCGGGTATATCGGGCGTGACCCAGCCTTCTTCCCAGCCTTTGTCGATGATGGAGACTTCGATATTTTTGATGGTGACGGCTGGTTCTGTCATACCCAGCACGCAGGACCCCTCGCAGGGGGCTGGACATACGCGACCTGTGAATTCGGGAAAGTTGTTGGTCTTGTGTAATCGCTCGAGTGCTTCTTTCCATAGACCGCGATACACGAGATCATTCCACTCGGGAATGAGGTTGTTGATGGGACATCCAGAAGGAAAGGGCGTAGATTCGGGCAGGCGCACACCGGTATGGCAAAAGGGTATGCCGCAGTCCATACACCGCGCACCCTGTTCACGAAGTTTTTCATCGGGGTGATGGTGGTGAAATTCTTTCCAGTCTGCGATGCGCTGTGCGGGGTCTCTATCGGCCGGAAGTTCTCGCTGAAATTCCATGAATCCGGTCGGTTTTCCCATAAGTGCTCCTTTTCTCAAGCTTCAACTTCTACGCCACGGCGAAATGCTTCGAGCCATGCATCTTCGCCTTTCAAACCCTCTTGTTGCGCGGTTTCATAAGCAGAGAGAATGCGCTTGTAGGGCTTGGGGAAGACTTTGACAAATTTGGGCAACATGTCGTCCCAATGGACGAGGATGTGTTGCGCCACGCTGCTCTCGGTGTAGTCGGCGTGTTTGGTGATCATGCTTTTGAGTTCTTCAATGTCTTCGTCGTTTTGGACGGGTTCGAGATCGACGAGTTCGGGATTGCAGCGTATGTGGAAGTCACCGTCTTCGTCGAGCACATATGCAATACCACCGGACATGCCAGCGGCAAAGTTGCGCCCGGTTTTGCCCAAAATGACGGCCATCCCACCCGTCATATACTCGCAACCGTGATCGCCTACGCCTTCGACGACTGCGCTAACGCCCGAGTTTCGCACGCAGAAGCGTTCGCCTGCCTGACCGCGGATGAAGGCTTGGCCATTGGTTGCACCGTAGAAGGATACGTTGCCGATGATGATGTTGTCTTCGGCTTTGAAGGTGGATCCCTTGCGCGGATAGACTATCAGTTTGCTGCCGCACAGTCCCTTGCCAAAGTAGTCATTGGCGTCGCCTTCGAGGCGGAAGGTGATGCCCGGCGGCGTAAAGGCTGCAAAAGATTGTCCGGCCGATCCCTCAAAGGTGATGTCAACGGTATCTTCGGGCAGGCCATCGGGTCCGAACCTGCGGGTGATTTCGCTGCCGAGGATGGTACCGACCACGCGGTTGGTATTTTTGATGTCGAATTTCGCGTGAACTTTGCTGCCATCTTTGAGGGCGGGTTCGCAAAGGTCGAGCAGGATCTGGTTGTCCACCGCGTTTTCGAGGCCGTGATCCTGTTCGATCTGACAATAACGGCCAATTTCGGGATCGGCGTCTGGTTTTTCGAGAATGGGAGACAGATCCAGATATTTCGCTTTCCAGTGATCGGTTTTTGCCTGGTGGAGCAGGTCGGTGCGACCAATGAGTTCATCGATGGTGCGCACGCCGAGTTGCGCCATTATTTCGCGCATGTCCTGTGCGATAAAACGCAAGAAATTGACGACCTGGTCGGGATCACCCATGAACTTTTTGCGTAGCTCGGGATGCTGCGTAGCCACACCCACAGGGCAGGTATCGAGGTGACAAACGCGCATCATGATGCAGCCCATGGCGACGAGCGCTGTGGTGGCAAATCCAAACTCTTCGGCGCCGAGCAGGGCTGCAATGATCACATCGCGCCCGGTTTTGAGTTGTCCGTCGGTTTCGACTACGATGCGCGATCTCAGATTGTTGAGCACCAGGGTCTGGTGGGTTTCGGCAACGCCGAATTCCCAGGGCAGGCCGGCGTGTTTGATGCTGGTTTGCGGCGATGCGCCGGTGCCGCCATCGAGACCGGAGATGAGTACCACATCGCCGTGGCCCTTGGATACGCCCGCCGCGACGATGCCGACATTGATTTCTGCGACGAGTTTGACGTTAATCCTGGCATGGTGGTTGGCGTTTTTGAGATCGTGAATGAGTTGTGCCAGATCTTCGATGGAGTAAATATCGTGATGCGGCGGCGGTGAGATGAGTTCTACGCCCGGCGTGGAGTGCCGAACCGTGGCAATCCACGGATACACTTTTTGGCCGGGCAATTCGCCGCCTTCGCCAGGCTTGGCGCCCTGCGCCATTTTGATCTGCAATTCTTTGGCATTGACCAGATAATTGCTGGTAACGCCAAAGCGTCCAGAAGCCACTTGTTTGATGGCGCTGTTTTTGGAATCGCCATTGGGTTCGAGGGTATAACGCGCCGGGTCTTCGCCGCCCTCGCCGGTGTTGCTTTTGCCTCCCAGACGATTCATCGCGATGGCGAGTGCTTCGTGCGCTTCTTTAGATATCGATCCGTAGGACATTGCGCCGGACTTAAAGCGCCTGGTGATTGCTTCGACGGGTTCAACTTCGTCGATGGGAATGGGTTCGCTGGCATAGTTGAAGTCCAGGAGACCGCGCAGGGTTGCCAGATTTTTGGCCTGTTGGTCGATGAGGACGGCATATTCTTTGTACACGTCGTAATCGTTGGTGCGCGTGGCATGCTGGAGCTTGTGAATCGTAAGGGGATTAAAGAGGTGGTATTCCCCACCTTGCCGCCACTGAAAGTGCCCGCCGACGTCGAGGGTGCTGCCATTGACCGAAATTTCGGGATACGCATCGCGATGCCGCATCAGGGCTTCTCGAGCAATGACATCGAGGCCAATGCCGTCTATGCGGGAATCCGTCCAGGTAAAGTATTGGTCAATGACGTCTTTTGAAATGCCAACTGCTTCAAAAATTTGAGCGCCTCGATAGGACTTGATGGTGGAGATGCCCATTTTTGCCATGACTTTGACTACGCCTTTGGTCGCGGATTTGACATATCCTTTGACCGCATCGCGGTAGGCGATGCCGGTCAATTGCTTTTCGGCGATCATATCGGCGAGGCTTTCATAAGCCATATAGGGATTGATCGCCTGAGCGCCGTAGCCGATGAGCAAGCAGAAGTGATGCACTTCACGGGGTTCACCTGTTTCGAGGGCAATCCCGACTTTGGTGCGCGTACCTTCTCGGATGAGGTGGTGGTGGAGACCGCTCATGGCCAGGAGCGCGGGAATGGGGGCGTGGTCTTTGTCGATACCGCGATCTGAAAGAATGAGAATGGTATAACCGTCTTCAATCGCTTTGTCGGCTTCTGCACACAGTTTGTGCATGGCTTTTTCGAGGCCGGCTTCTCTATCGGCCACGTCAAAGAGCATGGAAATGGTGGTGGCTTTGAGCCCCGGGCGGTCAACGCCGCGCAATTGCTCGAGCTGTTCATTGGTCAAAACGGGCGTGTCGAGATGGATTTGTCTGCAACTTTCGGGTTCGGGAATAAGCAGATTGCGCTCTGGACCAATGGTGGCGTCAGCCGAGGTGATGACCTCTTCTTTGAGGGGATCGAGAGGCGGATTGGTCACCTGGGCAAAGAGCTGTTTGAAGTAGTTGTAGAGCAGGTGTGGTTTGTTGGACAATACCGCCAATGGCGCGTCGTTGCCCATTGATCCGACGGGATCGCGTCCGATTTTGGACATGGGGCCAACAAAAATTTTAAGGTCTTCGAACGTGTACCCAAAAGCCTGTTGCCGCATGAGTATTTCAGCGTGATTTGTGGGGGGTGCAATGGGCGCGACCTCGGGCAGGTTTTTAAGTGAAATGAGATGGTCGTCGAGCCACTGCTGGTAGGGATGTTCAGAGACCATTGACTGTTTGACTTCGTCGTCGGAAATGATGCGGCCCTTTTTGGTATCGACGAGAAGAATTCGACCGGGTTGCAATCGGCCTTTGTAAGCGATGCGCTCGGGTTCCAAGTCGCAGACACCCGCTTCAGAGCTGAGGATGAGCAGGTCGTCTTTGGTGACGTAATAACGCGAAGGACGCAAGCCATTGCGGTCGAGGCAGGCACCCACGATTTCGCCATCGGTAAAGCCAATAGAAGCGGGACCATCCCAGGGTTCCATGAGACAGGAATGGTATTCGTAGAAGGCGCGCCTTTCGGGGGTCATGCTTTCGTGATTTTCCCAGGGTTCGGGAATCATCATGACGGCTGCGTGGGCCATTGAGCGGCCAGATAGAGACAGAAATTCAAAGCAGTTGTCAAAGATCGCGGAATCTGACCCGTCTTCGTAGAGGATGGGGAACATTTTTTGCATGTCGTCACCCCAAAGTTCTGAAGCCAGCATGGCCTGTCGGGTTTTCATCCAGTTTTGATTTCCGCGCAGGGTGTTGATTTCGCCGTTGTGAATGAGGTAGCGATAGGGGTGCGACCGTTCCCAGGAGGGAAAGGTGTTGGTGGAAAAACGGGAATGCACGAGGACAATCGCGGCTTCCATGCGGTGATCTTGCAGTTCGGGATAAAATTCGGGCACCTGCATGGGCGTGAGCATGCCTTTGTACACTATGGTGCGCGACGACAAGCTGGGGATGTAAAAATTTTTGTCGTGTTCGGTATAGCGGATCGTATTGGTGGCGCGCTTGCGAATGACGTAGAGTTTGCGTTCAAATGCCGTCGGATCGGACAAGTCGGCACTGCGACCAATGAAAATTTGCCACACAACGGGTTCACAGGATCTGGAGGTGAGGCCCAGATAGAAGTTGTCTGTGGGCACTTTGCGCCAGCCGAGGACTTCCTGCCCTTCTTCATGGACGATATTCTCAATGATTTGACGCGTTTTTTGGCGGATGGATCGGTCCTCGTCATCGGTCATAAAAACCATGCCGATACCATAGTGACCGGGGTCTGGCAGATCAATGTCGATCCCCTTGCAGGCGTGTTTGAAGAAACGATGTGGAATTTGCATCAAAACACCAGCGCCATCGCCCGTGTTGTCTTCGGCACCGCGTGCGCCCCGGTGGTCGAGACAGACGAGGGATTCGAGGGCCATTTTGACGATCTGGTTGGATTTTTCGCCTTTGATATTCACGACAAAACCAATGCCACAGGCGTCGCGTTCGTATTTGGGGTTATAGAGTCCGTGCTTGCGAGGATATGCCATAAAAAATGTTCCTTAATCACATGGCGCGAAAATGCCAGAACCGCGATCCGGTCCTGGCATTTGAAAACCGGTTGTTTTGTTAGATGCTATTCAAAGGCGACTGCATTGATTTCGATGTAATCCAACCATTCGTCTGGCGTGTCTTCTTCGGCGAAGATCGCTTCAACCGGGCATTCGGGTTCACAGGCTCCGCAGTCAATGCATTCTTCGGGGTGAATATAGAGCATATTGAGACGTTCATCTTCAGGCAAATCGGTTGCGTCGGGTTCGTAGATGCAGTCCACCGGACAAACTTCTACACAGGCCTTGTCCATAACATCAATGCATGGCTCGGCGATAATATAGGCCATTTTTATTTTTCCTTTCCTTTGCTATTGTTCCAACTCATCCGGCGTTGGCTTTGCCAAATATACTTATTTGGTTGGCTTTGTCAAGTATTGTAAGTTAAAATTATGATTGCAGGTACTAAAAAGAAGATTTTTTTACTTTTAGGACAGATTTTCGAGGAGTTTTGCAACGGACCAATCGCCCTCTGCGCGAATGTCCAGGGTGAATCGTTGCCCGGTATCTTTTCTGCGTTCGGCAATCACCTCTGAACCGTTGTAAAGTTGGTGTAAAAGTGCCTGAAGGTCGTCATTTATGGCGTTGTGCGTGTTTTCGGTATTGGGGGCATTGAGGCGGTCGTTGAGGATGAGTCTGAGTTCATTTCCTCGAAAAACGACCGCTTCTTCTGCTTCAAGACGCTGGCAGATTGCGCAGGCTGCGCGAACCGCTGAGGACAATTGCTGAGCAAAATTACCTCCGTTGGGTTGTTTGCGGTTGTAGAGCAGGCCGCGTTTTGCGTCTGTGTCGTCGATGCTGATGTCGTATTCGTGACCGATGAGCAGGGTCACGGGACCATTGGGTACGTGACTGTAATCGGCTGCATCGAGTAGCACATCGGACCCATTGTGTGCTGAAATCCAGTTGTTGAAGGTTTTGAACCAGGTCTCAGGCGCGATATTGTGCCCCTGATCGAGATAAAATTTGACACTGATTTTATGGGTTGGCATAATTACCTTTCACACCACATTCATTTGACCATAACAGGCATAGGCTTCTTCGATGAAGAGCTGGGCTTCTTCGACGGCCTGATGGGCAATGTCCCGGGTGTATTCGCCGACTTCTTCTTTGTGAACGCGGAAGAGATAATTGGCAAATTTTGCGCCGGCAAACTGGTTGTAGAACAACTCGGTATCGCAAAAGCGCGTGCGAAATTCTTCGACGATGACATCGGCATCTTCAGGTACATCGAGAAACTGCGTTTTGACCAGTGCTTTGGCGGCGTGCAACATGGCGCTGAAAGCCGTTTTGTACGCGGCTTCGTAGTCGCCTTCCTCCAGGTAAATCTGTGATTCAAAGGATTCGGTTTCGCAGCCGGACAGTTCAAATTGCACCAGTGAAACCACTTCGCCAGCGCATTCGCCTTTGCCCATATCGCCGATGGTAAATTCGCGCGTATCGCCCCAGTCCGTATAGTAGGAGGGGTCTATTTCGTGCATGGGAACCTGCGTGAGGCCCTGAAGCAGATCTTTGACGTCTTTTTTTCCGATGCGCTGAATATAGGCCTGGAAACTTTCGTCTTTTTCGCGGTTTTCAACATAATTACCGGTGATGCGTTCGATGACGGCTGGAATATTTTTTGAAGGGATAGCACCCATGGCCAGGCCGTAAGAGGCAGCATTTTCGGTCCATTGTCCGCCGAGGACGACCTGGAAGTGCGGCACGGTATAGCCATTGATTTTTCGGCTGTTGCCGTAAAAACCGAGATCGGCTACGTGGTGCTGCCCACAGGAGTTAAAACATCCACTGATTTTGATGCGGAAGTTTTTGATGGCGTCGTCGAGTTGGAGATTCTGTTGCGCCAATTGCGTTCGCAATTCCGCAGCGAGACCGCGCGATGAGGAAATGCCCAATTTGCAGGTGTCGGTGCCGGGGCAGGCGGTGACATCGACGATGGTGCCAGCTCCCGGTTCAGCTAATTCCAGTTCACAGAGGTCATTGTAGAGTGCAACCACATCGGATTCGCTGACCCATCGAAGGATGATGTTTTGCTCGACGGTGGCGCGAATGGTGTCTTTGACGTATTTGCGCGAGATATTGGCCAGATTTCGCATCTGGTCGGATGTGATATCTCCCAGAGGCAGACATATTGTTGCGACCACATAGCCTTCTTGCCGCTGTTTGTAGATGTTGTTTTCCGCCCAGGCGTCAAATTCTTTGGGACGCGCAACCCCATTGAGGGGAGCCGCGATTTTGAGGGGTTCTTCAACGTAGTTATCCAGGTCGTCGAGATAGGCTGTCCACGCCGGGTCTTCGGGCATGATTTTGCGTTCTTCTTCGACCAGGCGAATAAATTCTTCGATGCCGAGCTTGGCGACGAGGAATTTGATGCGCGCGCGGGCGCGGTTTGTTTTTTCGCCCAGGCGAGCAAAAACGCGGCATATTGCCTGCGCTGTGGGCAAGAGTTCTTCGGGAGGCAGAAATTCCGAATAGAGTTTGGCCTGGTGGGGCACGGCACCCAGACCGCCACCGACGTAGGTTTCAAATCCGCGTTTGCCGTCTTTGATGCGCGCGATCATGCCCATGTCGTGCATGCTGGTCAAACCACATGCTTCCTGGGCGCATCCGGAAAAGGCGATTTTGAATTTGCGACCAAAGTCCTGACAGTCGGGATGCCCGAGGAGGAAGTTGGCGAGGGCATGAGAATACGGCGTGACATCGAATGTTTCGGTGTGACACACGCCCGAAAGCGGACAGGCCGTGACATTGCGGATGGAGTTTCCGCAGGCTTCTCGGGTGGTGATGCCCACGGCGGCGAGACGGCGCATGAGGTCGGGTGTGTCTTCGATGTGTACGTAGTGAATTTGAATATCCTGGCGCGTGGTGATGTGCAAAATGCCGTCGGAATATTCTTCGGCTACGTCGGCCAACACATCCATTTGATCGGTGGTCAGGCCGCCATAAGGAATTTTGATGCGCTGCATACCCGGTGCATCCCAGACCGTGTCTGGTCCTTTGAGGAGGTCGCCGCTGGGATAGTGGAGTGGTTTGGTTACCTGGCCGTCAAAGCGTTGTCCATTGTCGTAGCGCTGGCCGTAAACACCGCGGCGAAGACGGGTTTCTGCAAAGACGCGGTCGTCAATTTGGCCCTGTTTTTTTTGTTCGATCTGCGCTTCAAATGTATCGATTTCAGCACCTATATCTTCCGGGATCAGATCGCGCAATTCTTCTTTCCAATTTGTGGCCATGATGTATCACCTGTCGTTAGGAGATTTTTGGTTGAGCATGATCAAAAATGAATTTGAAACTTAGTGTATTATGGGGATTTGTCAAGGGTAAAAGAAGAGAAGTGAGAAGTAAGAGGTGAGAAGTGAGAAAACCACTCAACACCACCCCAGGGCGGACGCGACTTCCTCCTTCACACTTCCTTCATCCCCCGATTTGATACATTTCGATTTTGTGCGTTGCCGGGGTGTGATCCGTGCGGATTTCGGAGTAGCGGTCTGTGCGGCGACGCCAGGTCCAGGTGATCTTGTTGCGCAGATGAGCGCTGGACGCGCCTTGTCGCAGGGCATCGCGCAAGTCTGTTCCCTCTGAGGCGAAGAGGCAGGTGTAGAGCTTGCCGTCAGTAGATAAGCGCGCGCGCGTGCAGTCGCCACAAAAGGGCTGCGTGACAGAGGCGATGATGCCGATTTCACCACCGCCATCGAGATAGCGATAGCGTTTTGCGACTTCGCCTGTGTAGTTGGGGTCAAGGGGCTCGAGGGGTAAGACGGTGTGAATGCGATCGATAATTTCTGCAGCGGGCACGACCTGATCCATGTTCCAGTTGTTGCGATTGCCCACGTCCATAAATTCGATAAATCGCAAGATGTGTCCCGTGTTGTGGAAGTGTTGGGCAAGGTCGATAACGAGGTGATCGTTAATGCCTTTTTGGACGACTGCGTTGATTTTTATGGCCTGAAAGCCCGCTTTTTCAGCAGAGCGGATGCCTTCGAGTACGCGCTCGGTGCCATGGGCGCGACCGCTCATGAGATTAAAGGTCTGGTCGTCAATTGCATCGAGGCTCACGGTGAGGCGGCGCAGGCCGGCGTCTTTGAGGCGCTGCGCTTTGTCGGCGAGGAGATAGCCATTGGTGGTGAGGGTGAGGTCTTGTACGCCATTGATCTGCGACAGTTTGGCGATGAGGGTTTCGAGGTCTCGGCGCAGGAGAGGTTCTCCGCCGGTGATCCGAATTTTGGTGACGCCGAGATCGACAAAAATTCTGGCGAGGCGAGTGATTTCTTCAAAGGTGAGGATTTCTGCTTTGGGAAGAAATTCGTACTTTTCGCCAAAAATCTCGGCGGGCATGCAATAGGGGCAGCGAAAATTGCATTTGTCTGTGACCGAAATACGCAGGTCGCGGATGGGGCGTTGTAATGTGTCGAGGAGATCGGACATGGGAATAAAAAATTTAGAATTTTAAGATTGTCCACACGGGCACGTGATCCGAAGCAAAGTCGCCGCGTGTGGCATAGACGATTTCGTCACCGGAGAAGCGGATGCGTGAGCGGGTTCCCCTCACGGCTTCAGCGTGGGTGAAAATGCCCGATGATTGGACGTGATTTTTCAGGTTTTGGGATACGAGGATTTGGTCGAAAAGGATTGCTTTGACTTTGACGTCCCGGGCAAAATTGTGTGGTTTGTCCCGCCATTTGTTGTTTTCTGCGCGCGCACCCGGGACCATGGGATCAAAGGTATCGCTTTCGATTTCATCGTAGAGATAATTGTATCCATAAGAACAATAGTCCCGATCTAATAAGGCTTCGGATGTGTTGTAGAGGAATGCATCGGGGATCTGGTCGATTCCGGGAAACGCGTCGGGATCGCCGGATTCGAGAATGTTGAGCGAGCGGTCGTCGGGGTTGTCGTTGAAGTCGCCGAGCAATACAATATGGTCGTATTTCACGCGGCTGGTGAGATAGCGCATGGTCATGGTCGCGCTGGCTTCTCGACGCGGGTTGGTTTTGTCGCGCCCGCCCGATCGCGATTTGGCGTGGTGAACCAGAATAATCAAGCGGCGACCATATCCCTCGACATAAGCCTGGAGCAGATCGCGTTTTCGGGGAAATGCCTGGTCGTTTACTTTTTCGGGAAAGACCATTTTGAGGTCGGTAATTTCAAATGGCTCGCGCACGGCAATGGCGAGTTCCTGGAGTTCTTCGGGATCATCGAGCATACCAATGGTATAGTCGTCGGGCAAAATGCGCTCGAGCGCGGATTTTGATTGGATTTCCTGAAAGCCGATGATGTCTGCATTGAGTTTGTCTATAACTGTTTGCAGACGTTCCTGGCGCGCATTGGAAATGCCATCGTCGAGCCAATAGATGTTGTAAGTCGCAATCTTGATCTCGGCAGGCTGTGGGCCACACGCAAAAAATAGAAGCAGAATCAGGGGGACGAAATATGTTCTTCGTACTCGCTTTTGCATGCAAATCTCCAGATAGGGTACGGGTAGGGCTATCTGTCCAATAATATACACGATTGGGAAAAAAATAAAAGGGCGACGGTTTATACCGCCGCCCTTTGTGTTGCCCGAGGTTGGGATCAATCGTCATCTGCGGGTTGCGCCACGGCTTCGGAGAACGAGGCAACGCTATTGACCTGGTTTTCGCTATCGCTGGACATTTTGACGGAAACGAGCCTGGAGACGCCGGGTTCTTCCATGGTCACGCCGTGCAGGGTTTCGCCATATTCCATCGTCCCTTTGTTGTGGGTGACAACGATGAATTGCGACTGTTTGGAGAATTTTTGGATGACTTTTACAAAGCGCGCGATATTGGCATCATCGAGGGGCGCATCGACCTCGTCGAGGACGCAAAAGGGACTGGGTTTGACCAGGTAAATTGCAAAGAGAAGGGCAATGGCTGTCAGGGCGCGTTCGCCGCCCGAAAGCAGGTTAATGCTCTGAAGGCGTTTGCCCCAGGGGCGTGCTGTGATGATGATGGGCGCCTCGAGGGGATCTTCGTCGGGGGGCATGGTCAGATCGGCTTCACCGCCTTCAAAAAATTCTTGGAATGTGTTCTGGAAGTGTTCTCGGATGCGGCCAAAGGTATCGAGAAAGCGCTGGCGCGCCGTGCGGTCGATGCGCGTGATGGTGCGTTTGACGATTTCTTCGGCCTCCAAAAGGTCGTCGCGCTGATGCGTGAGAAATTCAAGACGTTCTTTTTGAACTTCGTACTCTTCAAGTGCCGCCAGGTTGACAGATCCCATGCGCCGCATACGCTCTTGCAGTTCGTGGGTCTTTTTTTCCGCCATATCCGCGTTAAATTCGGGATCATGAAAACGCCCCTGTTCAACAATATCGACTTCGTAATCGCGTTTGAGACGTTCGATGATTCCTTCACCGCGCTCTTTTATATGCGCCATGGCGACTTGAATTTCGCTTAAACGCTCGCGATTTTTTGTTGTGTGGCGATTTTTGTCCCGCAACTTTTCTTCAATGGCGCGTGCCGCCATCAGGATTTCGTGTTGTCTGTGCGCTTGTGCATCGCGTTTGTGCTCAATACGGGATTGTTGCTTGTGCAGGACTTCCAGTTCACCCGATGCAGTTCCGATGCTTTCTTCGCGTTCGCGTTTGCGTTTTTGGCTTTCATCGGCCTCGCCGGATAATCGCTCGATTTCGCGGGCAATGGCTTCGCGCTCTCTGCCCTGGCGCACGGCTTCGTGTGCCAGGCTTTCGATGCGTTCTTTCAAAGAGGCGATTTCCACGCGCACAGCAGCGACGCCATCTTGAAGTACGCGCCGCTGGTTTTCTTTTTCGCGCAAGTCTTCATCTGCGCGGCGAACCACGTCTTCGAGGGTCTCGCGTTTGGCATCGAGCTTTGTTTGCGCCTCCTCTGCCTGGGAAATCAAATGCATCAATTCGCTTTCTCGCTGTGCGAGTTGTGCAGTCTCCTGATCGAGTTCTGTCACGGCCTGAGCCTGGCGTTTGGCTTCTGTTTCGGCGTTTTGTCGATCTCTTTGAAGGCCCGCACGACGGTTGTGCAAATCGGCCAATGCGTTATCGCAGGTTTCGATTTGCGCGAGGTGTTTGTCGAGTGTTTCGTTCGTGCGCGCCAGTTGTGTTTCGCAGTTTGAGCGTGCGGTTTGGGCGGATTCTATGGCCGACTGGAGGTCGTCAATTTGTTGCTGGCGACCAATGAGGCCCGATTCTGAGGTTGCATCTGCACCGCCATATACCGTGCCATCTGCAGAAAAGACTTCGCCGCTGAGTGTCACAATCTCAACGCCTTTGTCATGCATGGCATCACTGTGAACAATCGCGGTTTGCGCATCGCTTACAATCAGGGTGTGGCGCAACAGCGCAGATACGGCACCGTGTACATCGCGCTCTGGGTTTAACAGATCGCTTGCCAGGCCGACAATTCCCTCTCCTTTGGGTACTTCGCTAAGATTGGTAGTGATGATGCGTTCGAGGGGTAAGAATGCGGCAGCGCCGTGCTCTCCTTGTCTGAGAAAATCAATGGCCCAACGCGCGTCGTCGGTATTGCTGACGATCAAGCATTCCAGTGCACGCCCCAGCGCGGCTTCGATGGCGGTGACGTATTCTGGTTTGACATCGACCATGTCGGCGACGACGCCCTGTATGCGATTGGAAAAAGGCGAGTCCACGGCCAGTGCACGCACGCCTTTGGAATAGCCTTCAAAGCCTTCTCTCAGTTTTTGAAGGAGGGCGACCCGCGCCTGATCGGCTTCGATATTTGCGCGCAGGCGGTTGCGCGATTCGGTTTGTTCATCGCGCTGGGCAATACAGCGATCTCGACCAGCGATCTGTTGTTGACGTTCTTTTGTGTGTTGGGTAATTTGACTTTCAACTGCGGCGATTTGTTCTGCGGACTGAACGGCGGTTTCGTCAGCTTCCTGGCGGCGTGCAGCTACGCGCTCAATATCCTGCGTCAAACGCGACTTTCGCTGTACAATGCCTTCGCGCTCAGCCTGCATGCGCTCGAGGCCCTTGCCCTGATCGCTATTTTGGCGCAATAGATCCATCAACTGAGATTTTTGGGCATCGACCTGCGTGCGCTGTGCGTCCAGATCCCGGATTTCCGTTTCGAGTTTGGCGGTTTCCGTTTCGAGTTTCGCTTCTGCAGATTTGAGTTTTTTATCGGCTTCACGTCCGCCTTCCTCGGCGGCTTTTTGGCCTTTTTGAGCGTTGTCAAGACGCACCGTGAGCGATTTTTGCTGATACTCGGCGCGTTCTAAAAATGCGTGAATATTGCGTAACTCTTCGCGTGCGACGAGTATTTCGCTGTCTTTGCCATGTACGCGCTCGACGTGTTGCGATAGCTCGATATTGGCCTCGGATAGTGCGCGATCCTGATCGGTTAGTTCGGCGCGCATTTCTTCGAGTTGGGCCTCGAGGGTGGTCATGTCGGTGTCTGATATTTCGATATCTTCTTTGAGAAAGGCCATTTCCTCGCGCAGTGGCCCAGATTGGTCGGCCAGATCGAAGTACTGGAATCGCGCCAGTTTGATTTCGAGGTCGCGCAATTCATCTGATAGTGTTTTATAGAGCCTCGCTTTGCGCTCTTGCCGTTGTAGCGATGCGACCTGACGTTGGATTTCTCCGAGCCAATCTTCCATTCTCTGCAGGTCTTGTTGCACAGCGATGAGCCTATTCCACGCGGATCGCCGGCGAATTTTATACCGCGTCACACCGGCGGCTTCTTCAAAGCACCGGCGGCGTTCTTCGGCATTGTCGCTGATGATTTCATCCACCATGCCCTGTTCAATAACATAGGAAGACTGCGTGCCCAGCCCGGTGTCCATCAGCAAGTTTTGAATGTCTTTCAGGCGACACGGAATTTTATTGAGCAGGTAGTCGCTTTCGCCGGATCGGAACAAACGGCGGGTGATGGTGACTTCGGAAAATTCGGTGGGCAAAACTTTTTGGGAATTGTCGAGTGTGAGCGATACTTCGGCCATACCGAGGGGTTTGCGCGAGCGCGTACCGGAAAAAATTACATCTCCCATGCTGCCGCTTCGCAAAGACCGGGGGCGCTGTTCGCCCAGTGCCCAGCGCAGCGCATCGACCACATTGGACTTGCCGCAGCCATTTGGACCCACAACACATGTAATGCCTTTTTGGAGGGGCATGTCGAGCTTTTGCGCAAAGGACTTAAAACCCAGTGCTTGCAAACGAGTCAGGTGCAATGAAAACCTCCTACTCGAATTCTTTTAAGAGCATAAGACGCGAAAAAACAAAGGGGTATGATAATACAGGCCAGAATACCTGTGTGTCAAACTCAATGGGGAAATAGAGGACGCACTTTTGGACTGCATTTATAAACAGCAACCCGGGGAGATTTGGGGAACTACATTTTGTGGAGGGGAAGGTTGTTATACGTCGCTATAATACTATATCTTGTGGCAGTCGTCAAGGGTAAAAAATGGGTTAATAGAATGTAGAGGCAATCCTTGTGGTCGCCCGCAAACGCAAGATATAAGAGGTGTGTACACCGCCAAGACCAACCAGACCCCAGACCCAGTCTCCAGCCCCTTGGGATCGGTGGCCGGATAGAGGGTTCTTTGGCAATTGACATTATGTCAGGGGCAGTCTAATTTAGGCATAGTATTTCGCGCCTGTGCGACACTTTACTTAGAATAGGAGTTTTTATGCTGAATTTACATGGTGAAAAAATTGTTCGAATCGAAAAAGTGGTTATGAAGTTTAAGCGTCCCCGCCTGATTGGGCGCAATGCGCGGATTGGCGTTCACGGGAATATGGTGACGGATCCCGTGGTGCGAATCCATACAAACAGTGGTGCTATTGGCGTTGGGTGGTCGCGGTTGGGTCGGGAAGAAGCCGAGTCATTGGTGGGCAAAACTGTTGGTGATGTGTTCGAATTGCCAGGGGGATCAAATGAAGCTGGAACGGTGATTGATTTGCCTTTGTGGGATCTGGTGGCAAAATTATCGGATCAGCCGTTGTACAAACTTTTAGGTGCTCGGGGATCTCGAGCGGTCGAGTTGTACGATGGGTCGGTTTATATCGACGATCTGGGTGCCTCGGACGAGGAGGCTGTGGAGATATTCCGGGACGAAGTCAAGACAGGGCACGATTACGGGTATAAAAATTTTAAAATTAAAATTGGTCGCGGCGCGCGCTGGATGCCTGTTACAGAAGGTACGGATCGAGATGTTCTGGTTATTCACAGTGTTCGAGAAGCCGCTGGTGAAGATGCAAAAATACTCGTTGATGCGAATAATGGCACGACGCTCAATATTGCTAAAGATATCCTCGAGCGCTGTGAAGATGTGGGGATTTACTGGTTTGAAGAACCGTTTCCCGAAGATGTGGCTTTTAACGAGGACTTTAAGCAATTTATTACCGAAAGAGGATACGATACGCTCGTCGCCGATGGAGAATCGGGTCCTCCTCCGCCCAGCTATTTTGATATGGTTAAAAAAGGATGGATCGATGTGGTGCAACACGATTTTCGCGCCAAGGGACTTACGTGGTGGCACGAGACTGCCGCGATGATCGAACCCTGGGGGGGCCAGTGTGCGCCGCATTGCTGGGGGAGCTTGATCGAGCGTTATGCCCACGCGCATTTTGCCGCTTCTGTTCCCCATTTTTCGCTTCAAGAAGCCGCCCCCGCAGATATGCCAGGCATTGTGCTCGATGGCTGGACGATGCAGGATGGGTGTTTGATGGTGCCAGATACGCCGGGTACGGGGTTTGACCTCGAGGCAGGTGTGATTGAAGAGGGCGTGAAACGAGAAGATGGATTCAGAGTGTAATGGAGATAAATAATATGGATGTGACATTTCCAGGAGCAGAATGGGAGACGAGGCCGCCCGGTGATCTCGGATTTGACGCGGAGAAACTCGCGCGGGTACAGAGGTGGTTGCGCGAGGTGGCGGGTGATAGGTCCTTTCAGGTGGGGATTGCGCGTTATGGGTATCTCGCGGCGGAGTGGCGGCAAGGTGTTGCGGCTGATTCGATACCCTCTCAGGCGTCTGCTGCAAAGTCGTATTATTCGACGCTTTTGGGCATTGTCGTGGCGGAGGGAAAGTTGGCTTCACCAGATGAAAGAGTCGTCGATTACTATCCAGAGATGATGGATGTGGGCGAGCAAGAAGGTCCGAAACCCGGGCGGTATGCGTTTGAAAAAGATCGCGATATTACTTTTCGGCATTTGATATGCAATGTGTCTGGTTATATGAAACCGGGAGAGAAACCCGGCAAGGTTTTTCACTATCAGACTTATGGGATGAATATTCTCACCCACGCAATGGCTAAAATTTACGGGTGTTACGATGCAAATGATCCCGAGGGTTCGCCGGGATGTGGGAAAGTGATAGAAGAAAAATTGCGCGATCCAATTGGCGGGATGTGGACGCATTCGCATTCTAATTTTGATTTATGGGACAATGCGAGGTTAAATATCTTTGGGTATTACACACAGGTGCATACCACATTGCGAGATCAGTTGCGGGTGGGACATTTGTGGGTCAATTACGGCAATTGGAATGGGGTTCAGGTCGCGCCGGAGAATTACTTGCGCGAGGCAACGGTGACGAATGATTTTATTCTGGATAACGAACCCGAAGAGAACTGGAAATACGGACACGGATTCTGGTGTAATGATCGCGGGATGCAGTGGGCAGATGCGCCGAGAGACTCTTTTGCTGCATCGGGTGCTGGTGCCAAACATATCTGGATGTGCCCGCGGCTGGGATTGGTTATCGCGCAAAATCCAGGGTTGTGGGATCAGTTCAGGGAAGAGCAGGATAAGATCGGGAGTCAGAATGAGGTGATTGCGCGAATTGTGAATGCGGTAAAGGAATAGAGAGGAGCCAAAGATGGATGCAAAAACAAAAAAATCACAGGTGGATCAGGCTGTGAAATCTCAATCGCAGCGGGCGTTTAATTTGTCGCGGAGTATTCACGGCTGGGCTGAGCGGCCGTTTCAGGAATACGAGTCGTCAAAGGCTTTGGCGGCGTATTTGGAGGAGAACGGATTTCAAATTGAATTTCCGTTTAAAAAGATTCCAACGGCTTTTCGCGCCATCTGGGGCACGGGCAAACCCACTATTGGCATGTTGGGGGAGTACGACGCATTGCCCAATTGCGGTGCCGAGGAGGGCACCTGGGGCCACGGCTGAGGTCATAATCTTTTGGGCGTTGCCCCGGCCGCAGGTGCGGTTGCTGCAAAGACAGTATTGGAAAATTTGAAGTCATCCGGTCAGATTATTTATTACGGCTGTCCGGCTGAAGAGACGCTGGCTGGCAAGGTGTATATGGCTCGCGATGGCGCGTTTAGAGATTTGGATGCGGTGCTGGCGTGGCATCCGGGATCGGGTACGGGTGTCAGCAATTATGGCGGTTCGTCGCTGGATTCGCTGGTATATGAGTTTTTTGGCAAGACGTCTCACGGCGCGAGTGCTCACAATGGGCGCAGTGCATTGGATGGGGTGATGTTGATGGATGTTGCGGCGAATTATTTGCGCGAGCACGTTCCCGAAAATGTGCGTATCCACTGCGTGATACGAGATGGTGGAGATGCGCCCAATGTGGTTCCGGCTTATGCGAAGGTGTGGTACTATGTGCGGGGGAAGGATCGTGAACAGGTGAATAAAGTACGCAAGCGATTGACCAGATGCGCCAAGGGTGCGGCGATGGCTACGGAAACGACTATGAAATGGAATCGGATTACAGCGGTGTACCCGCGTTTGCCAAATGATGTGATGTGCGAAACCGTGCGTCAAAATCTCAAATTATTCGGTCCGCCGCGTGCTTCTAAAAAGGATAAGGAACGCGTAAAGGAATTGGGATACAAAGGTGAATTTGACGGAAAGGTCAAAAAGGGGAAGGGGTCACAGGGGCGCGGGTCTTCGGATGAAGACAATGTGTCGTGGCTGGCGCCTATGGGTCGGTTTCAGATGGTGTGTTATACAAAGGGCACGCCGGGCCATCACCGCGATATGACCGCGCAGGCGATAATGCCTTATGCCGAGCGCGCAGTTCTGCAAACGGCAAAGGTGTTTGCAGGATCGGCTATTGATCTGATTTTGGACAAAAAGCTGTTGCAAGCAGCGCGTGCGGAATTTAAAAAGGGAACGAAGGGGTTTAAGTACGATCCGCTGATTAAAAAAAAGCAAAAGGTCCCTGTGGATCCTCCGTAAGACGAATAGACGAATAGACGAACCCCACCCAACTGCTATCGTAGATGAACTGGTCTGGAAAACGGCCAGTTGTACCCCTTCCACAGAGGAGATGGTCGTGAAAGCACAACGATTAATATGTACAGATGTCCGGCGGATTGAATTAGAGGACTTTGATCTGCCGCGTGTGCCAGACAATGGTGTTTTGGTGCAGAATGATTATACTGCTGTGAGCGTTGGCACGGAAATTTACAATTATGCTTATGGCGGTGAGCCGTCGCGTGCGAGAACCTTTCCCCGACCAACGGGATATTGCAATACGGGTGTGGTGCTCGAGGTGGGGAAAGATGTGAAGGGAATAGAATCAGGTGATCGCATTGCCGCGCAGGGCAATCACACCAGTCACGCGGTCATAAGTGGGAATTTTTTTAGAGTGCCCGAGGGTGTTTCGCCCAGGTCGGCGGCTTTTATGGTTATGTGTGCTATTGCCATGCACGGGCATCGGGTTGGGCGTCCAGAATTGGGTGAGGTTGTGGCTATTACTGGTATGGGCATTGTGGGGCAATTGGCAGCGACCTTTGCGCGGTTGGCTGGCGCGTTCCCGGTTATTGCGATTGATCTGGATGATTTTCGGTTGGGGAAAGCGAGGGACAGGGGGGCAGATGTTTGTATCAATCCCAATACTGCAGGGGATGTCGCCGAAGTGGTGCGCGAGCATTGCGTGGGCGATGGTGTCGATCTGGTCATCGAAGCGACGGGTATTCCCGCGGTTTATCCCATGGCGCTGACTTTGCCGCGGCTGGGTGGCCGCCTGGTCGCGCTGGGGTCTCCGCGGGGGACCGTGGAAGTGAGTTTTTTGCCCGAGATTCACTTGCGCGAGATCACGATTCTGGGCGCGCATCAGCCCAAGACGCCGGATAATGACCATATTTATTATCCGTGGAGCAAGGGCAGAGATCGCGAGCTAATTTTGCGTTTGATGGCTGAGGGCAAGTTGCCCATCGAAGATTTGATTACCCATGTCGCCAATCCCGCCGATTGCCAGACTATCTACGATATGCTCGCCGATAATCCGAGAGAAGTGTTGGGTGTGGTATTTGAGTGGGTTTGATCTCGCCTGCTAAAATAAATCCCTGTCAGAACCACAGAGGAGATCGAATATGAGACGCCACTCTTTTGGAAATTACAAGTACGGCCCCCACGAGCGGAACGTCTTTGATTTTTATCAGACATTAGGCGCAACGACCCAGGAAGAATATCAGAATCGCGTAAGCGAGATTTCGGCGCTTGATTTGATCTCAAAGGACGATCCCGCTATTTATATGAGCTATAGAATGTCACCGAAAGACCCTGTGCCAGAAGGACAGACTGCCCGTGGTTGGAAAGTGCATCACGTGCAGTTTGGTGTTGCTTTAAAAGAAAAAATGGCAGCGCTTGGTATAGAATCTGATCTGGTTTATCCAGGTTCAAAAAATAAATATCAAAGCAATGTTGACTACTTTATCTCAATGTTAAAAAATAGGAAATAGACGGGTTCTAGTTTGGCCCTTTTTTTCTTTGACAAGTTGCTTTTGGGGCGCAATTATAGGGGACGTAAAAATGTAGATACGCTGTTAAAAATATTTACGAGGTGATTAATGGATTTCAAAACCACTGATTTGTGCGATGAACACGAAACCGATCCAGCACTTCAAGTTGCCGAACCGATATTTAATGATTATGGCGGTGTCACGTCATTTTGCGGCCCGATTGCCACGGTCAAGGTTCACGAAGACAATGTGCTCGTGCGCGAGATACTCGAAACACCGGGAGAGGGGAGGGTTCTCGTCGTCGATGGCGAAGGCTCAACGTGGTGCGCGCTTTTGGGGGATATGGTCGCTGAAATCGCCAGTGACAATGGCTGGTCGGGGATTGTCATAAATGGCGGTGTGCGCGATGTGTCTGAACTTGCACAAATTGAAATAGGCGTCAAAGCGCGCTTTGCTGTGCCGCGCCGCAGCCGAAAAGAAGGCAAGGGCCGCCAAAATACGCCTCTTGCTTTTGCCGGTGTCGCCTTTCTTCCGGGCGATTATCTCTACGCCGATGAAGACGGTATTTTGATCGCCACGCGAGATTTGTTAGACGCGCAGGATTGACCTGCAATACAACCTCACACTATGGAGACAAAATATGCCGCAGACAGATCGACCCAATATCCTCTTTATCATGGACGACCAGCATCGTTTTGATTATATGGGCTGTGCAGGTGCTGATTTTGTTCGCACGCCCAATATTGACCGTCTGGCAAAGCAGGGGGTGCATTTTACCCAATGCACGACAAATTGTCCGGTTTGCGCGCCTTCGCGCATTGCTCTGGCTTCTGGCATGCAGCCCTCGCGCCTCGGTTGCGTTGGGAACAATTGCTTCTTGCCTCGCAGCCAACCGACTTATTACCAGCAATTGCGCGATTACAATTATTACGTGGGGTGTGTAGGCAAGCTCGATCTGGCCAAACCCGACGGGTATAATGGGCGCGATGGCGATAGACCAGCTACGTATATGTGGGGCTTTACCCATCCGGTCGAATGCGAGGGCAAAATGCACGCTGGGCATTCCAAAACACCGCAGGGTCCTTATAACCACTTTTTGGAGGAAAGAGGGTTGCTCGGTGCTTTTGTCGATGATTATACCCGTCGCTCCAAAGAGGGTTATCACGCTTCCTGTCACGATTCGGTTTTGCCCACCGAGGCTTTTGAGGATGTGTATATTGGACAGCGATCTGTCGAATGGATTGAGAATATTCCCGGGGATTTTCCCTGGCATTTATTTGTGAGCTTTGTGGGGCCTCACGATCCTTTTGATCCGCCAGCCGAATATGGAGAGAAGTACCGCGGTGCGGAGATGCCACCCGCTACGCCTGCAAATTTGCCGGGTAAACCCGCGTATTTAAAAGATCGCATCAAAGATATGACCCCGGAAAAAATCGCGGAGACCCGACGCCAATATTGCGCGGCAATTGAAGTTATTGACGATCAGATCGGCGAGATGCTCGCGGCAGTGGAACGGCGGGGGATGACCGATAATACGTATGTCATCTTTTCCAGTGATCACGGAGAAATGCTGGGCGATCACGGTTTGTACACCAAAAGCGTGCCTTACGAAGCGTCAGTACACGTTCCGCTTATTGTTGCGGGTCCCGGTATTGAAGGTGGTCGCGTATCCGACGCGCTCGTTGAACTCATTGACATGAATCCCACGATCTGTGATCTCGCAGGCGTGCCTCCGCTTTCGGATATCGATGCGCGATCAATTGGCGCGGTGCTTCGCAGAGAAGCAGAGGAACACCGCACGGAAACCGTGAGTGGCATACAAAATTTCAGGTGTATCCGTACGCGGGAGTACAAATTGGTGGAGAACTACAACGATGTTACGGAACTCTACGATTTGATCGCTGATCCCACGGAAGAACACAATATTGCCGAACAGGAGCCAGAGGTGCGGCGCGAATTGTCTCGCCGTCTCTCAGCGCGTTATTTAGAAGGTACATGGTATCGGTAGGAGAGAATCGTGAAATACACCAAACTTCCCGGCACGGATATTGATGTTTCTGTTATAGCTCTGGGTTGCTGGCCTTTTGCTGGTGGTGATGTTTGGGGCGAGCAAGACGACGATGTGTCTATCGCCACGGTGCATGCCGCGCTCGATGCGGGTATTACCTTTTTCGATACGGCAGAAGGCTATGGTAAGTCCGAGCGCGTGCTGGGGCAGGGGCTCAAAGGTCGGCGGCAAGATGCGGTGATCGCCACCAAAGTTGGCGGCGGTCATCTTTCTTCTGATGATTTGCCCAAAGCATGTGAACAAAGCCTGAAAAGTCTGCAAACCGATTATATCGATTTGTACCAAATTCACTGGCCCAACCACAATATTCCCATCGCAGAAACCGCAAGTGCGCTTCAGCGTCTCCGCGATCAGGGAAAAATTCGGGCTATTGGTGTTTGCAATTTTGCCTGTGGCGATCTGGGCGACTTGCTCGCTGTTGCCGATATTGTCACCAATCAGTTGTCGTTTAGCTTGCTCTGGCGCGTTATTGAACGCGAGATTCAGCCGATGTGTTTAAAAAATAATATTGGCCTGATATGCTATAGCCCACTGATGCAGGGGTTGCTTACCGGACGTTATGCGTCTGCAGATGATGTACCAGATGGTCTGGCGCGAACCCGCCTGTTTTCGGATGATCGCCCCATGGCCAGACACGGTGAAGATGGCTGCGAAGCCGAAGTGTTTGACGCGCTGAAAAAAATTCGCGCTGTTGCCGATGAAGCAGGTATCGCAATGGCAGAGATTGCCCTTGCCTGGGCACTACAACAACC
Organism: Candidatus Latescibacterota bacterium; assembly: GCA_022821275.1. Classification (GTDB taxonomy): domain Bacteria; phylum Latescibacterota; class UBA2968; order UBA2968; family UBA2968; genus VXRD01. Next base: position 15,884 of record JAJEDY010000092.1, on the reverse strand, counting down.
CGGCATTACATCGCTTCTGGTGGGCGCGAGAAATCCCGATGAAGTGCAATGGAATCTCCCTGCGGTTGATCTCATATTGTCGGAAGATATACTGCAACGCCTATCTGATATTACAGAAGGTGTTAAAGACAAACTCGGCAATAATCCCGATATGTGGATGTCGGAGTCGCGGATGAGGTGAGAGGTATCCGCAGATGGACGCAGATGGACACAGATGAAAGGCAGGGAGGTGAGGAGGGACCTCTCACCTTTTTACGTTTTACGTCTGCCCCTTTGTTTGAAACAAATTTTACTTGTCTCATTTTTTAGATACGCTATGTTAAAAAAAATCAGGAGGTTCCCATGGCTCATCTTCAGATTGACGACCCAGAAACATTTTTTCGCACCTTTGCAGATCTTTTGGCTGCTGGCGAAGACGACAAGCACATGGCCCGAAAATTGGGATGCTCGCGGGGCGAAAGCAAGCGCAGGCGGCAGGCATTTCAAAAGGGAGGCATTGTGACGGAAAAGGGCGTATCAAAAGAAAAATTGGATGCGTGGCTGTCTTCAAGTGACGGTCAGCGTGCACAGCGCCAGTGGGAAGGCCATCACAAGCGTCAACAGGCTATGGGGGCAACGGGTACCAAACCGCAAAAGGGTTTTCGCAGACAGCCAGAGGTCAAGCGCGGTTGGTCGCGGCAAAAGATTTGAGGTAGTACAATATCAGTTTAATAAAAAGGCCGATGAGCAATGTCCATCGGCCTTTGTTATTTTTCAGGCGAATCTATTCGTCTATTCGCTTTTTAAGTCCAGCCAATCGAGTTCTTCCTGTGTGAGTTTCAAGTTGAGAGCCTCGATATTGGCTTTGCATTCATCGGGATGGAATACGCCGATTAATGAAAAGAGATTCAGGGGCTGATTCAGGTTGAATGCCAGCGCGATTTGTGGTACGGTTAGCCCTTTTTCTTTTGCCAGTTCTCCCGCGCGGTCCAGACGTTTGAAATTTTGTTCGTAACAATAGGCTTCAACGCAAGAGCCGGGAAGGTTTTCCTTGTGGTCTTCAAATGTTTCGCGCGTAAATCTGCCAGAGAAAAATCCCTGCGCGAGACTCGACCAGGTAAACAGGGGCATGTTTTGTTCTGCATACCACGCGCGGTCCGCCTCGTTGTTGGGCCCACTGATGCTGATACAGCCTCTCCAGGGTTCTTTTACCTGTTCTGCAAGGCTGTAATTGGGGCTGCTCACGGTGAATGGCTCCAGATTGTGCTTATATGCGTATTCATTGGCTTCCCGTATGCGCGGCACGGTCCAGTTTGATCCGCCAAATAGTCCGATTCGCCCCGCTGCTTTGTGTTCGTTTAGTATCTCTACTATGGGGCCAACTTCGACATTGAGATCATCGCGGTGCAATACGTAGATGTCGATAAAATTCGTTCGACAACGCTCCAGAGAAGTGGTCAGGTCTGCAGTAATATCAGGCGGGGTGACTTTATTTTTTTTCCCAGTATGATGTGCGCCCTTTGTCAATATGACGGCTTCGTCGTGCAGGCCGCGCTCGTCGAGCCATTGGCCCAGAACGCGCTCACACTGCCCGCCGCCGTAAATATATGCTCCGTCAAAGCCGTTGACGCCGAGTGCCCATACGCCGTCTAACAGGTCAAATGATTCTTGCAGGTGATCTTCGCGCAGCATCATTGTACCTTGCAAAATGCGCGAAATTTTTTTATTCATTCCTTCAATTGTGCCGTATTCCATTGGCATAATATTATTCCCTTTCCATCGGATATTTCAATCCCCATTGTTCTCGAATCGCGTCCAGCGTCTGCATGTTGGCAAGTGTATCGTCGTGAGACATGAGATCGCTTTCCAGCTTGCCCGCTCTCACGCAGCGCGCCACTTCGGCGGCTTCACACTCGTATCCATTGCCAGCACATTCCAGTGTTACTTCTTCCTCTTTGTCGCCGGCGGATAGGATTGCAGTGCGTCCATCCCAAAACCGCGGTACTGTGATCATGCCATCTGTGCCCAAGATTTTTGCCTCGTGCGGGGTCTTGATTCGCACACCGCACGAGATCAATGCGAGTTGTCCCTGGTCGTAGCCAAATACCATAGCCGCCTGTTCATCTATTCCGGTTTCGCCAATATGCGCCTGGCTCGAAATGGTGGCGGGTTGTGTGTCGAAGATCATGGACGCATAGGAGATGGGGTAGATTCCGATATCGAGCAGGCCACCTCCGCCGAGTGCGAGATCGAATAAGCGGCCTTTGGGATTGAGACGGGCGCGAAATCCAAAATCGGCGTATAACATCCGCACTTCGCCAATTGCGCCGTCTGTGATCCACGTCTTTACGTGTTTGGTGATGGGCAAAAATCGGGTCCACATGGCTTCCATCAAAAACACGCCTTCGCTGCGGGCAACTTCGATGACTTCTCTGGCTTCGTGCTGGTTGATTGTAAATGGTTTTTCACACAACACGGGTTTGCCCGCTTCCAGGCATAGGATACTGTGCTCTTTGTGAAAGGGGTGAGGCGTTGCCACATAAACCGCATCGACTTCTGGATCTTCGGCGAGTGCTTCATAAGAGGCGTGGCGATTGGGTACATCATACGTATCGGCAAAGGCATCGGCGCGATCCTGACTGCGCGATCCCACGGCTATGAGTTGTGCATCGTCGAGCGCGCGCAATCCCGTGGCGAATTTGTGTGCAATACTTCCGGGGCCGATAATGCCCCAGCGAAAAACATCGCCCATTGTTGATCCTTTTCTTATGACGAGGTGTGAACTTGAGCTTAGGAATTTAGCTTAATTGCTGTCATCAACCGGATTTGCTTCGACTTCGGAATTAACATGATCCAGGACATGTGAACTGACAAGCTCGACAATCTGCGGTAGTGTCATTGTGCTAATGCGCCGGGTCTCGCGCAATAAGAGCAACGCGGCGACAGTCGCATCGGTGCTCGTCGCAACCCGTTGCAAGTTCTCACGGATGATTTGTGGGAGGGCATCGCCGATGGCTTCCAGAATATCGGCTTCAATTCGCTGTTCGAGGACGCGTTCACGTTCGTTTTCATCAGCTTGGGACAGCACGCTGCGCCATTTCTCAAGATGCTTTGAACGGATTGCCAGTAGATCAAGTCCTGGATTGCCCAATCGAGCAGCGCACTTTTCAACCAGCGGATCGAAGCGATGCGCTTCCCAGGCGAGATCAATGCGCCCTTTGAGGTCGGTGACAAGCCGTGGACCATCCTCTGGATCATCAAGCAGATCGCAGGCTTCAATTGCGCCATTGAGCACCACTTGAAGCTTGTCGGCAAGGCAGGTACAGCAATCGCCGTAATGGGCGGCACTATCTGGCGTTCCTCGGCCGCACGCATACTTGAACCAACGATGAACGAAGACATATGTCTTCTGATCTCGCTTCTTGCTAATGTCCAAGTTGTGAGCCACATAGGTTCGCAAAGTGGTCATTTCGTTGCGGAATGCATTGTCGGACTTCAGCGGTGGTAATTTTGTGAGAAACTCAAGTGGAATTTTTGCCGCTTCGTTGACGAGCGCATATCCCCAGATGACCAAACGATAAAATGCCAATTCATCACCAAAATCAGATGGCAGAGGTAGTGAGATTTCATCGCAGCTATTCGGACAGTGGATTGAGACGCGGGTACGAAGTCTTTGGTACAAATTGCTCAATTCAATCGGCGTCATCGTCTGCGCCTCAAGCGTGAGAGTGGATCAGCAATGGGTCCAATATAGTTGAAGGCAATACCAAATCCTCGCAGTTCTTGACCCTGGGAGAGATCTTCATTTGGGAAATCGCGAGCTAGAACCCTAATGGGCCTTTCGATACCCTCTACTCGAATCCAGTCACTCTCATCCCTTTTTTCTACACGTCCTCGGAATTGGCGCGGGGAACCACTCTCATCCGTAGTTATGAGCCAACGCACCACCCTTGACCGATCCTCATATTCGGTATCATTTGATAATGACCGCCAAAGCTCAATGGCCCGGTTCGTATCTTTGAGTAGCCAATATAATACCGCTTCAAGAAACCGTTCCCGGCTGTGTGCGTCGGTACCAGCTTGCTCATTAAGGGAACTCACGATCGTACGAAGTTCAAAAATTTGGCGGGTTTCCACAGGTGTGCGACCACGTTGATTGAACATTAACCGTTCCCCTGTTGCATGCGCCCACCGTAATCGGAGCAAGAGCCGTTGACAGCGATCATCTAGCACAATTCCTGAATTGACTCGATTGGATATGTAGTCCGCCGATTTCGCTGCGATGCTGCGAGTTTTGTCATCGAAAGGCGGCTCGCTCATATAGACCTGTTCGGCTTGATGCTTTGCAATAAGGAAGGTTGCTGCCGCGGGCGCGACGCTTTCCAACTCAGCAAGCGTCTCATCACTTAACTTCGCATCGTCCATAATGGATGCAACACGGCTGCGGCGCTCAAGATACCTCGCTTTTTGATCTATGGAGACCCAATCCTCGTCCAGGTCACTACCTGCATACAAATCGCTCTGTGTTCCGGAGTTCTGTTCCTTTACCCTAAAGATATCGTCTGCAACGTCAATAGTTGCGTACAGATCGGCTAATAGTTCAGCACGTTGCACATCTGATAGTTTATCCTTTTTTAACTGGAGAACATCACGCGCTGTCCAAAGAGCAATTTCAATTGGGTAATAGTCCCTACCAAGCCCAATAGCCTTCTCTCTTGCCACCCTGGCTGCGAGATAGTCGGACCAAAAATCCTCTCCTGTACTGGACTGTGCACGCTCGACGGCAAGGTATCCGTATATCGCCGAACGTTCTGCAATAAGACTTTGTTTCGTCCTTATGGATACTGGAATTTTCTCATCGTCGATTTGACGCAAAGTTTTTTCAATTGTATCACGAGCCTCATCTAAAATTGCAAATCGTTTGTCATCGGTTCTATTGACATCCCAACCACCTTGTGATTGGAAAACTGCCCGTCTCCGGAACACGCACTCGCGCAAAACAAGATCTGGATCAGATATTCTATTGTGCTCCCGCAACTGCTTAAGTGCGTCGGCAAATCGTAGATAACCAGATCGGTATGCCTCTTTACGTGGCCCGTTCCGATCAATTTTGAACAGCAGATCAAGCAAGAACAAGCGTTCAGTGCTTTGGTCGACTCCTGGTCTGACATAGCTAATTAGCTCAAGTAGTCGCTCAATTTCCTGATCTGGAGTAAGCCTGCGTTTGCATATAAGTTCGGCCTCAAGTTGTATGCGTGGCGAAATTAGAAAATCTGATCCTTCTTCATCCTCGCGCCAGCGGAAAAGATCGAGATCGTCAAGGAGGTACCTGATTTGATCCAAGTGCAGTCCACCTGTCTGATTAAGCACTCGAAAAATAAGATTAACGGGCACTGCACAATTCAATCGTCCGGCCACCATGACGTAGTCAATTAGTCGTCCAGACTCGTCCAAACCCAAAGCTGCGAGTTTTTTATCCTCTTCAAATATCTGCGAGGTGGGACTGGCAAGGCCCAATTCTATCAACTGTTCCGCTATGGGAGAGAGCCCAGCAGATGGTTGAGGTACATTCCTTGCCCTATCTCGCACCAGACTTTCGGTAGTTCTCGCTTCTGATGACACACCTGTGGCAAGGCGCTCACGCGAAGCAGGCAACCTGCGGTATATCAGAGCGAAGATCGAGTCAGTAGTGAGAGGGGTGTAGCTTGGCAAGAGATCATCCCCAAAATTGCTCAGTAATTCCTTGAACGTGGACAACTCGGCCTGTGAAACGCTGGCGGGTGCCTCGACAAATCGATTTAACTTACCGCTAATATGGGGCTCCATCCGATAGCAAGTCCCTACTATGAGCAATCGTCGACCTAGACTTCGCAACGCGGAGCCTAAATCGTCATAGCGTTGTGGGGGTTGGCTGGAGTCGCAGATCAAGATCGTCGCCATTGCCCCCAAACGTTCAGATTCCAGACAGAACGCTTCAAGGTCCGCATGATTCGGTATTCGGTTTGTCGCGACTACAACGGGCAGACGTAGTCCGCGACGTATCTTTCGAGTCAGCCTTGCAAGCGCGATACTTTTTCCTGTGCCCGACTGACCATGTAGGATGACTACATCTTCGGAGTCGGCTTGCCCAAGTCTCTCCAGCTTATTTATTACTGTCTCCCAAAGAGTTTGTTCGAATTCGCGTTCCACCGCAAACCTGCGTGCCACACCCTCTACCAGCAATCTGAAATTACCAAGCGTGCTGTGAAATCGGCGGAATGCATCGTCTAACTCGGATTCACCCAACGGCTCTGGCTCTTCTGTCCATCCGTCATCAACAATAGCCGCTGAAGCTTCTACTCGTAGCCGTAGAGCCGGTGTGATATCTAATGCTACATCCCCAGAGATCGACACCATACCCGGCTCATCTGGGGCAGCGGACCCTATAACATCAAGTATTCCTCGAATTTCAAGTTGGTTTATTGCGCTTGCAAGAGTCATTTCAGTCGCAATGAGCGTTCCTTGCTGAATCATCTCGTTGGCGAGGCTCGAGTCCAGCTTGTCGGGATAGCCAAACCATAGAACCTTGGGACCAGCCTGGTTGAATAGCGGTGGCAATAAGAAGTCTATTGGCATCCAATCTTCGCTTGGGTCATAGCCCGCTATGATCACCAAACCGTGTGCTGTCGCGGTTTCTGCAATGCGGTTTACTAATGCCGTTGCATGCAAGCTGAGGCGGCGCATCTGATCGCTATGATTTCGGGGTGCTCGCGCATACTCAACTGTTTCGTTGGACTTTCCAAAAAGATAGTGGATCGGCGGCCTTGAGCGACTGCGCGGCACCCTTGCGTAGGTATCTTGTGAAAGCACCGACTCGGGCTGTCGTCCTCTGGTCTCAAAACGTCGTGCAAATTGGGGGTCTATGGACGAGGTGAACACCGCACTCCAGGCAACATCGAAGATGGAGGAGGCAGCGTCGGAGGGCACACTTCGGTCAAACCGTTCGGAAAGCCACGTCATGTCGGTCGCACTCATGCCCCACTCGAGTGCAGCGCACCAGCCGGAATTGCGATCCTCGCACCCAAAATGATCAAGGAGGGCATCAAGTATGGCATTATGGGCAGAATCGAGACTTTGCCCTGCGAATAGTACTAATGGACGCTTATCTTTAAGTGCGTCAGCGAGTATTTCAAGGGAATCAATTGGTGAGTTTGGCATGTTTTATCCCTATGTTGAGTTTAGCAGAAATGATTGATGGATTTATGCCTTCGCTACTTTCGGAATTTGGAATCCGGCATTACCATCGCTTCCACGTAGAGGTAAGTGAGTTCGTGGCGTTTTATTAAATAGCTGTCTATGAGTTCTACGGTATAAAAAAAGACTGGAATACTGGCGTTGTGTTGCGCGTGGCGGCTAAAACCATGCCACAATGACAGGATAAAGGGCGCGACAGGCCGTTTATTTGACTCCGTTCCCATTCGCTTAGAGTGACTGTATAATATACTAAAAAACTCCTATATGACCACTTAGAACATACAAAATCATACGTACGGCGAGCAGTGTTACCAGCCACCTTAAAATTACGCGAAAATGGTGCTCGGGCACGCGCCCGCGAATCAGGGTTCCCAGATAAGACCCAAGAGATGCCGAGGCGATCATGCCAACGACCAATTTCCAATACGGTGCAAAGACAAATCCCAAAAACCCAAATGTCAAAATTTTCATCGCATGGCTCGATGCCATCTGAACCGAATGCGTGATTACCGTGCGATCTCGGGGCAGGTTTTCTCGCAAGAGAAATGGCATATTGAGCGGACCACTTACACCCAAAAACAAGGACAAAGCGGTTTGAAAAGCACCCAGAAGTGTAAATTTTGCGGGTAAATCGGGCGCACGAGAAAATTTGGGCATCCACGTAATGATCAAAATAAAAATGCCCAAAAAGAGGGGCATGACTTCCCATTCTAAGTCGGCAATAAAACGAGAACCCAATGCGGCGCCAATCACTGTTCCGATTGCGTATTGCCCTACAAGACGCCATTCGGTATGCTTGAGGCCAATGAGCGCGCGGCTCAAATTGCTGGCGATTTGCACCAGTCCGTGAACCGGAATAATCGCCGCAGCGGGGAGAAAACCCGGCATAATCGCAATGAGGACAACGCCGCCACCAACGCCGCCAACTGCCGCGATCATCGATGTTATACACGCCGCCCCGATCAAGAACCAATCTGCTATCTCCATGCACTCATCACCAGGTCATATAGTGTGTCACAGGCTCACCCTGTTTGGCGGTAAAGCGATCATACTTCGGATGGATGAAATCTTCGGTTGCATCCATGTGGGCGTAAAAAGTCCGCTTCATTTCTTCCCTTTTTTTCGGTTGGGCGTCGTATAAATTGTCTAATTCAAAGGGATCGTCGATTAGATTATACAACTCGCCGTAATTTTTTGCCGGGTAGTGAATATATTTCCATTCTCGCGTGCGTATGCAGCGTTTATCGACTGCTTCGGCAAAAATTACGTCTCGTATTTTCGATTGTTCACCGTTCATCAACGGCGATAAATCCATGCCCTGCACGCATTCGGGCGCGTCAAAACCCGATAGCTGCGCGATTGTGGGAAATAGATCTACGGTTTCGGTCAGGGCATCGCAGTCGCTGCCGGCACGACCGGGCACGGCAATAAAACACGGTATATGTAACATGCAGTCGAGGAGAAATGGCGCTTTGGCCGGGATACCGTGATCGCCTAAAAATTCACCGTGGTCCGATAGAAAGATCACGATGGTCTCATCCGCCACGCCTTTTTTTTTTAATGTCTCGACGATCAGGCCCACCTGGCGGTCAATTTGAGATACCATGCCGTAATACGCCGCCTTCATCTTGCGGAATGTCTCGTCGGGAGCCTGGTCAAATCCGCGATATTTGTGGTGTTCTGCTTTGAAATACAAACTGTATTCGGGCGGTTTTTTTGCAATGTCGTTTTCCGTGCGCTGAAAGGGTGGCATCGCATTGGGATCGTACATATTTGCAAAGCGCCCTGAAGGGACATAGGGATGGTGCGGCCCGTAGAATCCTACCCATAAGAAAAAGGGATTGCTCGTTTCCAGGCTTTCGAGGTATTCAATGCTTTTCATTCCCACATAGGTATCGATGTGGCAATCTTCGGGGAGATCGGATGGCACGGCGCCGAGGTTTTTGCGAAAATTGGGCAGGGCGTATCCCGTTTTATATTCGTATCCCCGGTCGCGAACATATTGTTCAAATTGATTGGGATCGGTGACTGTATAATTTCCATCTGCACGCTCTTTCCATCCCCGCCGTATTCCCACAGCGTCCATGTGGTCGAGTTTTTCCCGAAAACGCTGCTGCCCAATGCCGTGTTTGCCCACGCTGGCGGTTGTATAGCCCTGGTTTTTGAACGCCTCTACCATTGTAATTTCATTTTCGTTGAGCTTTGACCCATTCCATTTTACGCCGTGATTTTTGGGATAACGCCCGGTCATAAATGTCGCCCGCGACGGAGAACATACGGGGTTTTGTACAAAGCAGTTTGAGAATCGCGTGCTCCTTTCAGATAAGGCGTCAATCGCAGGCGTTTGTATGACGCGATCCCCCGTACATCCCAGCGTATCATACCGCAAATGGTCTGTCGTTATAAATACAATATTGGGCCGTTTAGTCATCGCATACCTCATAGCAAATCGTTGCTTAAAATTGTTGGGCACCAGAATTTTTCGATAAATGAGATTACCAATTGCGTGCCCGCTTCATGGCTGACATAAGGCGGCTTTGCGGGGTTGTACATCGCATCGGTCAAATCTCGAATGAGCGCGACCTGGATGCCCCAGCGCGTCATTTGTTTGATTGCAAACGTGCGATGCAATACGCACATGTTGGTATGTACACCCATGATGAGCATTTTGTCGATTTCTCGATGCTGCATATAGCTGTAAATTTCGTGCCCCTGATCGGAAATAATATCCCGTTCCTGATCAATATCTATCCCCGCGTGTTGCCGCGTCCAGACCTGTGTGTTGATTTTTTTAGGGTCTTCGCCTGTATCTGATCCGCCATCAGAATCGTCGATTGGCAGTGGGGGATCAGCGAGATCCAAATTTTCAGGGGGTTCAACAGATGGGACATCCAGTACCCGTCTTCGCGCAGGTGTATTGGCATAAGCATCGAGTGTGTTCGAGGGGGCGTGAATAATGGTCACGCCTTGCTTTCGCGCGCTTTGCACAACGGCGTTCATGCGGGGAATCATCGCTTCTAATCGCTCGACCGCACCGCGACACCAGTGGTTGTTCCACACATCGCATAACAACAGGACTGTTTGCTCGGGAGGCCAATAGACGCGTTCTGTTATTGTTTCCCAAACCGTGTGTTCACTGTCATCCCACAATAAGGACTGATGCTGCACGGTTAGATTCATCGTGCCCTCCATATCAAAAATCAGGTTTCCCACACCAACCGAGGCCCCTCGTCCATCCCACATACCACTCCCAATTGTCTCTCGCGCTGATAGCCCAGACAATGAGAAACATACGTTACACCCTCAATTTCTCGACACCGATTGCGATGCTGATGACCGTATATGTGAATCGATGAACCGAGTTTTCGCAATAGGCGATCTAAGGCCCTTGTGCCAGCTACCCGACTGAAATTGAAATTCGACGCGCTCGTCAATGGGCGCGGGCGGGGAGCGGAATGGGACCTGCCAAAGATCAACTCCCGTCTGGGCAAAAAGTGGCTAAAGGTAATGACTGGCCCATCGCCCTGAACAGGCGCGGTATTTTGGGCGAGCATATAGCGCGCAATGGATCGCTCACCCTCGGTCCAGCGAATCAGACGGTTGTCCGCCCACATGTGTAAGGCTGTGTCTTCTCCTTCCTGGGGCACGTACAAACTGTCGGTACTTTCTTCGGGTTTTTCATACCACGACAAAAGCGGTACAATTTGTACACCTGGCAATTGCGCCCACGAGGTTTCTATGTCCAACACGTTGCACAAAGCCATAAGTGCGTGGAATTTTTCCAACGAGTCACATCGCTCATTGGGCCTCACCCACAAATCGTGATTGCCCGGTACAAAAAAAACGCGTGCAAATTTTTGCTTCAGTTCGCATAGGGTATCGCGCATCGAGACGGCGCGGTCGGTTATATCTCCGGCCACAATCACCACATCATTGGTGAAATCGCAATTGGAAAGCCGTTGCACCCACCGATGGTTTTCCTTGTAATCGATGTGCAAATCAGAAATGGCAAAAACGCGCATGGATTATCCAGTTTAAATAGCCACAGAAGGCATAAAAATCCCAAAAGAAATCACGGTCAGTACCTCACATCGACCAGCCACGCATTTTTTGGATTTTTTTCCCAGTATTGGCGCAATACCTGTTCGTTTGGACAAAATTCACCGCGATAGGCGACTCCACCATGAGAAATATTAAAGCTCATGGCGACTTCATCTTCGCCCGCATCAACCCAGTGGGGCGTTAATAACTGGTTCCACAGCAAATCGCCGGGTTGCATGTCATAGGTCAAAATATCTGCTGGATCTATTTGGGGGATATCAATGCGCGTGACGCCCGTTCGATCTTCCACGAGTTTTTTAACAGGTTCGCGTTTTTCCGGTTCTAAAAAACCGTGAAAGTGTTTTTCCCCATAAACTTGCCACGCGAGGACATGCGAAGAGTCTGCGTGATAGGTCGAACGGCACCCTTTTCCAGAGATAAATATAATGGGATAACATCTTTGCCATGTAAATCCGAGTTGAGACAGGAAGGTGCGCCAGGGAATCATCACACACTCTTGAAAGTGTTCGAGAAATTGTCCCGCGCCATAAAAGTTTTGCAGATGAAAATGCGCCAGACTAATCGGCATTTCGACGGCTTTTTCTATGGGTGCAGCCTTAAATTTTTCGACCAGATTATTTTGCTCTGCATCGCTCAAGCTGTCATCTAAAAATTGAATGCGCGCTTCGGAATCGCGCCGCAAAATATCTATAACTTCTTCGGCGGAAACGAGTGGCATTTCAAATTTGAACAACGCAGCATGGATAAGAAAATTTCGCTCGCCATTCCAAAACTGGCGAAAATCGTCTGCTGTCCTGGCAATCAGGTGCATTGTTTGCTCCAGTGGTTAGTGGTCAGCCCGGCCAGCCAGTCCCTTACCTCTCTAACATACATCATCGCACAAAGAGATTCAAGCGATCAAGATAGGGCGGCATGTAAGTACTTGACAGTAAATTTTCTTGCATTCATTATGTACTATCAATCCCCACATATAGGAGGCTAAGATGAAAATCACCGATATTGAAGTCATTCCCATTGCGATGCCTTTGGCAAAACGCTACGACAACCACCACGGGCGCACGCGCATGTATGATATCGATCAGCATGTGGTGGTCAAAATCCATACGGATAATGGGCTGATTGGCTATGGCGATTACGAAGACAGCTCTGCGATTGCGTCTGAGGAAATCGAGCCGCTAATTGGGCGCAATCCCTTTGACTTTTTGCACAACAATTTTCATATGGCTCTTGGCATGGCGCTCTACGATGTCATGGGCAAGTACCTCGAGGTGCCTGCCTATAAGCTCCTGGGGCAAAAGGTGAGAGATGCGGTGCCCGCGGCGGCCTGGACGCGGCCCTGCTCGTCCGAAGTGTTTGCCGAAGAAATCCAGCGCGCTGTCGATCAGGGGTATCGCATTTTCAAAATGCATTCCGACGCACGCTATGATGTTATTGAACAAACGCGAGCCGCTGCCGAGGTTGCGCCAGAGGGTTTTAAGCTGCACTGGGATTTCAACCACAACCGCACGATGGGTGTTGTGCTTCCCATTGTTGCCGAACTCGAACGCAATTATCCGGTGGTCGGTTTTATTGAAGACCCGCTGCCCTGGGCCGATATCGATGGCTGGCGTACGCTGAGACAAAAAACGCAACTGCCGCTTATCATGCACAATCCCCAACTCGGCGGTATGCAGGAGGTCTTACACGGCACTGCTGATATTTATATGATTGGCGGTCGCATTGGCGAGACCATGCGAAAGGGATTTGCATACGGTCAGGCCAATATCCAGACGCTTCTTCAGCAATCGGGCAATACCCTGATGAAGGCTTTTACGTTGCATCAGGCGGCGGTCCTGCCCACGGCAACCGCGCATATTATTACCCTTGATGATCAATACGAAGACGATATTACCACATCGCAACTGCTGCCGACCGAGGGCTTTTGCCGCGTGCCCGAAGGCGCAGGGCTTGGCGTTGAAGTCGATGAGGAAAAGTTCAAGCAGGCCGCCCAGCGCGAACATATTCCCAAACTCGATGTTATTGGCGTGCTCCATCTGCCTTACGGACGCAAGTATTATACCCGTGGCGAACCCAATGTTCAAAATCTCACTGGTTTTGAGGAAGGCGCGTTGCGCGGTATTCATTGCGAACGCCTCGTCAGAGGCGAATCTTCCGACTTTGAGCGCGTTCACAAACGGCTCGAAGAGGAGGGACCATTTGTGGAATAAGAGGAAACAGGACATTTCTCTATAGAGATGTCCTGTTGTGTTGCTGGGCCGAGTGGGCACGGGGGCGTACTATACCTCTAATTTAAAAGAATCGATCTGCATTGCGAGGTGGTGTGGTGGCGAAAGATACGAGGATGAGAATGAGCGCGGAAACAGGGACGATAATGCCGGCGGGGATTAAGCCGGTTCCACCAATGCTGTAAGCGCCTTCTGCGTTCAGGGAATCTGCATAAAAAAATAGCCATAGACCAATTACACTCAGGATTGCCGCGGTTGCGCCCTGCTTTGTGCTGCGTTTCCAGTACAGCGCGCCGACGAATATGGGTACCAATCCCGCGAAACCCGTGAGTGACCATGCGCCGAGTTCAAAAATTGACCGCGTTGTAAATAGCGACGCGACAAAGGCCAGTACGAGGAATGCAGCGACAAATAGGCGTCCGAATAAGACTTGCTGTTTTTCGGATAACTGATTGTCAAAACCGTAAAATCGCACAATATCTTCGGTAAACATCGCGCCCAGGGCAAGGGTTTGAGAGTCGAGGGAAGACATAATTGCTGCAAAAACACCTGCCGCCAGGCATCCTGCCAGTACGCCGCCCGTATGTGCCAGTATTAATTCAATCAGTATAGGGCCACTCAGTGGTGCCGTGAAATCGATGCGACCGACCATTCCGAGGGTGACACTGGGTACCCATACGGCGGCGATACACAGGGGATAGAATACGATGGGCGTTTGAAATGATCGCGCGGTTCGGGCGGAGAGCCAATGGCCGTAAATATGGGGAAATGCCGCGACACTAATGGGTAGCAGGAGATAGGAGAGCATTTTGAATACGGTATAAGAGCCGCTGCCAAAAACCACAAATTCTGGGTGTGTATCGCGCAGCGTTGCCATAGCCTCGCCGATCCCGCCGTAGTGATCCATGATGACGAGATAGGCAACGATGCCTACGAGAATAAATACTGTTGTTTGAAAGGTATTTGCCCAGGCTGTACTTCGCATCCCGCCATAGGTTACGTACAGAAATGTTACGCCACATACGAGCAAGCTGCCTGCCCAACTCGGCCACTCACCGCGCGTGATTGCCGCGAGCGCATCGCCCCCGCCTTTGACTCCTATCAGGATGTAGGGCAGCATCAACAACACTACGACGACAAATAAGAGCGTTCCCAGTGCAGGGGATGTATAGCGGTCCCGGATCATCTGGATTTGGGTGACATAGGAAAACCGTTTGCCCAACCACCAGCTTTTTGTGCCGAGATAATAAAAGAGAAATGGAATTAGAATGGACGAACTTGCGCCCATAAGACCGAAAACGATAATTCCCAGGCGATAGGCTTCTCCGGATGCTCCGAGCATTGTAAATGCCGTTAGATTGGTGCCCAGCAGTGTCATCAGCAAGACTACAGGACCAATGGTTCGGCTTGCGACAAAGTAGTCTTCTGCGGTGTTGCGAAACAGCCGATGTCCCAGAGTGCCAACCACGATAACCAGGCCCAGATAAATTGCGACAACCGCAATAATCATTCCCGATCCTCCGCATCTAAATGATGAGGCCATGCCAGACGTACAATCACGAGCATAGAGAGTGTGGTCAGGACGCACAGGCCGATGTGGTAAAGCAAATTGATTGGCAATCCCAGGATCAGTTCGTCGTTGTCCCACATCCAGGTATTAAAAAATAGAATTAGCAGGACGAGCAAAATACTCAGGGGCCAGATTTTTGTTTTTTGTGACATGGATGTTATCCTTTTTATTTTTATAGATTACGGCCTCTGCGCGCCTTTGGCTTCGAGATACACTGAGTATAAACACATGCCGCCGGTCATGAAGAGGCGGTTTTTCTTTTGTCCGCCAAAGCAGAGGTTGGAACACACTTCGGGCAGGTGAATTTTTCCAATGAGGTCGCCATCGGGCGCGAAAATTTTGACGCCGTTATCTTCGGGGTTACCCCAGCCCGAACTGCTCCACAGGTTGCCGTCAATGTCGCAGCGAATGCCATCGGCGAATCCGGGTGCCATGTCGGCAAAGATGCGACTGTTTTTGAGGCTGCCATTTTCGACATCAAATGCGCGAATATGCGCGGGACCGCCCAATCCGTGAGAGGACCCGGTATCGGTGATGTAGAGAATTTTTTCGTCGGGTGAGAAACACAGTCCATTGGGGCGCACAAAATCGTCGGCAACGACTGTGGTATTTCCGGTGGTGGGATCGATGCGATAGACATTGGTGGGCAGTTCGGCATCGGCAATGTGGCCTTCGTAGTCGAGCATGATGCCGTATCCCGGATCGGTGAACCATATACTGCCATCGGAATGCGAGGTGACGTCGTTGGGGGCGTTGAGAGGTTTGCCCTCAAAGCTGTCGATGAGGACGGTGATGGTTCCGTCGTATTCGGTGCG
>JAJEDY010000023.1 GCA_022821275.1 Candidatus Latescibacterota bacterium | reverse complement strand
GCACGATTTGCATTGGGAGCCGTCTTCGTCTATCAATTGATTTTGTTATTTCGTTTCCAAGAAGGCCTTGATTTAAGACTGGGATTAAAACCCTGCTTGAAGGCCGGATAAACATTTATGACCATATCTCAATTAAGTGGCTTTCAATTTCTTTGAATAGCGTTTTGATCAAGCTTTTTTGGGTTTCCACCTGGCGACCAGCCATCATGTTGATTTCTATTACGGTGTATGCATCCGTGCGACCACCGGGATAGTAAAAGTCCGCTTTGTCCATGGGTACAAAGCGATGCGCCCGCTTATCTTCTGGCATGCCGAGGACGGATTGCATACACCCGTGAATCACATCGGATAATTTTGCTTTGATGGGATTCAATTTTTCTTTAATTCCATATACGACGATCATGATTTTTTCTGTCTTTTTTAAGCGTGTATCATTCTCATGAATGTATCGCAGTTTGAAAAGTCTTCAACCCAAAATTCACATTTTTCTTTTAAGCGTGGTCCTACGCCTATGAAATGCCAGCCCAGTTTTTTGGTTGCCTGGATATCCCATACAGCATCACCGACATATACGATGCGATGGAAGCCATTTCCCAATGCAGATAGGCATTCTTTCATGATTTCCACACGCTCGTCGCTATTATCACTGGAAAATAGAACCGTATTTCTCAAGTCAAATCCCGCATGTCGTAGTTTCATTTTGGCGGTATGTCTCCAACCACCTGTGGCAAATCCAATTTTATAGTGCTGATTAGATAGAAGTTTATCAATCAGGCAAATCGCCCCTTTTATTGGGCGGCATTCGCCACCATTTTCAAGATATTGCCCAATCAATTCACCAAATTTTTTGCGGACTTCTTCAATTTGTCCCGCTTCCCGAATTTGATTCTCTTCCATTAGTTGTCGCAAAATACCTGTGTCAGTTACATTTTTGTATTGGCTCCAGTCATCGTCGATATAGACTTCGCCCCAAACATCTCTTATCGCAGAGGTGTAGCAGGCTCCATCGAAATGAAAACTTTCGACCAGGGTTCCATCAATGTCAAATATCGTGGCAATCATTAGTCATTCCGGAAAGTAAGAGATGCTTCACATAACCAAGATAGAACTAATGGATCTTTCGTCAGATAATTGATCTGTCTGTAATTTTATTTGTCAAATCAAATCATCAAGTTTTTCAAGGGGTGAGAAATATCCTGCGTTAATAAATTCTGCTAACACCCGGTTTCCTTCATACAACGAGATTGTGGATCGTCTGATAAGCGAACCAAGAACACCAACACTTCCCGAAACACGTATTTGTTCACGAAATCCGATCTGGCGAGCTCTGCGATCATCAGTGAGCAGTTCAAGGTTGCGGCATATGGCGATAGCCAGGCAGTCAGATTCGCCGTTGCCCAACTCCAATCTATAACGTTGTGAAAGATAGATTTCTTTGGGATCTGTGATATCGATTTGATTCATCCATGATAAGTCTGTTTCAGAAAATAAGCCTCTGCTGATACCCCGTTGAAACTCTTCCCTGACTGACTGAACGATCAATCCACGACTGCGGCAGAATAATTCTAATAGTTGAAGGTGGTTTGTACGTGCGAAATTAGACAATACGGTATTGTCAATAACGATCACTTTGAACGCCCCATTTGATCAGCAGCAGCAATCTCAGCTTTTAATTCATCGACGGATTGGCTCCCTTCTCTCAGTGGAATACCCTGTTTGAGAAAGCGTTGTCGCAGTTCTTCTCGATGAAGACCAAGAAGTTCCGCTGCCTTGCCGAGGTTAATATCACGATCGAGATAAGCACCGATCACAAGTTTTTCAAGGCGTACAGGGTTTGATTGGTGGAAATGATGGAGTACATCATCTATCAAATCGGGATCCGTTTCGCTCATTTTTTCGAGTTGCTTAATTTGCCAAGAAGCCATTTTAATATTCCTGTGTAAAGAGGGATAAACAACGGAAATTTTTGGATCAGTTTGTCCATTAAAATATGGGCAAGGTTGGAATAAGTAGCAAGTCCAGGTAAAAAATTGACAAGATCAGATTATCCCATCCTCAGGCTGCGGTCTTCAAGGGGCAGGTCAATGCGGATGTTGCCGCGGCGGTGAGATTCTCTTATGGCAATGCCGATTTCAAGGGCTTCGCGGCCAAATTCGCCAGGGCAGATGTCTTCACGGCCCTGTTCAATAGAGCGACAGACGCCTTCGATGGCGTCAACCATTGAGCTTCTGGGATGCCAGGGTCCCGGGAGGTGTGTCTGGGTGGGGGCATCGGTTTCGGGATGTGGGGTCCATATCTCGAATTGGGCATGGGCGTTGCGGGAGATGATGCGGCCGGTTTCGCCGATGAATTCCAGGGACCAGGCAAAAGGTCTGGTTTCGGATCGGGAGTTTAAGATGGTGCGGATGCCGTTTTCATAGACGATGATTCCAGAGCCGGGGATGTCGGCGTTGGATTGGGCCTGTTTGTCTGTGTCGATGAGACCGAAGACCCATTGGGCTGGCGCACCGGCAAAGAGGCGGAGTAGGGTCAGGGTGTGGCTTTGTATATTGGAAAGGCTGGAGGGGCTATGGCAGATCATTGTTTTTAAGGGTCCAATGGTGCCGTCGGCAATGAGTCGGCGGGCATTTGTGTAGTAGCTATACCAGTTGAGATGGCAGGCCATTGAGAGGATGACGTTGTTTTTGGCGCAGACGTCGATCATGGCATCGGCTTCGGCCAATGTGCGGCACATCGGTTTGGTGGCAAAAATGGCTTTGACGCCCAGTTCGGCCAGACCAATTGTGATTTCAGCACGGGGTTCGGGTCGGGTAGTTAGACAGACCACGTCGATCTGTTCTTTTTCGACCATCTTCCGGTAATCGGTGTACAGGGCTGATACGTCCCAGCGCTGTTTGAAGTCCTCGAGTTTGGCGGGGTCATCATCAGCGGCGGCAACAAGATCAATTCCCCGGGCTTCAATCATTGCAGGTGCGTGCGCCCAGGGCCATGGATAATGGGGCATACCGATGTGTTCGTCGTCAATGGTGCTGCCCATTCTGCCGCATCCTACAACAGCACCGCGATAGGTATTTTTGGGCGCAGTATCTCGCACGGTCTGAAAGGCTTTACCTTTGGGTTCGGCCATTGAGTTCTCCTCTGGAAGCTGTTAAGTGCTCTTTTGCACAATAAGCAACTCGCGGTGTTCGTTGGTTTCAATGCCCCGCTGAGTGGTGTATTTCTCGAGAATCTGGTTAACGCATTGCCAGTGTTTTTCGATTTCAAAATTTTCGGGCAACGGGACGGTGTGTAGCCACAAGAGAAGTGATTCAACGTCACAGAACCAATACGCGACGTCATATTCCATGAGCGCAATAATGCGATTGCCGCGTTGCTGGAAAGTTTTGGCGAGTTCTTTAGCAGACGACCACCAATCCTCGCCAAAACTGTTGCTTGTCCAATCGAATGCTGCCAGGATATTAGACGTATTGCGATATCCCACGCCCTGAGTGACAAAATACCCTCCCGTACGTAGCATACGCAAAACCTCATCCACATTGACAACAGAATGTCGATTCAAAACGATATCAAAATTTGAGTCCGGCAATTGCAGAGCATCAGCACTCATGACATTGAAAGAGACGTTGTTTATCCGCATTTTAGATTGATTCACATGAGCTGTTTGAATCATTTCGTCGCTGATGTCGATACCAATGCCCCTGCCGAAGTTCGATGCTAAAGTGAGAAACTTTTCACCGCCACCCGTTCCTATATCAAGGACGCGAGATGATGAGGTGAGGTAGTTGCGAACCAGAGTCATATAATCCCAGGGTACGGGATCCCGCCCATCTCTTACGGCGGAGAAATCCCACCCCTGAATTTCACCAACAGACGCTGCGATTTGTTTTAGCTCTTTAAGCGTCATCGCATTGCTCATATTTGATCAGTAACACTTTAGGTTTATTATTCAAATATGTGCAAGGTTGGAATGGATTGCAAGTCCTGATGGGAAAGATGATATTCTGAAGTTCGGTGCTGGTTGACTTTGGTAAAATGGAGTTGTATTTTCGGGCATCAGATGTTGAGCCACATCTCGGATTTTTATCGCATTTTGGGAGAGAATATGAAGATTACGGATGTTAAATATCATCGTTTGCGCTATCCCGTGACCGAGAAGTTCGGAAATTCTTTTACGTGGATTACGGAGCGGTCGTCTACCCTGGTGGAGATTGTTACCGATGCGGGTATTACGGGATGGGGACAGGGGGCGGGGTCGCTGGGTGAGTCGGATATTCAGCGGCATGTGGTCGGGAAGGATCCGTTCGATTATGAAGTGATCTGGAATGCGCTAAATAATTCGGGGAATCTGAAGAATGTGGGCGCGACCAGTGGCGTGGATGTTGCGTTGTGGGATATTATGGGTAAGGCGCTTGATGTGCCGATTTATCGCCTTTTGGGGGGCGCATTTCGGGACCGTATCCCGTGCTATGCCAGTGGGCTGTTCAGGAAAGACAGGCCGGATAATACACAGGTATTGATGGATGAGGCCAGGGGATATGTGGATCGGGGTTTTCCCGCGATGAAGATGAAGGTTGGGCTTGGAAAGGCTTATGATGAGAGGAATGTGGCTGCTGTGCGGAAGGCGATTGGCGATGATATTCTTTTGTGTGTGGATGCAAATTTGGCCTATGATGTGGGGACGGCGATTGAGGTGGGGCGCAAGATGGAAGCGTACGATCTGTTCTGGTATGAAGAACCGATTTCGAGGGATGATGTGGCCGGGTATGTGGAAATTAAAAGGGCACTCGGGATGCGGATTGCGGGATGCGAGGGTTTGCAGGGGCGCTGGGCATTTCGGGAGTTTATCCAGCGACGGGCGGTAGATATCGTGCAACCGGATATTGCGATTGTCGGCGGGTTTACAGAGGCGAGAAAGGTCGTGGCAATGGCGAGTGCCAATTATATCCCGGTTATGCCGCATATGTGGGGGGCAGTCGTTGGTCTTGTCGCTACCCTGCACTGGCAGGCGTCGATGCCAGACCTTCTTGATACTATGAATCCAGTCCCTTCTTTTTTTGAATGCGATATGACGGAGAATGGGCTGCGAACAGCGTTGTCCAAAGAGCCTGTTTTGCCCGTGGATGGTTTTCTCGCGGTTCCCCAGGGTCCCGGGCTGGGGATTGAGATTGATCGGGATGTTCTTGAGAGATATTCGGTATGACGCGGTGTCTTTTCAAAGGAGCGATGCAATGGACGAGATGCTGAGATGTTTTGCGGAGAACGGGTATGCTGTGGTGAAGGGGGCGCTTTCACCGGAGGAGGTGACGGCGATTAACGATGGGATTGATGCCGATGTGGCCGCGCATCCGAAGGAATGGGAGCCTGGACCGCGTCCGGGGCATGTAGCAGTGGGCTGCAGGGCGCCAGAGCTGATGCACAGGACAGAGGCGCTGGATGGCCTGGTTCACCATCCGTCGGTTGCGCCACTGGTGCGCCGCATTCTTGGAGCGGGTGTTCAGTTTAGCAGTCTGAGTTTTTTGCGGCGCGAGGCGTGTGCCGCCGATCCGCCTGAGGATATTGATGGCGGCGATCCGCTCTGTCTCTCGCGGCAGTGGCACCGGGAGTACAACGGTATTGTGGAGGGTGCGGATAGGAATGCGTTTTTCGCTCCGGCGATACAGGTGATTTACTATCTGGACGATGTGGATGCCGGGTCCCACTGTACGAGTCTTATTCCAGAGAGTGCCGAGACCAAGCGACAATTGCCCAAGACGCGGGAGGGCAAAACCGGATGGGGTGAGGGTGTTTTGCGGATTGACGATAGTGAGACGGCGTATGTGGATCCGGATAAGCCGATTTGGACAGATTCTTTTGGTCGCACAAATCCCCGACGGATTGGTCGGGTCGATGTCCACGCGCCAGCGGGGTCTGCTGTGATGTTCAATATTGCCAATTATCACTGCGGGACTGTCCGGCAGACGCAGCGGATTCGGCGCACTGCGCATTTGATGTATCGGCATCCAGATCCGATATTCTCGCGGCACGCACTGGGTCCCGAGTGGGAGAGTGTGGCAGCGTTTAGAGCCGCACTGCCAAAGCGGTCGGCGATTGGATAGGAATAGGGTGTGGAAATCCGAAAAGAGACGCGGAGCCTGAAGGCTTTCTGGCTGTGAGACTTTGTTTGCTCTGAGGTTTGATGCTCAATGGTCTGGTGCTTTGCCGGACGATATGAGCGTCATCTCCGCAAGAGGATGGCTTTTACAGATGCCATAGTCTGGGCTA
Source organism: Candidatus Latescibacterota bacterium (assembly GCA_022821275.1). Classification (GTDB taxonomy): domain Bacteria; phylum Latescibacterota; class UBA2968; order UBA2968; family UBA2968; genus VXRD01. Next base: position 15,601 of record JAJEDY010000023.1, on the reverse strand, counting down.
TGCTCCGTCACCGAAGCAGTCGCACTTGCTCCCTTGTCTCCTTTCGGATTGATGATTATTGCTCGTCCTGAAAGGCTACGATGGCTTCAAAAGATGCTGATCGTAGCTTTCTGTTTAATTCTCGAAAAGCCAACCGCACACTTTCGAGGTCCTGGACGCTGTCGGGATATGACAATTCGTTGGGTTCTACAATGTCGCGGTCTTCTTTGTAGATTACCCGCTGGTATGCCGCGTCCACGACTTGCGTGTGTAGCTCGCCGATTTGCACATTCAAGCCTTTTCGCAATTCCAGCGCTTCGTTGAGGTTGATGGTGTCGCCATCGTGTTCCATCTGGTGCTGAAAATTGGTCTGCTGAATGGCACTGTTGAGCTTGCGCCGTTTGTATTCCAGCGCTTTGATCTGGTCACGCACTTCAGAGATGTCGAACCCGGAATTGGGGCGATATTGGCCCTCTTCATCGCGATTGAAAAATGATCGATTGCGATTTTGCCTGGTTTCTGGCAGGCAATCTTTCAGGGTTTTGATCCTGGCATCGTATTCAGCCCTGAGTTCCAGAGCTTCATAGAGGTAGAGTTTGTTGTTTTCGTCTGGCATGTTTTCAGCCTCCTTTCCCCTCCCGTCATTTATGCATTTATGCATTGTTTTGATGCGGTATCGACTCTGACAAAGCCGAAAAGATAAAAGATTCAGAGGATGTGAAATTTTTTTAGACAGATAAAAAACGGGTAGAGTATCACAAAGCTCTCTACCCATTATACTGGTTTTTGGGACGCGCTCTTTTCATGCCACCAGGGCTTCTATATAGGGCCGCATCACGTTGGTCATTCGGCAGACTTGTGCGAAGTGCCAGAGGTCGTCCATTGTGGTGCGGTGGTCGCGAATGCATTCTTTCAACGCTTCAAGAGCAACGTCCAGACCGATTTTGTTGCGGTATTTGAAGCAGTCTGCAACATTATTACACAAAAGACTTATATTGTTTTGTATATAACAGGCTTTCTGTCCGAGAGGAGAATATGCTGCCCAATTTCATACATGTCGGTGCTGCCAAGTGCGCTTCGTCGTGGTTGTGGAGAGTCTATCAAGAGCATCCAGATGTGTATGTGCCAGTACACTTGGATAATGTGAACTTTTTTGTGGCTGATTATCACAAAGGTCTGGATTGGTATCAGAAAACCTATTTCGGCGATTGGTGTGGAGAGAAGGCGGTGGGAGAGATGAGCAATTCCTATATGGTTTTCGAGCCTGCAATTGCGCGGATTGTCCGGGATCTTCCCGGCGTGAAATTGACTGCAACGGTGCGCAACCCAATTGATCGCGCGTTTTTGAGCTGGGTCCATATGAATAAACGCCGGTTTCAGCCGGATCAGCGGATGGAGTTCGAGCGGGTGCTGGATCCTCATGGACATGGTTTGTTTGGGCTGTGGGTGATGCCGAGTCTCTACAGTCTGCATTTCGAGCGGCTGTTCCAATACGTCTCACGAGACCGGCTGAGAATTATGTTCTATGAGGACCTCGTGGCAGATCCGGCGGACTTTTTGCGTGGGCTTTTCGAATATCTGGAAGTGGATTCGAATTTCCGGCCGTCCATTTTGCATCAGCGGGTGAATAAGGTGACGCACTATCCCACGCCGGAGGCACCTCAGCCGGAAGATCAGATTATCGCTGAAGGCATCTCAGAAGAGGTGCGCGGATCGTTGCGAAAGATTTTTCAAGAGGATATTGAAGTGTTGCAGGAGATCACGGGAAGAGATTTGAGCCACTGGCAGTAGGATTTCTTTGCGAGGAACAGACACTAAAAACCGGAGAATGGAAATGGCCTCAAAAGACTATTCTGCTTCAGAGAAACCGACACTGGATCATCTCGCCGCCAGCGTCCTGTGCGGCATGCCGGAATACCGCGATGCCGGTATTATGATCGATAAGTATCTGGATCGCATCCAGAGCAAATACGGTTGGCAACACGATGTGAACCTGGCCGGGGTCAAGACTTTGGAGGATTTTGAAGTTTTTCGCACTCGTCTGCTCAAAGCTTATCGCGAGACGCTGGGTCCTATGCCCGAAGAGAAAACGCCACTGCATCCGGAGATTACCGGTATAATCGAACGGGAAAAGTTCAGGATTGAGAAGATCGTCTGTCAGAGCCGTCCCAATTTTTATGTGACTGCGAATCTGTTTGTGCCCAAGAACCGCCCGGCGCCGATGCCCGGTGTGCTGATTCCCTGCGGCCATACGGCCAATGGCAAGGCTGTGGAGACCTACCAGAGTGCCGCGCAGTTTCTGGCTTTGAGGGGCTATGTGGCTCTGTGTTTTGATCCGGTCGGGCAAGGCGAGCGTCTCCAGTATCTCGAAGATCCCAAAACCGGGGAATCTCTTTCTCTTGCTCCCACATCCGAACATATGAAATGCGGCAATATTTGTCTGCTGACTGGACTCCATTTGATGGCTATCCGAATCTGGGATGCGATCCGGATGCTCGATTATCTGGAAAGCCGGGCTGAGATCGATGCGGAACGGCTCGGGATCACCGGGAATTCGGGAGGTGGTACGGTGACACTGTGGTACACGCCTCTGGAACCCCGCATCAAGGTCGCGGTTCCGGTTGGGACCGTAGGTACCTGGGGCGGGGGCGATTCCGAGCAGAACATGCCGAATGATATGCTCACCGGCCTGTCTCATGCGGCGATGATGTGTCTGGCCTTCCCCCGGCCGTACCGGTTGATCAAAGAGACGCGCGATGGCGTCTTTGTGAACACGTGCATGTCTTTTCACAAAGCCAAATGGCTCTACGAGACCCTCGGTCAGGGCGAGAAGATGGATTTTGTGGAGACGATCCGGGAGCATGGCTATTTCCGCGAGATGCGAGAACCGATGATGGAATGGATGAATCGCTGGCTGGGAGATCCCCAGACGGACTGGCGTGAACCCGAATTGGAAATTTTCTCCGATGAAGATCTTCAGGTGTCGCCTACTGGTCAGGTCCTCACGAGTTATCACTCGGATCGGGTTACTGATCTCTGTGTTCGTCGCGCAGAGGAGACCCTGCCAAAGCGACGGGCGGTGCGAAGTGTGGCCGAGGCGAGCGCGCTTCGCGATACGCTTGCCGAGTGTGTTCTCAATCGCACGGGGATAAAACGACCCGAGGAGGAGATTTGCATTGAGGTTGTCGCATCTGAAATGCACGGTAATATTGAGATCCGGCAGGCCATTATCGAGAGCGAACCCGAGGTCTATCTGCCGATGCTCATCGGACAAAGTCCGGCTTCAGTGCCGGAAAGGTTGCCGGTTATCCTGGTCGATGACCGGGGCAAGGTTGCCGATTGTAGCGAAGGTGGGCTGTTCCATCTGCTGGTCGAGGCAGGCCATCCGACAATTGCGGTAGATCTGCGGGGTTATGGCGAGACGCAGACGACGAATTGGAGCAACCGGGACCAGCGGGGCGGCTTTGTCGCTCAGCTTCTGGGCGTGGAGAGCATGGGATATGGGTACGGCGCCAGACACACCGGGCATACGCTTATTGGGATGCGTATTTTCGATTTGCTACAGGCTATTCGCGCCCTGCCCCATCTCGGACTCAGCCGGGAAGTTGTGCTCATCGGTCGGGGTGGCTGTGGCATTCAGGCATTGCACGCAGCTGTTCTGAGCGACGCTGTTACAGCCGTCTGCGTCTGGCGCACGCTTTCCTCTTATATGGATGTGGTTCGAGGTTCTGTTTATCACGTCCGGTTCTACGATATGGTCCCAAATGTGACGACGGCTTACGATTTGCCCCATCTATCTGCTGCTTTGGCACCACGTCCCGTGGCCCTTGTCAACGCGGTAGATGAACGGCTTGACGTTTGCGAGAAAGCAAAAATCGAGGCTGAATACGCACTGGTCTCTGAGACCTATGCCAATCTGAAAGCGGAGAAGGAATTTTTGATCGAAACACAGGAATCCGAGGAGAAAGAGATCGATTCTATTGTAAAATGGTTTGCGCATAAATTTGCGTAACCTATTGTTTTTAAAGGTGAGTGATACAGGCCTTGGACCAGTGACTTTTTACCTGACCGTATGAAGAGTTAAGTCTCTGGAAAATACTGCTCCTCAATCTAAATCGCTCGCATTTTCTGAGATTCCTTATTTTTTTTGCCACGGACCACCGTCTTGCCATACTTGATTGTATTCTTCTCCTCTTGCGGCTGCAAGAAGGGGTGACGCAAGAAAGGTATTCAAAGTTTCAATAAGTTCAGAAAGTTCCTGTGGGGCATCTGTCAGACCGCTCCGTTCAAGAAAACTACGCCACTGCTCTGCTTTCCCAGGATATTCGGCGAATTGCTTATCCAGAGCGACCGGCTGTTCGTGAGGCAAGGGTATCTGTCGTCGCTCAAAGGTTCCTCGGATGGCCTGAGTCAACACCGGCCCTTGAAAAGAAAATGTTCTGGCTATCAGCCAGAGGTCATAGAAATCCTTCATACGGCTATTTTGCATGCCCAGAACAACTAAGGCATTTAGTTTTTCGGCGACAACCGTTTCAGGAGGATAGGCCCTGAGTTCGGGTTCGGGAAAGTCCAGCAACCCCGGGTACAGGAGAGTAGTAGCCCTGGGTATTACCACATCTCCGAATCCCACGTCAATTTGCACCTGAAACCGTGCAGTTCCAAGCAAACAAGAGAGACGGACGCGATGGCTCTCATAGACTGCATCATCTCGAATGGCTTGCACCCGAACACTTTCAGGGTCATAAAAAAGCCCGTCTGCCACCACATCTTCTCGACAGATCGCTCTGAAGACTTTTGCGATGTGATCAGGAGAGGCTTCCCCATGACCCAACAGATCCAGGTCTCGAGTTATACGGTGGGCACTACCTGTCCAGGCAAAGAAAAGCAGGGCACCTTTGAGGATAAAACTGGAGCGAAATGAAGACTGGGACAGACGGTAGAGGAATCTTTCAATAACATAGCGCAAGAAAACCTGGTTGGGTTCTTCCCTTTTTTCCCTGCTCAGGTTTAAAAGTCGCTGATGGACGGATACAGGCAGGTTTTTGGGACGCGCTCTTTTCATGCTACCATGGCTTCCATATAGGGCCGCATCACGTTGGTCATTCGGCAGACTTGTGCGAAGTGCCAGAGGTCGTCCATTGTGGTGCGACGGTCGCGAATGCATTCTTTCAATGCTTCAAGAGCAACGTCCAGACCGATTTTGTTGCGGTATTTGAAGCAGTCTGCAACTGTTTTGGCGGGGTTAAAAATCTGAACGGGAACGCCCTCAATCTGATATGTCTCGACGCCTTCAGTCAGTGCGGCACCGGAGAACCGCATCACCCTCAGGGGAGGAAATTGTATCTTTGGCTTCGCTGCTCTGCGGTCAATGGCTATCCAGACCTGATGCGGTAGCTGTGTGCCAATTTCGTGAAAGCTCAAAGCTGACATCAGACAAATCACTCCGTGAGGAATGCGCTTTGCTACTTGCGCCAGACCATAGTGTACCGAAATCTCGGCATCGGCTGCAATGTACAGGCCTCTTCCCTCCCGTCGCACCAGTCCTTTCTGATACAGCCGTCGCAGATATTCGGGATGAAGGCCCCGAGAAGTCAGATCGCAAACTCTCAAGAGTCCTTGCTGTGCCAGTTCCAGGACTTGATTTTCAGGTGAATTTTTAGACATGTGTCAAAGTATATCTATTTATAATTTTTTGTCAATATTATTACACAAAAGGCTTATATTTATTGTGTGTCTATACCAGGTTTAATGTGACAACCTGAAAATTGTGCATACTGGTTGCTCACATTTTGTTTCCAAAAGATGTGCAATGTGGCAATTTCAGGTCTTTGATAGGAGAGAGGAACCTGATATGAAACAACCCAATGTTGTGTTTATCGACTGCCACGATCTGGGCGATTGGCTCGGTTGTTATGACCGGCCCGATGTATCAACGCCAAATCTGGATCGGTTGGCTTCTCAGGGTGCCCGGTTTACGCAATTTATCGCGACGGCACCCATTTGTATTCCCAGTCGCGTTGGCTTGTATTGCAGTCAGATGCCGCACATGATCGGTGTGTGGGGACAATTTCCCTATGCGGATGATGCGGTGTGCATGGCGCGTTATTTTCAGGATGCGGGCTATGAGACAGTGCTGAGCAATCGGTTGATGATTCCGAATGATCCATCCTGGGCGGGATTTGCGCGTGTGCTGGCGGGGAAGACTGGTGTGGAAGTGTTGGCCGAGCGTTTTTTGCGAGAAGAAGTCCCGTCTATCAAGCGTCCCTTTTTTTTGCAGGTCTCTTTCTCGGAGGTACATAGACCTTTTGGTCTGGATTATGACCCAGAGCTTGCGGAGAGAATGGATGTGCCGCCGGATCTGCCCGATTGTTCGGAGGTGCGTAAAGATCTCGCCGCGTTGTGTCGGCAGATTGGGGCGTTGGATAAAAAAGTGGGGCGGATTTTAAATGCACTTGATGACAGTGGGATGGCGGATGAGACCGTTGTGGTGTTTACTACCGAACACGGGGTGGCGACTGCGCGGGCAAAACACACACTTTATGATGCGGGTATCCGTACGACTTTGCTTATGAGGTACCCGTCTGAGATTGTTGCTGGAACTGTGTATGGCGATTTGATTAGCAACATGGACCTGCTGCCGACGGTGATGGATTTGTGCGGTCTGGAGAAACCGGATGGCATTCTGGGTCGGAGTTTTCGGGGGTTGTTTTCCGGTGGGGGTTGGGCTGGCCGGTCTGTGGTGTTTGCCGAGCAGACCTGGGGGCGGCGTTCTGGGAACTGGTATTACACGCCGATGCGGTGCGTTCGGTCGGATCGGTTCAAGCTGATTCGCAATTTTGCGCGGGTGCCAAATTATGTCGATAATGGGTGGGTGAATCGTTTTCAGAATAGACGAGAGGTTGTTCAGGCGCTTTTTTCAAAACCGGCACCGGATCGGGAGCTTTACAGTTTGGCAGACGATCCGTATGAGTTGAACAATGTTGCAGATGATCCGCGTTTTTCAAAGGTTCGCGATGATCTGGAGGGGCAATTAACCGCGTTTCTCGAGGAAACAGAAGACCCCATTTTGATGGGGTTTGTGCCGAATAGAGAAGGTCATTCCGATGTTTCGCAGTGGATTAAACAGTCAGACGGCTCGTTTCTGTTGGAGGCGGATCGGGAGATTTATCACGCGGAGCAGCCTTTTGATTAGAGGAGTTGTGACATGAATCTGGAATTCTACTGCGCAGGGGAGCCACTTGAGGTTGGTACGGAAACCGTATTGCTGATCGACAATGCCACGGTGGAAGACCGCTGGGGGGTAAGTCGTGTGCTGAATGTGCCGATTAAGGATCCGCACAACCCCGTACTCATGCCCGACAGGCCGTGGGAAGATTCGGTGGGTCAGCAAAATGTGATTTACGACGACGAAGCTGGGGTGTTCCGCATGTGGTATACCGGGACCGATTGGAACGCGTGGATGCACCAGTTCCGCTTCAAAGACTGGAAAGCGGAGCGGCACGGGTATCCCTATTTTGTCTGCTATGCCGAGAGCCAGGACGGGGTACACTGGGACAAGCCGATGATAGAAGGCAAGCCGTACGGACAATATGAGAGGACCAATGTGGTGGTTACGGGGCAGCAAAAGGCCCAGGGGGTGCGCGTGATGTGGAACCCTCTCGGTGGCGTGCAGCAGAGTCGTTTTCTGATGACTTACAAGGACAATCTTGCCGAGGGCTATGGATGTCTGTGTCTGGCTTATTCGGATGATGGGATTCACTGGCGGGAGGATCCGTCGAACCCGGCTTTCATCGGTCTGCGGGACACATGGCAAAACATGGTGTTCGACCCTGTTCGGGAGCGCTGGTTGATGTTTACGCGGCCCGTGTGTACCGCTGGCGTTGGGGATATGCCGGGTGGACCGACAGAGCACAACTTCAAGCGCCGGACAGCGGTGATGGTCGGGGAGACGCCGTATGATTTTGGCCAACCCCGGGTGGTGATGTGGCCGGAAGAAGTAGATGATCCGGATATCGACCACATGGTGGTTTCTCGGGTAGGCAGCCATTTCATCGGTTTTGTCGGAATGATGGGGCCGCCGCCGCACATGGCATTCCATCTGCATCTGGCGTTTAGCAGCGACGGCCTGCACTGGAATATGCTGCCCGACCGGTCTGTATATCTTCCCCATGGCGGCTCCGACGCTTTCGACTCGGGTTCTACCTCGGGGGCCGGAGGCATTGTGAGCATGGGAAATACGGATTTTATTTACTATCGCGGATCCCGCCACGGCCAGGCACAGGGCAACAGGAACAATGTCTCGGGCATTGGCCGGGCGCAATTCCTCCGGGATCGATTCGTCGCGCAGATGGGTGCGCACACGGGTGGCTTCCTGCTTACCCGCGAAATGGTTGTTGCCGCACCGGAACTGATCGTCAATACGACCGTGGCCGACGGTTATAACAGCGATCCGGCCACGGCGATTGTTCCGCCCGAATTCGCTGTCGAAGTGCTGCGTTTCGGTGAGGGCGGTGCCCCGAGTCCCGTGCCCGGGTTCACCCTTGCCGACTGCACCACACAGGCTGTTGACCTTGTCGAGCACAAAGTGACGTGGAAAAACAAGCAGGATATGGCCGAACTCGTGGGCATGCCTGTGTTCCTCCGCTTCTACCTCAAGAACGTGGGCCTCTATTCGCTGCGGTTTCGCGATGGAGGATCTGGATAAACCGCTCGCGCTTTACTGGGGGTTTTATATGCGCATACAAAACTACTGGCGTTACCCGGGGTGTGGGCCGCACGCGGCGGCGTATCTCGGGGACGGTTTGGTGGCTGCACCGTCAAAATACGGCAACCGCATCACGTTCTGGAATGTGAGTGACATCGAACGCCCTGAACTGGTTGCGGATTTGCCCGACCGCCCCGATTGCCAGTCAGTCGCCTTCTGCAACGGATATCTGATGGTGGGAAGTGATCGCGGGATCGAAAGCATGCGCTTCTCGAAGGCGGATCTCGTCCCCGTCGATTGTAGCGCGTTTGCCCCAGAGGTCAACGATTTCGAAGTGGCTGCCGACACGGTGCTCGCTGTCAGCAAGCGAAATGTCATCAAAGTTGTACGCGTCGAGGACGATGGCCGACTGATTGAAATTGGCGTGCGCGAAGACGTGCTCGCCCGCTGCCATGGGGCAAGCCGTGAAGGGCTCCTGGTTGGCGTGACGGGATTCAGAGGCGGTGGCAAGGTAGAGACGCCTCTCGGCCTTTTTCCGGATGCTGTGGATGACCAGGGACGATTTACCGATCCAAGTAGCTGGACGCTTGCCAACGGGGGTGAGCCTTCGAGATGGTATATGAATATTTCGAACCGCATCATCCTGTACCGGAAGCGCGCCTATGTGGCAACTGGTATTTCAAGGATCCAGGATCCCACCAGGAGGGAATGGTTGCTGGATCCATCGGTCACAGTTCTCAATGTGGAGCATCCGGATGCCCCGGAGTTCCTGGGCAATTATCCCTGTACCGGTTCCACGACCTGCACGGGACTTTATCTCGATCGGGACCGCGAGTGCTTGATTGTCGGATCCGGGAACATTGTGCGTCGCTTTGACATCGATGGCGACCTTCTGCACGAAACCGACAGGCTTGCGTTTCCCTACGGAGATTTCGGCGACGGATATCCCAGGGCGCCCACGATCCACGATGTGTGCAAGACCGATTTGATCTGTGACGGTCTGCCCGTTTTTTTCGCCGGTGCTCAAGCGACCGACGATCTGTACCTGTTCACGGTTTGACCAGTGCCCACGGTGAATGTGCGGGCGTGTACCGCATTGATTTGGTTTAAGATGTATTCAGTCAGGAGAATACCGTATGAGAAAGCTCGAAAACGGATTGAGTGAACGGACGCTGGCTTTTGAGCCTGGGTTTGAGGTACACGGTGAGGTGGTGTGTCGCACGTTTCAGCCTTCGTACGTCGTCACGCGCGACGGCGTGTTGATCGCCTTTTGTCAGGGGAGGCTGCGCGGCGGTCGTGACGACGATCCAAAGGTGATTCTGACGAGCAGGAGCAGCGATTGGGGCGCGACGTGGTCGCCAGCGCGGGCCGTTTCGGGTCGGATCAACCACTATGCGGTGTCTGCGTATCTATCCGAACGAGATGGACGCGAGCGCGTGTCTGTTCTGTCCATGGTCGATTTGCGAGGTACGGAGGATATTTACGACAGGGACTATGGTGTGATGCGGGCGCAGACTGGTATCGATATAGACGCCGTGGGGCGCGATACGCCTATGGTTCTTTGCCGATTCGATTCGGGTGACGATGGCGATACCTGGACTATGGAGACGTTGCTCGGGGACCGGTCGCCTCTGAATCACCGCTATTCCGATGGTACGCTGATTATGTTCAATGCTGTGGGGCAGGTTCACGCGATTACCCAGGGTCCGTATCGGGGGCGGTACGTTCTGGGTGGACCTGTTACTGTTGTGCCCGAAGGAGAAGTCGTTACGAATTATTTTCGCAACCATCCCCAGTCCGGTTCTGCCGTTATCTATAGCGATGATCAGGGCGAGACCTGGCGCGTGGATGGCTTTATTACAGATTATCTGGCTAATGAAGCCTCTACCGTGTCGATTAACCGCGGTGAGGAGTTGCTGGTCGTCCGCAGGCTGAATTCACGGGGTATGCTTAAAGCTCATGTCCCCCTCTCGGAGGTGCGCCCCGGTCCCATGCAGCGCATTGCCCATACTTCGACTGATTGTGGCAAGACGTGGTCCCGGCCCTTTCTCGTCGGTATTAGTGGTGTGCTTTGTCACGGCACACTTGCGCGGGGTGGCCAGCGTCTGCTGTTTTCTATTCCCAATGGTTCCGACCTACCCGAATCCGAGCGTCAGCGCGGTGCTATCTATTTTAGCGATGACGAAGGTCAGACCTGGCGCCACAAGGTTATTGAGCCAGAGACCTTTTCGTACAGCACTGTTGGTCCCCTTAATGAGTCTCAGTACATCACGCTCTACGCATGCAGTTCTATGGGACAGGAGGGCGTCGGATGTCGGGTGTTTGAGGATGCGTGGTTGGATGCGTAGAAGGATACAGGAGGTGTGTTATGATTGGCGAGTCTGAAATTGCACAATTTGAAGAAGTCGGGGCGGTAACCATTGATACGCCTTTTAGCAAAGCGCGGCTGGATCGCGTTTCGAGGATTTTTGATCGGATGCTGCCGTTTGAAAGCCCGGAAGATGGGAAACCGACCCAGTATCGCGTGGGACAACGGTATTTTCTCGAGCCTGAACTGCTGAATCTGATCCAGGATCCGTTTTTGGAAGCTGTGGCCAAAAAGACATTGAGGGCCGATGCCGTACATTTTTTTAATGCGTTTGTTGTTACTTCCTATCCACAGCCCGGCGCGACATTCAGTTTTTCTGAACATGTGGATATTAAATATAGCCTTTCAGATCTGGATGCCACACCCAAACGGATGCTTTGCAGTTGCCTGCTCTGGTTGAGCGATGTGACGGAGAAGCGGGCGCCTCTCATGTACCGGCCCGGCAGCCACCGTTTGATTGCAGGGGATGTGGAAAAGCATGGGACTTATATTCAGGATCCAGTCCGATTTCGAGAACTTCCCGTGTTGCCCTTTGCAGATCCGGTTCCTTTGCTTGCAAAGGCCGGTCAGATGACGGTTTGCACCACGGCGATGGTCCACGGCGCGTCTATCAATATTGACACGCTTCCCCGGAAGGTGATGTTTATTGTGTTTAAGCCCGTGGGTTATACCATTGATGCCAATATGAAAAGTATAGAAGTCCGCGAACAATATTATCGCGAATTGAGAAGCCATTTGCGCGAAGATCGATTGGGTATTCTCGAAGATGTCTCATAGGAACTGAAACCATTGAAGATTACATGCACCAGCACAAATTGCAAACGCAGTGCTACATATCCCATCTCGCCAATTCCATCCATCGCGTCATGGCTTTTTGCGCTTCATTGAATCGCTCGCGGATTTCTGGCGGAAGACATCTGTGGTATCCATTTGGCGGCTCACGCATCATCACATTGTAATGCGCGTGTGTGTAGTTGAAATACAGATTGGATCGCACTGGCTCTGTGGTCTTGGGCAGTCCATTGTGGATGACGGTCTCGGAAAAGAGTAAGACATCGCCTGCCTTACCCGTTACTGCGACGGCACCTGGAAGATCCAATCCCTGATACGCCTGCCAGCTCAGATCAAAATTGCTCTTGTGTGAACCCGGTACAGCCACCACACACCCGTCGTCGGGTCCATTGTCTGTTAAAAAATACACGGTATTGAGCATCCGAGAGCGAATATCGCCGTTTCGATAACTGTAATCCGTGGTTGGTACACCGCGATGCCATCCGCCCTGTTGCGCGCCCTTGAATTTAGAGATCGACCAGGTGTTGATGAGTTGGGGTTCGCCCATGAATGCCTTCAGATAAGGCACGACTTTTGGATGTGCGATCATCAGGTCAAAGACAGGATCAAGCCGTAAAAGGCCATTCAAACGGGTCTGAAACTCTCGGCTCTCATCACATGTTGGTAGTGGTTTTGGTCTGCCAAAAGTGGGTGCAGAAGCCATCCATTCATCTTTGTATGTCCGGTTTTCCAAATCAGACAGGACATTCAGAGTGGTTTCACATTCTTCGGGTGTCAATACATTGCACAGGATCAGAAAGCCGCTCAGGTCAAAATGGAACCGGTGTTCGATTGGTATATTATCTGCCATTTTTGATGCTCCTGTCATCTTCAATTCTAAGCGAGCGTGTAGAACGATTGAAAAATCTAAGTAAATGTAGCTTTGTGAACCAATGGCTGCAAGATGAATTTCCACAACTACAAGTCTGGTATATGCTTAAAAAGGTGGAACAGGTATGGGACAAAGGGATTAGATATTGTTCTGACTAAGTGTGTTGATCGGAATGTTATTGTGACCAGATTCGATCGGACATTTTTAGGCATTTATGATATTGCCAAATTGTCCGGTATTGGGTATCTTCTTTGTACAGAAAAAGGAGCGGTCTTTTGGGCAAATTGGATTGTTTTCATATGGCGGGTGTGGACCTATGGTTCAATTCCTCGGATCACGAACCGCCTCATTTTCACGCCCGCAAACCAGACAAATGGGAGATCCGCGTCTTTTTTCGTGCGTGTAAACGCAGCAATTTGGTTTTCAATGTGAAGTTTCCTCCCTCTGGATCGGGTCCTTCGGGCAAAGAGCGCCGGGAGCTTTTAAATCTGGTGCTTCAATATCGAGACGCGCTTTATGCCGAGTGGGAAGCCAAAGTAGATACAAGGAGCTAAGTATGTCAAAGACTGCTAATATGACCGTCTGGGCTCAAGACCCATTCAGCGATGACATCATTCCGCGTTCTTTCAGGGTTTTTCGGAAGCCAGATTTGGGAAGGATAAATTCTCGGGATATTTTTGTGCTCACTTCTGTTCCTGATCTGCCAGTTGTCACTGAATTTGTGCGCGCTGCCAATCACCGAAACCATCTTCGAACGCTTTTTGTCCGAGAAGACGACAATGCTCAGTTTTTACCGCAGATGCTTTACGCGGCAAAACTGAGAATGACTCGAAACATTCTTGTGCATTCAGATAAGGATGTGCCAAAGCGCGTGCTTACGGCCTGGAGTCTTGGATGTCCGGATCAGCTAATTGCCACTGCACAGGTTATTGATGATGAGCTTTTTGTCGTGGCCTGTGACCATACCCTGTTCAGAATTGGCTTTGAAGAAATGCTCGCACTCAAGCGTATTCCAGAAGAACAGCGTTCTTCATTTACCATCTCCAGCGAAGGCAGTTATATTCACTGGCCTGAGGCTGATGTACACATCGACCTGGATGCTGTTCGCTACCTGAAAGATGATATGTGGCGGGAGCAAAAGGATCGGGAAAGATTGATGTCTGACATTCGGTTCGGAGAGGCGGTTGCTGCATTTCGAAAACAGTGTGGACTTAAGCAAGCCGATATTCAGGGTCTTTCGGAACGCCATGTGCGCAGAATCGAAAAGGGAGAACGGACAAAGGTGGATACGCTGGGGATTCTGGCAAGAAGTCACGGTTTGTCCCTGAAAGCATATCTGGATAAAATTGCTGAAATACTTTCTGAAGGAGATTAACCTACGGAGCGTGAGATGACCCAGCATTTTCTTTCAACAGGTTGATCTGCGAGGACAAGGCTTCTTCGAGATTTTTTGCGTTCATCCGCTGTAGAATCTCCTGTTCGTATGTGGACATGAGGGGCGTTTGAATACCGTTTGCTTTTGCATTGTTCAGGTAGCTAATGCCATCTCGCCCCTGGTCTTTCTTTTTCAAGCTGACGCTTTGAATAGCCAGCTTTGCCAGGCGTGCTGGTGTTAAGGGTTGGATATTAGAGGCGATTCGGACGTAATAAACCACATTGATGCCCTTGAAATGTTCCAGCGCTTCCACATACACCTTATTGTCACCGGGGTTTGCATGGGGTTGGTAAAATTTTCGAGTGTCAAAACAGTTCGTTTCCCGGCGCCAGAGCATATTTTTAGCTTCTGTTTCAGATATGCCGTCTCTCAATATGAGGATAACGCCTTTTACAGAAGCACCACTCTCAGCAACCGGAACTAAAGTGGGTGCATAATTGCGGCTTCGGCTCTTCCGGGCGAATTCAACCCTGAATGGCGTATTGACACCTTTGATTTTTGCAACCGTATTCGGTCCAAGTTCTGGACCCGGATTGTCTATTAGAGAGCCGTAGGCCAGAATACCGATTCGTTTCATGTTCAGAATTCCTTACAAAGCGTTCGTTGTTGACCACGAGCTGTATCCGTCTTTCAAATATTCAGCTTCGGTAGTTTTATCTGTACCGAACACCCAGTGCCAAATATGAAAACAGACCGATTTCCATCGAAAGTCCCATCCTTCCCTATCGGATCTTATAACCTGCGCGGCATAAAACCTGAGGACGCTCGCTCTCTCTACCAATTTATGTCAGACAAAGAGGTAACCCAATTTACCAGCTTACATGCAGAAACACTTGAAGAGGTCCAATCGTGGATTGAGCTTATGATTGAACAGTTTGAAAAGAAACAATCGATTTATTGGGTCATAACAAAGGATAATCGTGCCATTGGTCGATGTCACTATATTTATCTCGACGCTATACATTCAAGAGCCGAAATTGGATACTACCTCGCAAAAGAGTACTGGGGCTGTGGAATTATGACAGATGCTGTCACTGCAATTGTAGAATACGGTTTTGAACATCTCAAATTGAATCGCATCGAAGCAAGGTCGATTTCCAGGAATTATGGTTCCACACGCGTCCTTGAAAAAGTCGGTTTTTCAAAAGAAGGTACCCTGAGGCAGCATACGTTTAGAGCCAGTGAGTTTTTCGATGTTGAGGTGTTTTCGTTTTTAAACGCAGATTGGCAACAATTGAGAAACTCTTTATAGCTCGACTTTGTCCAACAGAGTGTTTAAGCTGCGTGTGGCAAGTCGTATAGCCATAAAAGGTTGTAGATTTGGTTGGGTAATTGCACAAAGTCGGGTTTTTGGTTCGAGTTGGTAAAAAACTTAGCCTGCCATAAGTGTCGTCTCACGATAAGGAGACAGTCAGCGAAGGTCGGCTTGGTCTTATGATACCATGCGGTGGT
>JAJEDY010000065.1 GCA_022821275.1 Candidatus Latescibacterota bacterium | reverse complement strand
CTACGAAAAGGGTATCGCCTACCGATGGCTCCCCTACGGATCAGAAGATGCGACCTATCTCATTGACTGGCTTAACCCGTACAACGCCAAAACAAGCCAGCAAATCACAGTTCCTGGACCTGAAGCGGGAATCCGCCAATCAATCTACTTGCCAGCCCACAGAACATTGGGCTACACGGCCTCCCTCTACGCAAGAGGGCAGGCCGAATCTATCCGGATCTCGCTCGCCAAAGCGTCATCTGGCCAGGTGCTTGCGGAAGCCGACGTAACCGGCCTCACAGACGACTGGTCCGCCTACACAGCCGATCTCCAACTTCCGGCCGATTCTCTGGAAAGAGGTGAGGAAGTTGAATTCAGGATTAGCCTTCCCAATCACGGGCAGGTGTGGATCGACCAGATATTTCTCTTTCCAGACGATCACATATCTGGCTTTGACCCGGACGTTATCCGAATGCTAAAAGAATCACGCCTTCCGCTACTGCGATATCCTGGAGGGAATTTTGTATCGGGGTACCATTGGCGAGATGGCGTTGGCCCCGTGGACAGGCGTCCCGTTTTGCCAAATCCCGCCTGGCCCATTATCGAACCCAATCACGTGGGAACGGACGAGTTCATAGACTTCTGCGGGGCAGTAGGCTGTGAGCCTCTGATTTGCGTGAACGCGGGAAATGGAACACCACAGGAAGCGGCAGAGTGGGTGGAATACTGCAATGGTGGAACCGATACGCCAAACGGCGCACTCAGAGCCGAATACGGCCATCCAGATCCCTACAATATTCGCTACTGGGAAATCGGAAATGAGCTGTACGGCCGTTGGCAAATTGGCCACTGTACGCCGGAAGAATACGCCGAAAGGTACGAAGCCTTCCGCGCTGCGATGCTCCGGGTCGATCCCGAATTGCTGATCATCGCCAATGGCCAGTCCCTCGAATGGAACAAGCCCCTGGTCGAGCGAAAAGGAAAGATAGTCCGGTCGCTCTCTTTGCACACCCTTACCGGTGGTGGGGCGCGTCGGGAAAAGGATGTCGAAGCGGTCTATTTGTCCCTCATGGGCTACATCGCCTCGTACGATGATAAACTCGGTGAACTGAAAGCTCAGGCGGCACCGCACAACCCGGATGTAAAAATCGCCGTCACGGAGCACCAGATTATGTGTGGCGTCCCCCACTTACCGACCAATGCTACACAGGCAGAGTCGCTCTACCTATCAGGCGCGTTACACAGCGCAATGCGGCAAGGTGATCTCGTCGAGATGTTCACCCACAGTGCGTTGGTGAATCACGGAGGCGGATTGAAGAAGGAGCGGGAGATCGTTTACCCGGCTCCGGTTCACTGGGTGTCACACCTCTACGGCAATCTTCCCGAGGCGACCCTTGTGCATTCTGTCACCTCATCGCCAACCTTCGCGGCGAACATCAAATCCATTATGATGGGGTCCAACCTGCCTTACATTGACGCCCTTGCAACGATCTGGGATAATGGCTTGATTCTCCTGGCGCAAAATCGTCATCCCACCGAAGAAATCGAGATCACTTGCGAACTCAGCAACTTCGACCCAGCGAACACCGCAGAACTCCAAACCATTGCCGGTGAGAGTTACATGTCTCGAAACGACTGGAATTCACCCAATGAAGTTGCGATTGACACGCGTGAAATCCCAATTGGCGGCTCCAACTTTAAGATATCACTCTCACCGCACTCTGTAAATGCGGTGATGATCAATCAGGCTTAACCCATCTAACCTCTAAATAAGGAGACTCTCATGAAACTCGTACTCTATAATGATTATCAACTGGGCGTTTTGCAGGGCGATACAGTCGTCCCAGTTGGTGATTCAATCGCAGACCTGGGGCATCACAACGCTCAAGAAATGATGCAGATGATTATTACTGATTGGGATGCCATGCAGTCCAGAATTGAGAATGCCATAGAAGGTGGGCATGGTGTCGCCCTCGATACAGTGACTTTGCAATCCCCTCTGCCCCGCCCCGGTCAACTCATGTGTGCAGCCGGTAATTATATCGAGCCAGGGCACCCGGAGCGTGGTCTGTTCAATGGCTTTCTCAAGGCCAATACCAGCGTGATGCCTACCGGCAGCACGGTTGAACTCCCGGCCGCCGAAGCGAGTGTTTTCCATTTTGAGCCAGAATTGGCTCTGGTAATCGGTAAGAGAGCAAGCCATCTCTCGCAAGCCGACGCGCTGGACCACGTCTTTGGTTACACACAGTTCATAGACGTTTCGGCCCGAGGATTGCCCGGTGGCTTCTTCCTGGGAAAAAGCTGGCACACATTTGCTCCCCTGGGACCGGTTCTGGTGACGGCTGATGAGGTATCAAATCCAAATGACCTTTCAGTGAAGCTATGGGTCAACAACACCCTTAAACACGATTTTTCTACAGACGAAATGGCCCGCCATATTCCCGAGTTGCTGGAAGAAATCACCAGCGTTATCACCCTTGAACCAGGGGATGTAGTAGCAACCGGCACCCATCACGAAGCTCTGTCACCGATTCAGGATGGCTTCAAAGTTCGGTTGGAGATCGAGGGATTCGGTCCTCACTTAGAGGTCAATGTCCACGATTCGCTGAAGAGACATTGGTAAAATAGGTTGGTCGAATTCTTTTGGGATCGCGTGCAATAATCAAAGTCAAAAGCCCCCGAACCATACATGGATGTCCACGATCTCGTGAACCGTGCGAAAAATCTGTCGGATAAGTATGAAATAGTTGATCGCTTGACGAGCCGTGTCAACCATTGATTTTCAGATCGCGCCAGGGATTGTGACATAACCCCGGTGGTAAAATTCACGGATTTGTTCAGTAGTGAGTTTCATAGCGTCCACCCTGCTTGTCACCATCTATTGTGGTTCTGCATTGTGTTTTGGCAACCAGGATGCCAGTTCTTGTTTGACGGAAACATACGCTTCCCGATCTGCCAGATTGTGGAACTCTTTCCCATCGTTTTGATGGTCGTATAATTCTTCCGAGCCATCCTCATATCGGATATAACGCCACCTATCCGATCTTATTGCATGGTTATTGAATCCCTGTGTGCAGACCACTGCGCGATGGGTCTGTTCCTCTGGGTTATGCAGCAAAGGGACCAGACTCACGCCATCGAAATCTCCTGATATTTTGCCGCCAGACAATTCGATCAGCGTGGGATAAATATCGAGCAGGCTGATAGCCTGTTTGCAGACCTTGCCCGAGGCAATCTCTCCAGGCGCAGCGATGATCATCGGTACCCGTGTGGTCTGCTCCCACAATGCAAATTTCTCCCAATGCTCCTTTTGCCCCAGATGATATCCATTGTCTGACCACAAAACAATAATAGTATTTTCGGCGTGAGGCCCGTTTTGAAGTGCCACCAATAGACGCCCAACCATGTCGTCGGTAAAACTAACAGCCGCATGATATGCCTGAACCGCCCCTTTCCATTTGTCATTTTCAACCATCCATTTGTGCCATGTACGCCTGGCCATAGCCTGACCTGCTTCTGGCACATCATCCAGATCATTTTCAAGAACCTCAGGGACTGCAACCTCGTCATAGGGATGTCTCTCGAAATATTCTTCTGGCACGTACCATGGAATATGCGGTCGATAGATCCCCACGGCCAGAAACAAAGGCTGACCATGGTCTTGGGACAGTTGTTGTTCTGCCCACGACACAACTTTGGCATCGGCCATTTCGCCCGTTTCAATATCCAATGCCGCCCAATCAAAATATCCGCGATAAAACTTTTTGCTCCCATTTACAGGCCAATCATCTGGCGCGACTTCCTGAGGCATTTGACGGTTCTTTGATGGAAAGTATGCGTCCCAGGGGCGGGGATCGAGATATCCCATATACATCTTTTCGTTCAGCGTCGCTCCGTGGTACACCTTTCCACCGCCAAGGGTTTTGTACCCCTTGTCCTTGAAATATTGAGGCAGTGTAACCCGATCTCTCAGGTTCTTACAATCTCGCCAGTCCTGCCTATTGAGATACACGCCTGATGTCGATGGTGCCAATCCGGTCATCACACTTACACGTGAAGGATTGCAGGCTGGCGCTGCACAATGTGCATTGGTGAAATACACGCCCTTTTGGGCAAGCGCATTCATATTAGGAGTATGAACAGAGGTTTCTCCGTTCATCGCATCGGGACAGCCACACAGATCGTCAATGGCGATAAAGAGCACATTGGGATGATTGCTTTTATTTGCTTTGGTGTCTGCCATGAACTGCCTAATCCTCATCGTGCCCTTTGAATCCCATAGATGGATCGAGAATATCGCCTTCGCGAACTGGTGTGTGAGCTTCCATGGCATACTGCATCATCTTCTCGAGAATGTCAGAATACTGAGCAATGACATCGTTCAGTTCCTCAATATCTGCACTCAAGTCATACAACTCAAACGGCCTATCTTTGTCTGGTCTCACGGCTTTCCAACTCCCCATACGAACAGCGCAGCTTTTCCGATCCTCCCAGTACAGATACTCGTGCTGCTCCTGCTTGCGTTCGGCCTCACCGCGCAATGTAGGCGCGATCGAAATACCATCGATATCAGACCCGGGCTTTGCGCCCGTCAGTTCCGCCAGAGTGGGCATCACATCCGGGAAATACCCCAGATGATCAGAAACCGTTCCCGGCGCAATCTGACCCGGCCACCGGACGATGAAGGGAACCCGCAGCCCACCTTCATAGAAATTGCCCTTGCCCCCGCGGAAGCGTTCACCCGTACCGGAATTCAAATTGGGGGCAAAAAAGCCATGCGGATGGTTCTCGTTTGCGAAATACGTAGCACCGCCATTGTCGCCGCAAGCAAAGATGATGGTCTTCTCGTCAATCTTCAACGCCTTCAGCAGATCCATGATCTCGCCTATCTGGCGATCGGCCATTTCCATCATTGCGGCGTACATCTGTGCATCGTGCGGTCCTCTCTGGTTCGTGGCATCCCATTTCACGTCCTTGTACTTCTGCCATGCTGGATCCGATTCGGGCATCATCCACTGGCCGTGCGGAGGTGTCCACGGTAAATAGGCAAAAAACGGGCGATCTTTGTTCTCCCGTATGAACTTCAGCCCTTCTTCGTAGATGAGACCATGCGAGAACACCTCGCCAGAGTGGAAGTCGCCTGTATTCCCCTCCAGATACATCTTCTCGCTGTTGCGGAGAAGATATCTCGGGTAGTACGTGTGCGCATGTACCTGGTGATAGTAACCAAAGAAGGTGTCGAAACCGTGTTTCTCAGGTACACCCGTTGTCCCGGCATCGCCCAAGCCCCACTTGCCGAAGCCGCCAGTTGCATAACCCTCGGCTTTGAGCATTTCAGCGATCGTCATATCATCTGTACGCAGTGCCAGACCGCCACCATTTGCACGGATTGTTGTGTGGCCCGTATGCTGACCTGTCATAAGCGCACAGCGCGTCGGGGCACAGACATTGCCTCCCGCAAGCATCTGAGTAAATCGGAGACCCTCAGATGCCATCTTGTCGATATTGGGCGTCTGAAGGATGGGATGCCCCATGGCGGACCACTCAAAGTATCCCCATTCATCCAGCATGATATAGATGATATTCGGCTTCTCAATATTTTGTTTTTCCATTGCACTACTCCCTTCACTCCTTTATCACCAGGGATTCTCGCATCCATGCAATCACGTTTTCTGCGTTTAGAAAGCTCAATGCTCGTTTTGGACGCGGCTGCGTTCCCATTCCTCAACGCTCATGTCCCCGGCGACGATGTGGCTGTTGTCGCCGATGCGGTCCGGATGGCGCAGTTCCGGTTGATCGACAAACCTGGCGCGCAACGCCTTGTGCTGGTTCTCGGGCTGTAGCACATCCTCCTCGCCCTCGGCGATGTGCCGATATAGCAGCTTCAGTTCCGGGGAGAACCTGGCGAAAACCTCTCGCGGCACGTAGGTCCTTAGTGTGTGGCCGCCCGAGTGCAAGTTGCTAAACTCATTCCCAGACAGCCACCATGGCCCATATCGGCACACCACCGCCGTGCGCTCGTGTTCGCTCTGGTTAAGCCCGGTCGAGTGCCAACTCCTTGTGTCCTGCATAAAAACCGAGCCTGCCGGGGCAGAGACCTGGAATTCTCCTGGAATTGGCGCGCGCGCGTCGATGTCGTCATCGGGACCTCGCGGGTTACGCGGGTCTTTGTGCGATCCCGGCACGATCCACGTGCCGCCGTTGAATGGGGTCACGTCTTCCGGACCGAGGTACCAGACCGTAGATAGTGCCATGCAGACGTCGGGGAAGGGCTGGGCGACTGCGCCGCAGTGCTTCCATGGATGTTCGCTGTTTGGCCCATACGCGCTCAGATCGTGGGGCCAGTCAGAATGCCAACCGCGGTGCTTAAGCTGCTGCTCGGATAGCGGTTTCTTCGCCGGTCGCGACGACTTGTTGACCTCCGTCTGCAAAATACGGATGTGCGTATCGAGCATGGCTCTGGCAACCCGCAGTACGCGAGGCTCCGCGAGGTACTCGGCGAAGGTCTCGCACCGCGCGATATCGCACAGCTCGGCGTGCGGTGCCATCGGTGGCCGCACCGGGTCCTCGCGCCATCTTTCGAAGCGCTCAGGGCTGTCGTCGATCTCGGCATCGGGTTCTCTCTGACGCACTATCTCTATGCGCTTGCGGCGCTCTGCCTCGCGGTCCTGTTGCAACAGTTCGCGACCCCGGTGCACACTCTCGCGCACCGCGTCAACCTGATCTTTGGGAATCACCCGATCAATGACGCAGAAACCCTGGGTTCTCAGCGATTGCACATACCCCTCAACCTCTGCATCACCGCCTTTGGGAATGCCCGTGCCGATGGAGTAGGGGACGCGCAGCCGCTCATCTAAATTTAAGTGTTTTGACATAATCAACTCATCTGGTTTAAGGGTGAAAAAAACTATGGCTGTGGCAATGGTTCAAGCCGGTCGAGTGCCGGTGTTTTGTTGAGCGTTGATCCATAACAACCGATATCGGCGTAGCCCAGGTCGTCGCAATTTATGAGGATGATGTTCGGATTCTTTTTTGACATAGTTCACTCCAACTTTATTTGCGAATAGGTCCCGGATACGGACACGCTTTCCCATTGCTAATGAGCATTCCCCGATCGGCCTGATTCGCCTTTTCCGCCATCTCATCGCGAAACGTGATCATAACACCGCCCCATCGCGTGCGGTCACTCGGATTCGGGGGACTCATGTGCCACATGTGCGCATGCCAGATCACGGCATCGCCCGGTCCAAGCGGCACAGGTTCAGGCGTTCTCTCCGCGACCAACTCACGCGGAATCTCCGGGTGCAAGCCATCATACTGCACATGTTCGATCACGTCGCCTTTGTGGGCGCCCGGCATCACATGCAAACACCCATTCTCCAGATCGACAGCCTCCAGAGCCACCCAACAATTAAAATGTTCGCGCTTGTGTGGCCTGATGCCATGCGAGGCATCGCGCTCCCACAACCAAATGTCCTGATGCCAGGGAACCGATTCGCCGATTCGAGCCTGCTTCGTAAAAAAACGCGTGCCTTGAACGCGAACATTCTCACCGAGAAAGCGTTGGTTCATTGCAATTACATTCTCTGATGTCAGCCACTCCTCCCAAAGCACCCGGCTATGAAGGTCCCGATCGCCCACAGCCCATACCGCCGCATCACCGTCAACACCTGTGTCATCTGCGCGATCAGTGGTCAATCTGAATCCTTCCGGCTTTTCTGCGATGACACGTTCAAGTTCACTTCGCACCGCCTCAACGGCTTGGGCTGAAATCAGATTTCGAACCACAAAATAACCGCGTTCTTCAAACTGCTCCTCTGCATCTTCGGGGATATAAAACGCACCCATTCTCTACTCCTTCCTTGCGTTTGTACCATCTACAAACGACCTTTCCATCATTCCTTTACACCTTTTTTAAAACTGTCTAAAGTTTCACGGAGTTCTTTCACAACTTCAGGATGATCGTCCACGACATTGTTCTTTTCGCCAATATCCCTATCCAGATCGTATAACTCCAGCCCATTGGTTCCAAAATCCATCAGAAAGCGATGGTCTTGTTCCGGTTTGCGCCCAGGAAGCAGCAGCTTCCAGTTTCCCTTTCTAATACCGACACCCATATTGGCATCGCCATCTCCCACCTGATCATAGATAAAGGTTTCTCGACCTTCGTCGGCCTGCCCCAAAAGCAATGCGGTTTGATCAATGCCGTCAATCACGCGATCCATCGGTGGTTTGACACCTGATAGTGCGGTAAAAGTAGGCATTAAATCAATCGTGGCCCAGAGCGCATCCGAGGTGCGCCCAGCCGGGACTTTACCCGGCCAGCGGACAATACAGGGCACACGAGACCCGGCTTCATAAGCTGATCCCTTACCGGCGCGCAACGGCCCGGGATCGCCCCAAAAGATGGAACCCTCTGGATGACCTTTCTTGTTTTCATAGTATTTGGACTGGCACCACGGCCCGTTATCGGTCGTATAGATCACCAGTGTGTTGTCGCGCAATCCCAGCGCGTCCAGTTTGTCGAGCAAACGTCCGGTCTCATGGTCTAACTCTTCAACCACATCCCCATATAGCCCACCAGCCGATTTCCCTTTAAACTCAGGAGAGGCATCGATGATCGTGTGCAACATCGTATGCGCCAGATAGAGCACAAACGGCTTGTTCTGATCGCGGTTGTTCTCCAAGAAATCGATTGCTTTATCGGTGTACAGGCGAATCGTACAGCTCATGTCTTCCGTTTCACCAACCGCCGTGTTATTCTCGTGAAACTTTATAAATCCATTGTCGTTTGCGCCAAGAGTACCGTAATAATAATCAAACCCCTGCGCGTTCGGCATGCGCTCGATAATTTCCTTCCGATTCGAGACGTCCCACTTACCAATACAAACCGTCTGGTATCCTGCGGGTTTCATCAACTCGGCAAAAGTAATCTCACTGGCAGGCATACCCCAGCCCTTACTGCGGACCGGATAGCGACCAGTAAGCAATGCCGAACGAGACGGACCGCACACCGGCTGGGCGTAAAAGCTGGTGAAGCGGGTACCCTCCTTCGCCAGTTGATCCAGTCGTGGCGTCTTATTCTTTTTGTTTCCAAAACACCCCAGATCCGCATATCCCTGATCATCGGTGAAAATAATCAGAATATTCGGACATTCTTTAAGACCATCATCTATCGACTTACTCATCTGCTAAACCTTTCTTGAGAACCGGGGATTAATACCGCTGAATAGGATTCGCCTCCCCCTCAACCCGATGCTTATACAGCAACTTTACTTCCTCGGGAAACCTTTCATAAATCGCCCTTGGCACCATTGCCTGATTACGCCCCCCAAATTCCAGATTCATCCACCATGGCGAATACCGTGTCAGCATCGTCACTCGCGGTTCATCGCTCGGATTATTTCCCGCCGTTCGATTATTTCAGATACAGACATAACAGCCTCCGCAGTTTTGCAGCTTTCCAATTTTCACTCATTCTATTTTATCCTCCAGCTAATGAAAATTCGATATGTTAATCTAATAACTCAAACCATGGCCAAACGGAAACAGCGTACCTACTTTGTCGTATCCCGGTGCGTCTGGATCCTGTTTCACAATCGCCTTTGCATTTTTAGCCAGAGCAAAAGGAAGTTTCCCCGAAGGTTTGAATTTTCCAGTCAGAATATCTAAAATAGCTGCATCGCTCACGCCAAAAGTCGCCAAAATCGCGCCAGCCTTTCTCAACCCACTGTGCTGATCCAGAACATAGGGTTGCCGAAACCGAATGGCGAGAATAGTCTTGTCGGCCCCCACTTCCTTCATAACACCCTGAATATCCGTGAGAGAAGGGGAAATGGACCAGGATCTGGCCTTTGCCATATCAGAAAACGCCAGCAAATCCAGTTCATCCGGGCTGGCCCCGCCAAAGCGTCTTTCCCGTGAACGCGGATTGGAGACAACAACTCGCAAAATCGCATAATCTGTCCCTTTTGGCACAACTGGTCGCACCTCACCCTTGCTCGAATCATAATCTCCTGCCACCACAATATAACCTGACCACAATGGATCCCTTACCACTTCGGGATTCATACCCATTGTATAAATCTGAATGGAATCGGTCTCACTTTGGGCCTTCAAGGGCAATACACCAGTGTTGTTTTGTAGCAAAACAATAGATTTGCGCTGTGCAATCTCCGCCTTCTTTTGAAATGCCCGATTGCCCACCAGATAATCTGCCCGGTTGGGATCCACATAAGGATTTTCAAAAAGACCCAACTGAAATTGTTCTCTTAAGAGCCTGCGCACAGACAGATCAACCCGCTCTGCAGAAAGCTTTCCACCAGTCACAAGATTCAAAATCTGTTTGTTATTGTTAAAACCAGACAGTACGTCGGTTCCGGCCTCTACAGCAATGACAATCTGCTCATCAATGCTCTTGTCTTCCAAACCCCATGCGCGACCACCAATGATGCCCGTATCAGAATTGACATATCCTTTAAACCCAAGGTTGTTTCGCAGCAACTCGGTCAAAATTCCCTTCGAGAAAGCCATTCCAACATCATTGGGCAAATACTGCTGACCGATTGGAACGCCATAATAAGGCATAATTGATGACACCCCTGCATCGATGGCAGCTTTAAATGGTCTTACATGATAATCAAAGTTTTTCGCAGGATAAACCTGATTCTTACCAAAATCGTAGTGCGGATCACCACCGCCTTCCTGGGGACCGCCACCGGGAAAGTGCTTCATTGTCAGCGCAACACTTTTTGAATTCAGTTGCTCACCCTGTAGATTCTTCACCAGAACAGTCATGATATTGGCGGCCAGGTCTGCATCTTCTGTAAATGTCTCATGAACCCGATACCAGCGCGGTTCTGTCGCAAGATCGACCATATAGCCATACATCGATCGCAAACCAATCGATGTCCACTCCCTGGCCATGATCTGGGCAAACTCCGCAATCAGATCCATATCTCGCGTTGCCGCCAGCCCTGCTTCTTTTGGCCATTCCGAAAACGAGCCTGCCGAAACGCTGATGCCTGCTCTTGCGTCGTGCTCGTAGTGATTTCTGGCATTGGATTTGAACAGAGCGGGAATACCCAGACGGGAAGACTCGGCAAGTTCCTGCATCGCATTCATAAACTGCGCGGCTTCATAAGGGGTAATTTCAGCACCGCGCCTCCGCGATCCCGTGTCAGAGCCGGGCATCGCAGTAACAGTGTTGCGAAAGATAAAACGGGTCATCCTTTCCGTCTCAACAAATTGCACAGCGCGATCAGAAAGCCGACCACCAGACTCGGCGTTTAACGTATTGATGAGCAACATGCCAGCCTTTTCTTCCAAGGTCATGTGCGAAAGCAGATTCGCCACACGCTGGTCAACGGGCTGACGCCAATCTTCGTACACATCAACTCTGCCATTTTTATTCATGTCTTTGAACTGCAAACCATCTAAATGCAAAATGCCCACAACCCGCGCATCGAGTATAGGCTGAGATGAATATGTGCCCTGTGCTTCTACATTTGAATACAGCACAGACACTGTCAATAAACTCATGATCCATAAACCGATTTTCTCCATGTCATACCCTCCAATGTATTAAGGGGCGTGTATATGCCCGACATATCACGATAGACTTTTAAATAATGTAGTCGTAATTTATACCGTTACGTAGCCCTTTCAGAGCATCAAAAAAACATGCGCCCAATATTATAACTCCCCAAGGAGAACATCACCGTGCAAATCACAGATGTAAAAACAACCGTCCTGTCAATGCCCCATCTAAAAGGCATCCAGGACGCCACCATTCGTCACCTTGAACAGGGCAGAACACAGTGTTTTGTCCACATCATCACCGATGAGGGATTGGAAGGGCTGGGCACCGGAGGAGGCGCCCGGGCCGCCCGTGAGATCATTGAAGGGTCGCTCAAACCCATTCTGGTGGGTCAGGACCCACTTAATATCGAACAATTGTGGGACGACATGTTCTGGCGCATACGCGGTGTGGGCCGCAAGGGTCTGGCTTTTTGTGCCCTTTCGGCAGTTGATATTGCCCTGTGGGACCTGAAAGCCAAATATTATCAAACCCCCCTCTACAAACTGCTTGGACCTTATACGGACACTGTCCCGGTTTACGGTAGCGGCGGTTGGACTCACTTCAGCATAGATGAATTAATTGCCGAACAGGCCAGCTATGTCGAACGCGGCATGAAGTCCGTCAAAATGAAGGTCGGCAAAGATTTTGGCCAAAGTGAGAGTGAAGATATTGCGCGACTATCTGCGGTGCGGAAAGCACTGGGCGATGACGTGGAGATTCTCGTTGACGCAAATAATGGGTACTACGCCAAGCAAGCCATTCGCATGGCCCAGGCATTTGAGGAATACAAAATCGGCTGGTTTGAAGAACCCGTACTGGCCGACGATATCGAAGGCCTTGCCGCCATTGCCCGTGCGACCGCGATCCCCATCGCAACCGGCGAACACGAGTACACCAAATACGGCTTTAAAGACCTCATCGCCCGGGGCGGAGCAGATATCGTCCAACCCGATGTGGGCCGGGTCGGCGGCATCACCGAATGGATGAAAGTGGCGCACCTGGCCCACGCCTTCAATCTGCCTGTTGCGCCACACGCCTACCAGCTCATCCATCTGCACCTATCTTGCGCGACTCCAAATCTGCGAATAGTGGAATACCTCGGCATGGTGGAAGAAGCCGACCGGATAACCTACACAGAATTTTCCGAGCCAGTCAATGGCGTCTGGTCACCCAATCCCGACAAGCCAGGTCTGGGCCTGGAATTGGATCCCGAGGCTGTGAAGCAATACGCAGTATAGATCAACTTATATTTCAATTGTTCTCGGGCAGTCCACGCATCCAGGTCGTGTTCTGTATCGGCTTCAGTATCTCAAGTACCTCAGCAAGCAAGGCTTCATTAACCGGCGATTCTAACCACTCGATATTCTCTTTCAAATGTTCAGGCCGTGTTGTACCGACCAGCGTCGTTGCAAAATCTGGATTGGCCAATCCAAATTGCATAGCCAGCTTAGAAATATTTTCGCCTTTCTGCTTGCAAACCGCCACAGCCTTTGCGCAAACCCGCTTGATCTTTTCAGTGGCGGGGTGACCTGGCGCTGGTCCACGTTCCGTGAACAATCCCATCCCCAAAGGTGAAGCATTGATCATCCCCACTCCCTTTTTCTGTAAATAAGGCACCAGCATTTCAAAGGACGTATCATGTAGCATATAGTGGCAAAACGACAGCACCGTATCCACATCCGTCCGACTGAGCACATATCGATAGACTTTTAACGGAAATCCGGTAATGCCAACAAACCTGGTCTTTCCCTGCTCCTGCAACCGTCGCAAAGTGGGAAGTGCTTCTTCTACGATCTGGTCCAGCGAGACAAAATCGATATCGTGACACTGGAAAATATCCACATAATCCAAACCCAGTCGCATAAGACTCTCATCCATACTTTTCACAATTCGTCCGGCTGAAAAATCGGACACCCCACCGGCATAACGCCCAACTTTGGTTGCCAGATAATATTTGTCTCGCGGAATCTCTTTCAAAGCCTTCCCCAGCGCGCTTTCCGATTTTGTTCCACCGTAAAGCGGCGAGGTATCAATCAAATTGATCCCGCTGTCAATAGCCGTATGCACAGCTTTGATTCCCCGAGCCTCATCGGGCGTTCCATAAATACTGCCCAAACCAGATGCCCCGTAACTCAGCACAGAGACTTTCAAACCCGTTTTTCCCAACTCGCGATATTCCATGCTTTACCTTATGTGCCCCACTATGATTTTGCCGGAGTGTCTTCCTTATCCAGCGCCGCAATGCCTGTCAGTGCGACGGGCGGACGATCGGGGAATTCCGCCACCAAACGTAATGTTCCACCCATCGCTTCGACGTAGCCACAGAGCGTGGATATCAGCAGATCGCTACGCTTTTCAATACGGGATACGTTTTCCTGGTTAATCCCGAGTTCCTTTGCTACACGCACCTGCGTCTGCTTTCGCGCCTTGCGTAAGTCTCGCAGGGACATCTCTTCGGCGATCAACGCCTTGGCTCGCTCCTCCACTTTCTTCCGACGCGCTGGAGGGAGCCGATCCAGTCTCTCTGTTAGAGTCGTCATCTTGTCTGCCTCTTATCTTTCAGTCGTTCGAGGTGTAAGTCGAACCTGTCGTCCGCCTTTTTGACCAGCCCTCTGTAAAAGCGTCTTTCGCTGACACCCGATTTGTCGCCAGCCACAAGCAAGATAGCTTTCCGCCTGGGGTCAAAGGCAAAGGCGACTCGCCATACACCATCCGCAGCCTGAAAGCGTAGTTCCTTCATATTGGCGTAGCGCGATCCATTTAGAGTATCTACCCGTGGGCGACCAAGTGCCGGTCCAAACGCCTCAAGAAGTTTGGCCTGCGCAAGCAACTCATCCTGTACTGCGATGGGCAGAGCCTCGAATTCCGAGTCGAAGGCCGGATCGAATTCGACTTTCCAAATCATGACCAAAATATGCCTTTCAAGTCATATTTTGTCAAGCGCATTTTGCCAGGTCCTCTCTGATTTCCCAACTCTCGATATTCCATGCCTTACCTTTGTTTTTCGATATTTATGGCGCAATTGGCTCTGGAAAATTAAATCTTACCCAATGCCACTGAAACATATCATTAGTCGCGTCATTCCATCCCAACAAACGCCCTTTCATGTTCTCTAACACATCGGCACACATCGAATCATCAATCCGATTATTCATCTCTGCAGGATCGGCTTCGAGATCATATAACTCATCCAGATCGTGAGGTGTATAAACGTATTTCCATTTCTCCGTCCGAACCATTCGCTGCGAGCTATAGCCCCAGACCTCACCGTGGCTTTCGCAATACACGCTATCTGCCCAGTCATCGGGATCATCGCCATTTACAAGCGGCACCAAACTCCTCGCATCCAATCCCTCGGGTAATTTCCCGCCCCCCCATTCGACAAATGTAGGCATCAAATCCATCAGCCGAACAAATTGCGGGACATTGCGACTCACGCCTCCCGGCACTTTCATCAGCAATGGAACCCGAAACACCTCATCGTACATTGTACCGGATTTTTCAAAATGCTTGTGACTGCCCATGGAATCGCCGTGATCTGTACTAAAAAGAAATATCGTATTATCCTCAATTCCACATTTCCGTATCTCATCCAACACGCGCCCCACGCATGTATCAATCAGAGACACATCACCGTAATATTTGGCAACCACCTGTCGCCACCACGCCCAATCTTTATCTTGAAGGTTCCATTCTCGATGTTTTCGCAAATGAGCCGCGGGTTTGCCCTCAAAGGATTCGTCAAAATTTGGCCAGGACGGAATGGATTCAGGATCGTACATCGACGCATAAGGCTCCGGAACAATATTGGCAAAATGAGGTGCTGTCGCATCAATGCGCAAAAAAAATGGCTCCTCTCCTCCCGCCCGCTCGCGCAACATCTCGATCCCACAATCCGTCACCGTCCACGTTTTGTATTCTTCTGGCGACATCTCACCTGTACCCGCCACAGGAAAAGAACTTCCTGGAAACTCAACCGTCAATTCTGTGCCGGGAACTATTTTCCCGCGTCCCCCTCTCCCCATCTTATGCCGATCAAAGCCGTATTCCTCAGGTCCAATATCTTGATGGACATGCCACTTCCCCGCATAATCCAGCACATACCCCGCCTCTTTGAGCAAACGGCTAAATGTCGGCACATCTTTTGATAACCCCCTATTCCACGCGGGCGCAATATGCGTATTGAGCATCACCCCGTGATTGTGCGGATAAAGACCGCTCATCAAAGAAGCGCGCGCAGGTGAACAAACAGGGCTTGTGGTATATGCCTGATCAAACCGTATGCCCTCCTCTGCGAGTTGGTCCAGATTCGGCGTCTGACAAATCTCATTGCCATAACATCCCAATGCATCGCGTCTCAACTGATCCGTAAGAAACAAAACAATATTGGGCGCCATAATCCCTCCTCCTGTCGCATAGCCCTTTGCCGACATTCAAACCATCGGTCTTATCTACGATGTTCAAATAGGGTTGTCAAGGAGAATACGAAAAACAAATAATCGGTAACGTGATGTGTGACTTTAAAAAACAAAAAGAGGCTCCTCGGCTATCTTGGATTGTCCAATAAACAAGAAGCCATGCAAAAAAAGGAACCTCCGATGTATAATTTAGACCTTTTTGTCAGTTCGATCTGGACTTGACCCGTTTTGGATGCTGTTGCCGAATTTCGAATCTGTCCCTATGCAACTAAAACATGGGGCTTGCAGAGCCTGAATTACGGTCAATAAACTTTGGGTGGGGCCGAATCACCTATGTGCCTACTTATTCTGGCTTCTTGTATCTCAGTGTTGTCATTGATGCCTTCACCCGCCGCGTCACCTGTCTGCATCTGCCTGTGCAGGCACTGCAGACAGGCAGGCTTGAAACACAAGCCCTAAATACTCCACCAAAGGATGCTGTTGTTGTACCGTCGTCATGTTCTCATCCTTATTATTCGCGGGCGTAATGGTTAATTGAGTGTTGGTCATAAAAGGTCATCCAGCCTTCAAGCAGGGTTTTAATCCCTGTCTTAAGTCAAGGCCTTCTTGGAAACGAAATAACAAAATCAATTGATAGACAAAGACGGCCCCCAATGCAAAACGTGCCGTGTTGATCAACCCTTTTGTGGGCACCTGTGTGTGGACATCAAATAGG